>JAFGFF010000358.1 GCA_016931075.1 Pirellulales bacterium | reverse complement strand
CAAAGCGCCCAGGCGGCCATCGCCGATTTCGACATGACGGCCGACGCGGTCCGGACGCTCAAGAAGTACTGGGTGGCCGGGCTGCCCGACGATCAGGTCGAACTGCTCTGCGGCAAGATTCTGGCCAACGACGCCATCGAGCAAGTGATCGTCGGCCCGCTGACGTTCGATCACCTCGAAGTCGGCTCGCCCTATACGTTCGAGCTGGTCCACGTGCCGCTGGGCCAGTTGGACGACGCGGCCTTGCAGAAGCTAAGTCTCCAGGGTCAGTTGTTCCTCTCGCTGACCGAGATGCAGACGATCCAGGCCCATTTCCGCGAATTGGGACGCGACCCGACCGACATCGAACTCGAAACGATCGCCCAAACCTGGAGCGAGCATTGCAGCCACAAAACCCTAGCCGGGCGGATCCGCTACCAGGATCCCGCCGGCAAGCGGACATTCAAAAACATGCTTAAGGAGACGATCTTCGCGGCAACGCAGAAGATCCGCCACGACGCGGGCGACGACGATTGGTGCGTGAGTGTGTTCGAGGACAACGCTGGCATCGTCCGATTCGACGAAAACGTCAACGTGGTGTTCAAGGTCGAAACGCACAACCACCCGTCGGCCTTGGAGCCCTACGGCGGGGCCAACACGGGCATCGGCGGCGTGATCCGCGACCCGATGGGCACGGGCATGGGCGCGCGGCCGGTTTGCAACACGGACGTCTTCTGCTTCGCCCCGCCCGACACGCCGGCCGAGTCGATCCCGCAAGGCGTCCTGCACCCGCGGCGCGTGATGAAGGGCGTCGTCCACGGTGTGCGCGACTACGGCAACCGGATGGGCATCCCGACGGTGAACGGGGCCGTCTATTTCGACCCGCGCTACCTGGGCAATCCGCTGGTCTACTGCGGCAACATCGGCACGATTCCCGTCGACAAGTCGTTCAAGCAGCCCAAGCCGGGCGATCTGATCGTCGGCATGGGCGGACGCACCGGCCGTGACGGCATCCACGGGGCCACCTTCAGTTCGGCCGAGCTAACCCACGAAAGCGATGAACTCTCCGGCGGGGCCGTGCAGATCGGCAACGCCATCACCGAAAAGATGGTCCTCGACATCCTGCTGGTTGCCCAAGAGCGAGGGCTCTACAACGCCGTGACCGACTGCGGAGCCGGCGGGTTCTCCAGCGCGGTCGGCGAGATGGGCGAGAAAATCGGCGCGGAAGTCTGGCTGGAGCGCATCCCGCTGAAGTATGAAGGCCTCTCCTACACCGAAATCTGGATCTCCGAGGCCCAGGAGCGGATGACGCTCTCCGTTCCGCCCGACAAGTGGGACGAGCTGCACGCCCTGTGCGAGTCAGAGGGCGTCGAGGCCACGGTGATCGGGAAATTCGAGCCCACGGGCCGGCTGACGCTCAAGTATCACGACGAGGAAGTCGGCCAACTGACGATGCAGTTCTTGCACGACGGCCGTCCGCCGGTGGTCCGCGAGGCCGTCTACACGCCGCCGGCCGTGGTCGAGCAGACCTTGCCCGAGAAACATACGTGGGACTACACCGAGGAGCTGACCCGCATTCTTGGCTCGCTCAACGTGGCCAGCAAGCACTGGATCATCCGGCAGTATGACCACGAGGTGCAAGGCGGCAGCGTGGTCAAGCCGCTGGTGGGCGTGAATAACGACGGCCCGGGCGACGCGGCCGTGTTGCGGCCTGTGTTGGACAGCCGGCGAGGCATCGTCGTTGCCTGTGGCATGAACCCGCACTACGGCGACCTGGACACGTACCACATGGCCGCCAGCGCGATCGACGAAGCCGTGCGCAATTGCGTGGCGGTCGGGGCCGATCCAACGCGAATCGCCATTTTGGACAATTTCTGCTGGGGCAACACCGACCGGCCCGAAACGCTCGGCTCGCTCGTCCGCGCGGCCGTGGCCTGTTACGACCTGGCCACCGTGTTGGGTACGCCCTTCATCAGCGGCAAGGACAGCCTGAACAACGAATTCCGGCCCGAGGGCGCGGACGAGCCGATCGCCATCCCGCCGTCGCTGTTGATCAGCGCGTTGGGCCAGGTCGAGGACGTGAGCCGGTGCGTCACGATGGATCTCAAGGAGCCGGGCAACTACGTCTATCTGGTCGGCCTGACCAAAGAAGAACTCGGCGGGTCGCACTTTGCCCTGATTGAGTCGCTCACCGGGGGACAAGTGCCTCAGGTCGAGCCCGAGGCAGCCAAGCGGACGTTCGCGGCCGTGCACGGGGCGATCCATGCCGGGTTGGTCCGGGCGTGCCACGACCTGAGCGAGGGTGGGCTGGCCGTCGCGGCGGCCGAAATGGCCTTTGCCGGAGGCTTGGGCCTGCGGGTGTTCCTCGGCCAGGTGCCCCACGCGATCGAGCCCGACGCCGCGTCGGTCGCCGCGGTCGAGGCCCTGCGCAAGCAGATGAAGGACGTCGAGATCCACCCGCTGGCCACGTACCCGTCGGCCACGGCGGCGTTGCTTTTCTCGGAGTCGAACACGCGTTTCCTGTGCGAAGTCCGTCCCGAGCACACCGAGGCCTTCGAAAAGACACTGGCCGGCGTGCCGTTTGCCGCGGTCGGCCAAGTGACCGACACCGATCAACTACAGATCGTCGGCATCCCCCATCCTATTCCCAACGACGAGACCGACGCGCCAACCGGAGTCGACGCCCCGCTGGTCGTCGAAGCCGAACTCAAAACCCTCAAAAACGCCTGGCGCAAACCGCTGGCGTGGTAAGAAAAAGAAAAGAAACGAAGAGGCCACAGATGAACACGGATTAACACAGATGGAATTCAGAGGGTGGCACTGGCATCCTGCCAGTGCTGGTAGCAAATGCACTGGCAAGATGCCAGTGCCACCCAACACCATTTCCACCTCATCTGTGTTAATCTGTGTTCATCTGTGGCCCCTTCCCTCTGCCATTCTCGAATCAGTATGAAGCTCAATCATTCACCATGACCCAACCCAACGTTCTTATCCTCCGGGCTCCCGGCACGAATTGCGATCGGGAGACGATGTTTGCTTTCGAGAAAGCCGGCGCCAAGGCCGAGCGGCTGCATGTGAATCGGGTGCTGGAAGATCCGGCCGTGATCGAGCGGTTTCAGATTCTTTGTCTGCCCGGCGGGTTCAGCTACGGCGACGACGTGGCAGCCGGGCGGATCCTGGGCAACCAGATCCAACATCACCTGGCCGACACGATGACGGCGTTCAAGGACGCCGGTAAGCTGATCCTGGGCATCTGCAACGGGTTCCAGATCCTCATCAAGTCGGGCGTGCTGCTCGAACCGGACGCCGACGAAGGACTGCCGGCCACGCTCACCTGGAACGACTCGGGCCGGTTTGAAGACCGCTGGGTCGAACTGGGCGTCGAAGGCGATAAGTGCGTCTTCCTGCGAGGTATCCAACGGATGTACCTGCCCGTGGCCCATGCCGAAGGCAAGTTCGTCACCCGCTCGGCCCAGGTCCTCGACCGCCTCGACACGGCCGGCCAACTGGTGCTCCGCTACCGGCGGCTGCCCGGCGGAACGGCAGGCGGAAACGGCTCAGTCCCGTTCCCCGACAACCCGAACGGATCGATGGGCGACGTGGCCGGTGTCTGCGATTCGACCGGCCGCGTGCTGGGCCTCATGCCGCACCCCGAACGCCACGTCGATCCCACCCATCATCCCCGCTGGACCCGAAGCGAAACCGACGCAACGTCCGATGGCCTTGCCGTCTTCACCAACGCGGTTGCGTATTTCGATTAGGTTTCCCGTTTCGTCAATCTGACGGTTCGTTACCGACGTCGCCTGGCACGTCGACCGGCTGCCGAGAGGACCAGGAGTCCGCTCAGGATGCCAGCCCAGGTGGACGGCTCGGGCACGGATTGCTCATCGGTCCCGCCGGTCCAATTCGCTGCAAGGATCGAGGCGTCCCGATCATTGACGATACCGTCGCCGTTGAAGTCTCCGTCTTCCCCCGGCGTCACGGTCGAGAGCCAATGGGCCGCCAGGACGGCCGCGTCGGCGGCGTCGACCTCACCATCTCCGTTGGCGTCGCCAGGCATCGTCGAAAGAGCTAGGAGCCGCACCTCACCGGTCGTGTAGAGCTGCGACGTGTCCCAGGTGAATTCACTAACCACGTCGAACTCACCCACGCATTGCGTGTCGCCCCAGTCAAACAGGTCGAATGTCACTCCGGTCAGCGTTTCGGGGTCCACACCCTCGGCGAACGTCAGTTCCAGGTTTCCGCCCAGAACGGCCTCAGCAATTCCGTCGGTCACGATAGTGGATCCCCACTCCGCGTCCTCGAACACCAGGCACAACGTGGCTCCGGCATCTATACTCATCTCGTCTAGAACCTTGACGGCCATGCCCGGATTGATGTCACGGACCAGGAGCATGTCGTCTCCGTCCAGCACAAGGCCGTCGATGTGACCATCGGCGCGGATCGTGTTGCGCAGGATGGCGCGGTCGAGTTCGCCGCCGTTGAGTTTCGCACCGCGCAAGTCGGTTCCCGTAAGTCTCGCGAGGTAGAAGTCAGCCCAAAGGAGATAGGTATTCTGGAGGTTCGTGTTGACCAAGGACGCGTTCTGGAAATCAGCGCCATACAATCCTTGACCGGCGAAATCCCATCGGTCGAGCGTGTTCCCGTTGAGGCAGATTGCCGAAAGCTGGCGATGACGGTAGCTGGCCGTGCTGTAGAGTTGCTGTGGCGAGAACCCGTGGTTCGTAGCGAACGCGAAGTTTGCGTACACTACCGAGGCATCAGTGAAGTCCGCATTCTGCAACTCGGCGCTTTGAAAGGATGCTCCTTCGAGATCTTGCCCGACGAAGCTCCACCCAGTGAGGTTATTGTCGGCCAGGTTTACGCTTTTCAGATTGTGCCCTTCGTAGCTGACTGTGCTGTAGAGTTGCGTCGGGAGAAACCCGCGGATCGTGGTGTCCGAGAAATCTGCATTAGTTATGACAGCACCGCAGAATGTGGTGTTGCTCAGCATAGCGGAAGACAGGTCCGCACCGTGCAGGTTCGCCCCTGTAAAGTCGGCATTGCCGAGAATCGCCTGGGTGAACCGCGCGTTCTCCAGATCCGCGCCGGCCAGGCTGGAGTTGGAGAGCATGGCCGAGTCGAAGACCGTTTCGTGAGCCAGAACTCCGCTCAGATCCGCATTGGCAACCATTGCGGAAGAGAAGTCCGCTTCATTGAGGATTGCCCCGCCGAGTACGGCCCCGCTGAGGATAGTGTTCTCGAAGTCGACCGACGAGAGATAGGCGCCTGTCAGATCGGCTAAGGGAAGTCGCGCGTCAACGAGTGAGGCGCTCTCGAGATCTACTCCAATCAGATAGGCCATCGAAAGATCACGTCCGGAGAGATCGGCGGAGGGCGCGGGCGAGACGCCGGCGCCGTCGACACAAAGTATAGATGATTGCCGTTTGCCCTGTCCGGGGACAGAACCCACCCACTCCCACTGATAGATGTCTGCCTGCGCCGCGCCGCACGTCAGCCACAGGCCCAACACCCAAACTGTCACACGTTCCGTTCGAATCATCGTTGACTCCTTCTGCCAATAAGGCAGAAAAAGAATGCCCTTCGCACATTGAGAAGAGTACTCCGCGTGCCGAGAGAAGTCCCTTGCGAATCGGGGTGGTCCGTTCGCGGACCGGAAGAAACCTTCTACCCGCAAGAGAAGATCGCTCGCAGGGTATATGAGACCCCTGGCTCGCGTCAAGAAGAGAAGAATGCCACGGCTTGGTGAAAGTCGTGGCTGGCAAGGACTCGCGCCAACCCACGACTTGGGCGAAACCGCGGCACACAACAGAGACCGTAGTGCACTTGCTCAAGGGACTGCCAAAATGCCAATTTTCGTCCGCTGCCCTCTGGTGCCCGTTGAGCGTGCTTTTATCTCACCAGATTTCTTCAAAAGGGTCAAATCCCCACCCGAATTAGCGAGCCGAGGTGAACGCACGTCGAGCGGCCGGAGGGTCCACGCAAAGGCGCCAAGACACAAAGAGCAAAAAAGGGGACATTCGGCGCCGGCGCCCGTCGGTGACGGAGGCCAGACGGAATGTCCCCGTTGCATGGCGCAATGGCCCGTGACGCGCCGAGCTAGAACTCCAGTTCGTCCTTCTCGCCGGTGAGCCTGCGGATATGACGTTCGACGATGGCCTCCCGGGCTTCGCTGCGGCGTTTGATGGCGTTGCGCAGGCGCTCGACTTCCTTTTCGACCTGCTTCAACTCGAACTCGCGGCGTTCCTGTCGGACTTCGAAGTGTTTGTTCACGGTTTGGACCAGCCTCTCCCGGATCTTCGCCCTCTCTTCACCTTCCGAGCGGCGAAACCTCTCGGCCAGTTCGTTCGACTGGACCGCGAGGATATGATCCGCCTGGGCTAAATTCGAAAGCGTCGCGACGACCTCCGGGTCGGCATCGCGAAATCGAAAGGGGATCATCTGTGGATCGTTGCCGCCCGGCCTGCCCGGGCCCATCGGGTCGTCCGGTCGTGGAACCAGCACGTCGCGCGGTCCAGGCATGTGCCCAGGCATGTTCATGGGTCCCTCGGGCCCTCCGATTCCAGGTCCCACGTTTGGCCGCGGGGGTCGGGGCCGAGAGCCGTCGACGTCTAGAGGACCAAAGCTGCCCTCGCGGCCCGGGCCTGCATCGGGTCCCTCGAGTCGCGGTGGACGGTCATGGGGCCTGTCCGGCCGGGGCTCGAAATCGCCTCGTAGTCGCCGCTCCGCGTCCAGACCTCGGCGATCCTGCGGGCGAGGCGGCGGGGGCATCCTGACGTCCTCCTCTTCCTCGCCTGGCATCAGGGGCGCAAGAACGTCTGGCGGCGCGGCCGGCGGCCGATCGTGGTCGGGAGCGGGACGCTGTGCCCACGCCGGTCCCACGGCCAACAGAAGCACCGTCAACAACAGCACGACAGTCAATCCCATTTTGAATCGCATGGCAACACCTCCTTCTCGTATCATACCTTGAACCTCAGCCCCTTGGCCATTCCTCAAAGCACGTCTTGCGAACAATCCTTCTCGATCCGTTGAAGCTGTTCGTAAACCAGGTTGACCGGCCGGGCCGGATCGTTCCAGCCTTGTTCGGTGGCCAACAGGGCCAGACCGGCCGTGCGGATCTCGTCGTCCAGCGAATCGTCCCACTCCAACTCGCTCTTCGTCAAGGCCGCGTTTGCCGCCGGGGCAGCCGGCACAGGCGATTGTAAAACACCGGGCGCCTTCGACGGCGGATCTTTCGGCACGGTGGCCACTTTACCCTGTCCCGGTCCACCAGGCCGCGGGCCCGAATCGCCCTGCATCAGTCCCCACAGGACCGTCGCCCCGACCAGCAACACAACGGCCGCCGCCAACGCCCATCCCATCCACGCACGCTGCTGGGTGGCACTGGCGTCTCGCCAGTGCCGGTTGCGATTCTCGCAATGTGGCACGTTCGCCTCGGTCGCTTCCGACTGCGTCGACTCCAGCAACCGCCCCAGCGCCAGCCACGTCTCGCGCATCACGGCCGTGCTGGCGTCGAGCCCCGGGTCGATGTGGTTTCCCGGCGCGGTGGCCTGTTCTAGTCGTGTTTCGATCTGTTTCATTTCGTCGTTCATCGGTCCCCCTCCACCAAGATCCCTCGCAGGGCGGCCAGACCGCGATGGGCGTGACTCAGGGCCGTGCCCAACGGGCAGCCGACCGTCTCGGCGATCTGGGCAAACGTGAGTTGCCCGAAGTACCGCAACAAAAGCACCCGTCGCTGCAAGGACGTCAGGCGCTCGAGGGCCGCGTCCAGCAGTCGGGCGTCCTCGGTCCGCGAGGCGGCCGCCGAGGGGTCGTCCGCGCGACTGACCGGCTCGTGACCCTGCCACTGTTGGATGGCCATCGTGACCTCGTGCCCGGCGCGGCGGTGCCGGTCGACGGCCAGCCGGTCGGCGATCCGCAGCAGGTACGCCCGGGCCGTCCCCTCCTCGCGGTATCGGGCCCTCGCCTCCCACGCCCGGCAGAAGACCTCCTGCGTCAGGTCGTCGGCCACCTCGGGCCGGCGGACCATAGCCAGAAGGTATCCCCGCACGGCGGGGCGATGCTCTCGCCCCCACCGGTCGAACCGCTCTTCGTGGCTGACTTGCTGACTCACCGTGGTCATCTCACTAAGCACCAACGCACCAAGCACCACTTTATTGCACGAACTTCATTGTTTCTCCCCACCCCACGCCGATGCAACCAAAAGAGCCCCACTCTCCACATCCAATTCCAAGTCCGAGCGGGGACGTCAGCCCCCTGTTCTAAACCCATGAGATATACTCCCCTAGCACCGAACCCCAACGGGGGGGTGACGGGGCTGCATATAATAGTATTTGGGCCCCCAAATGAACCAGTCCGGCGGGGTGCCAACGGTATCTGGAGAATGGGCAAATGAGTAGGGCAGAATCGAATCGCAAAACGTCCGCGGGACACGACACACATCGACGGCTCGACGCCGCGCGGCACACGGCCGATCTGATCGAGCGGATCAAGGAGTCGGCCGACAAGCTGGCCGCGGACAACACGACCCGGGGCGACTTGAAAATCCTCGCCCGGGCACTGCGCGAGCTGCGCTACGCGTTCAAAGTCTTCACGCCCTACCGCTCCGCCCGCAAGGTGACCGTGTTCGGTTCGGCTCGCACCGCGGCCGACAATCCGTGCTATCAACAGGCCGTCGAGCTGGGCCGCGCGATGGCCCGGGAGGGCTGGCTCGTCGTGACCGGCGCGGCCAGCGGGATCATGGAGGCGGGCCACGTCGGGGCGGGCCGCGAGAACTCCATGGGCTTGAACATCCTTTTGCCCTTCGAGCAGGAAGCCAACTCGATCATCGCGGGCGACCAGAAACTGGTCCACATGAAGTACTTCTTCACCCGCAAGCTCATGTTCGTCAAAGAGTCCCACGCCATCTGCCTGCTGCCCGGCGGATTCGGCACGCTAGACGAAGGCATGGAAGTGCTCACGCTGGTCCAGACGGGCAAGCGGGACATGGTGCCGATTGTATTTCTAGACGAGCCGGGCGGCGACTATTGGGCCGAGTACGACCGGTTCATTCGCCGCAAGCTGTTGGGCCAGGGCATGATCAGCCCTGATGACCTCTCGCTCTACAAACTGACTGACAGCGTCGACGACGCGGTGGCCGAGATCCTCGGTTTCTTCCGCGTCTATCACAGCATGCGTTACGTCCACGAGAACCTCGTGTTCCGTCTGAACCGGCCCGTCGGCCCGGCCCTGTTGGACCGTCTGAACACCGAATTCGCCGACATTCTCGCCCACGGCCGTTTCACCACGGGCGGTCCCCTGCCCGAGGAACGCGACGAACCCGACCTGGCCACCAAACCCCGCCTCATCTTCGAGTTCAACCGTCACGCGCAGGGGCGGTTGAGGCAGTTGATTGATTGTTTGAATGAGGGGATTGGGGATTAGGGCTGGGGGATTGGGGGTTAGGGACGGGGGGCTAGGGGCTGGGGGTCGTTGCTTCTCTTGTGGTGCACAGTGGGTTGTTGATCGCGCCGATACGTGACGATACACTGTGATGGTCGCGATTGCCCGTGGTTTCCCACGACGTCTTCAGCAAAACAGGAGATTCGCATGAATCGTACTGTTGGTCTTGTTCTTGTCCTCACATTATTGAGCAGCGTATCCGCGGAGACGGAGAGCCCGAAACTGGTGGTCCATCACGATCTCATCAAGGCAGCACCCTTACCCAAGGGGTATAAGTCTTTCAAGAAGCCCATCACCCTTAACGGAGAAGTCCGTGGATACGTTCTTGCTATTGCCAGAGACCAACCCGGAGCCGCTGTGGCAGTCCAAACACAAAATGGCGACCTCCCGACCCGACGGCATCGAATGATGATTCTGAAGGCTGCCGTGAATGGGATGTACCAGAGTATGCGAGGGAAGGGTTTTACACTCTTGACAAAAAACATCCCTGACATCGAGAAGTATGACTATTCGAAGCCCATTGTGGTTGAGTTGCAGTATCAGGGACCGGACGGCACGGCGTGGGATATCGTGCTTCGGCAGTTGTATGTCGACAAAATCACATACAACATCAACGTTATGGCCAACAACAAGGCCGATCTAAAAATGCTCCTTGAATGGGCCAATACAGTCACGCCACTGGAAAAGAAGCCTGAACCAAAGAAGGAAACCAAGCCTATAAAGAAAGAAGGTCCGAAGAAGAAGCCTCACTACATTCTTCCACCCTGATGATCTTCTACATCCCGCTTGGCCTGAAACCCACTCCCCTATGCCTACCCCAACCCCTCGCCCCCAACTTCCTCTTCCCCCGTTCCCCGGGCTGCTCTATACTTGTATGCTTCGCCAGCCCGTAGAACCAGGAGTCCAACGATGGACCGGGAATTGATTGACCGTGCGGAACTGATCCAGGAGCGGATTCTGCAGTTGCGGGACTCTCTTTGACTACGACAGCCGGCGTGCCCGGGTTGAGGCGATCGAGCAGGAGATGGCCGGGCCCAACTTCTGGGCGAATCAAGAAAAGGCCCAAGAGACGGTGGGCCAACTGAAGTCGCTTCGGGGGATCCTCAAGCCGTTGGAAGAGGGCCTCCGCGGGGCCGAGGACCTGGCCACGCTGATCGAGATGGCCGAGGAGGACGCCGGGCTGGCGGCCGAGGTGCCCGGTGAGGTCGACCGGCTCGAAACGCTCGTCGACAACCTCGAACTCAAGGCCCTTTTGGATGGGCCGCTCGATCCGAACAACGCCATCCTCACGATCAACGCCCGGGACGGCGGCACCGACGCCAACGACTGGGCCGAGATGCTCCTGCGGATGTACACGGCCTGGGCGCAGAAAAACGACTACAAAATCGAACTGCTCGACCGCCAGGACAACGAAGAGGCCGGCATCAACAGCGCCAGCATCGCCGTGCGCGGGCCGATGGCCTACGGCTATCTCAAGGGCGAGTCGGGCATGCACCGGCTCGTGCGGATCAGCCCGTTCAACTCGGAAGGCAAGCGTCAGACCAGCTTCGCTGCCGTGGACGTCGCCCCGGAGGTTTCCGACGCGGTCGAGATCGAGCTGAACGACGAGGACATCCGCGAAGACGTCTTCCGCGCCAGCGGGGCTGGTGGCCAGCACGTCAACAAGACGTCCAGCGCGATCCGGCTGACCCACCTGCCCACGGGCATCGTCGTCCAGTGCCAGAACGAGCGGAGCCAGCACAAGAATCGGGCAACCGCCCTGAAGATGCTCCGCTCGCGGCTGGCCCGGGTCGAGGAGGAAAAGCGCGAGGCCGAGCAAGCGGCCAAGTACACCGAGATGCCCAAGGTCGGCTTCGGCTCCCAGATCCGCAACTACTTTCTCCACCCCGACCAGCGCGTCAAGGACGCCCGGACCGGCTATCTCATCGGCAACTTCCACAGCGTCCTGGACGGCAACATCCAGGAATTCTTGGATGCGTTCTTGCGGTGGCGCGTGGGGAAGGGGTAGGCGAAGCAAGACACCCGCCGGTTGGGGCAATCCAGTGTTTATTTTGCATTTGTTTTGGCGAAGCGGTAGAATTCTTGCGGCCGTTGATTGCCTTGAATTAGCTCGGCAGCCCTGTCTGTTGGGTGTATTATGCGTGCCCTGATTCGTCCAAACCGTTTGGCCCACATTTGGGCTCTCGCGTGCGCGGCGGCTGTCGTTGCGCTATGCGCCGCGGGTGGCATCGGTACGGCAAGGGCTGTGACGGGCGATCTGCTCGAACAGGACGTAGCCGAACCGTCTGCCGACGCCGGGCGGCTCATTCCCGAGTGCTCGCCCGCCCGGCCGTGGCCCTCGCCCGAGGGCTGCGTCGAGGAAAATGCCCCGCAGGCCGACTCGGGCCTTGAAAACCGCGGTTCGGACTCTTCTCCCGCCGGCCGAGTCGGCTCCGGTGACGGTTGGCCACGGCAGCCGTCTTGCCGTCGCGTGGCCCGTTGGTCGGTTTCCTCCCACCGGGCCCTGCGGGTGCTTCTGTGCAAATGGGTCGTTTGATCCGAACGAGGCGCTAGGTTCGCGTTCATTAAAGTATCAAACGAGTTCCCTTTGCACCCCATGTAGCTTCTGGTAGGCGTTTGCGCTTGTCACAACAGCCGATTCACGCCGGCCAAGGCTGCAATCAGGAGAATACCCATGGCATCCGCGGCAATCATCCACTGCAATCACTGTAAAAAAGACGTTCAATATCATTTCGACCCGGTCGACCACAAGAAGCAGCTCTTCCTGTCGCTGATCACCCTCGGCCTGTGGCTCCCCGTGTGGCTGGGATTGACCTTCCGTCCCACCAAAATGTGCAACGAATGCAACGGGCCCATCTGGAACGACAACAAGTAGATGGGGCAAACAGGCGGGCCGTAGTACTTGGATCCATCCTACATGTGATGCCTGCCGGGTGGGGATCGACGTCCGGCGGGGGCTTCTGGACGAGGGAGAGTCCCTCCCTCCGGGGAGGCAATTTTTCACAATCCGGTCAGTAAAGGTCTTCTAGATCTTGCGGAAAACACCGCTGATGATATGCTCCACACGTGGCGTTGTCTCGCAAAATGGAACTACCTTGTGAAGGAGTACGCAATGGGCAGGCGAGTCTTTTCGTCCGTGGTTCTTGTCGGTCTTTGCCTCTGCTGGCTCCCCTCGGCCGCCCAGGCCGAACTGGTCTCGGTCAGTGCCTCCGTCACGGGCGTGGCGTATCCCAACGGCCCCTGGTTGGAGTTGCCGCAAACGGGCAATCCAACGGCCTATCTGACGACGGTTGTTCTGAACGGCGGCTTTCGTATCTTCCGATACAACGAGCCAATCGCTCCCGAGGATTTCCGCATTGGCGACGGGATCAATGAGACCTCGGCCTGGTTGCTGGATTTCACGCAGGATCCCAATTATGCCTTGCTGGATCTCTCGAAGCCGTTCACAGCGATCGAACTCGTTTTCACCATCCACGGCCCGACTTTTGACCCGACGGACAACGTCAGCATCGGCGATCTGGGTCAGGCCCAAGCCCCGATGCCTACCTCGTTCGGGACGAACGTCGTCGACCTGATGAACTACTCCGGGCAATACAACGAGGCCACCATCCGCGCCTCGTTGCTCGGCGCCTACGACCCCGGCGACCCTCGCTTCTGCTACGCCGGGCCGGGCCAGCTCTCCATGTCGGGCGGCGACGACTTCGTCATCGAGTACGCCCGCATCACCATTACCGGCGTCATGATCCCCGAGCCGGGCTCGATGGCCCTGCTGGCCCTCGGCTTGGTGAGCCTTTTCCTCGGCCGGCGCGTCCTTCGTTTCAAAAGCTGCTGATCACCACCTTTTGAAGTCTAGCGTGTCTGACGGTTCTTTAAGGCCTTGGGCGGCGGAGCCAGGCCGAAGTCCTTGCCATCGTCGAATGATCCTCCGTCGTCCTGAAGATCCGGCCCGACGGTGTAGATCAGCCAGCCGCCGTCCACCTTCTTGACCACCAGCGGCTTGCCCGTGAACGGATCGAGTGTCGCCTCCCGCGGCAGGCCCAGCTTGGTCAAATCGTCCGGCGCCGGGGCATTCGGATCGGGCCGGTCCAGCAGGGCCAGAAGGATTCGCAGCGAACGGAGAAGAGCCTCGTCTCGCCGAGCGGCGTCTTCGCCTGCTCCCATGCAAGGCCCCAACAGTGAGGCAAACATGCCGCTCGGCTCGGATTCCTCGCCTGGATCTTTGCCCTCGGCGATCCTGTCGACCCGATCGAGCGATTCCTCAAACATGTCCAGAATCGCGGGGATCTCTCGTCGGACCAGGAAACCGCCCCAGCCGTACTGTTCGCACAGATCATCAGTCGAGTCCAGCACCGCAGCCCGTTCGGTCACGAGGGCATGACGATACATTTTGAAGGTGTCGTGCTTGCCCAATTCTTCCTCCAGGGCCTTGCGAACGTCACCTGACACAGGGCCCGACTGCAAGGTCCTGTTTGCCGATTCAATGGCAATTCCTCGGCACGCGATGGCGATCAGGTAGCCGATCATGGTCGGCTCGTGGCTGAAGTGCCGCGAGAGTTTCAGGGCCGTCACGCAGTTTTCCAGAGCCTCGTCTCGCTTACCGTCGGCCAACAGGCAGGCGTTAGAATAAATCCCCAACAATCGCGCTGCCCCACGACTCATCTCCCAACGAGGGTTCATTCCCGCGGTAGCGACGCAGTCGGTATAGTCCTCTACCCAATACTTCGGGCAGTTGGCCGCTTTGGCCAACTGGGGCAAGACGTCCGGATGGGCCGCGAGCATGGCGCGGACCGTCTTCATCACGCCTTCGGATACTTCCTCGTCGTCCTCATACTCTTCCTCGGGTATTTCCTCGCCCGCCTCTTCACGCGCGAACAGGGCCTCTTCAGCCGCCTTACTCTCAGCCTCCTCGGTTGCATAGATGGCCTTCATGACGCCATCGAGTTCGTCGCGGGCCTGTTCGAGCACGTAGGCCGCGTTCTCCTCGTCCGGGACTGGCTCCTCTTTCAGATCGGCCAACGACACCGGTTGCCCCGCCGCCCTCAACGCCGCGATCTGCCGATCCGCCTTCGACCCCATATACCTCATCCACGCCACCGTCCCGATCACCACGATCAATAACAGCCCGACGAGTACCATCGCCGCGATGGGGAAACAGGAAGAGCGTCGCATGGGAGGGTTCCTCAATCAGTTGAGTGGCCAAGATTATCAAACAAGCACCCCACACGCAGACCCCCGACAGCGGGGTGTCGTGCACGTTCTGCCCAGGGTTTGGTGTGGATTACTGTCGGGGACTATATCATTTTTCGCCAGTTCGTGACAATTATCGTGGAATCCGGCCCGGACAGGTAGAGGGAACAA
Organism: Pirellulales bacterium; assembly: GCA_016931075.1. Classification (GTDB taxonomy): domain Bacteria; phylum Planctomycetota; class Planctomycetia; order Pirellulales; family Thermoguttaceae; genus JAFGFF01. The sequence goes on along the minus strand of JAFGFF010000358.1, from coordinate 9,976 downwards.
GTGGCCAAACAACGGCCGTAAAGCGGAGACAGGACCCCGGCATGCCAAGGAACCAACCATGAAACACACCGGACGAAGAACGAAAGTTGGTCGGCGTGCCAATTGCCGATTGACGACCGAACGGCTCGAACCACGAACGCTCCTGGACGCCGCGGGGGGAGCACTTCTCGGTGAGGTTTCATATTGCCTTACGGAAAGTCAGGACTCGGAGCCCGCGTACCCCTTGTCTGCGTGCGAGACTTCTAACGCTGACGGTAGTGAGATCATTGCTGACATTCCCGAACACTTGTGGGTTAACAAGAATGACCCACTCCTCATGAAGGGCGGCACGCACTTAGCCCTGCTAGCGAAGAAGTACGAACGGCAAAAAGTGCAGTCCGGCCCGGAAGATCGCGTTTTCGTTCCTGATGACGGCAACTGGCGTTGTAACTTATTAATCCACGTTGGAGAGCATTTCGAGGATGCCAGTGTATTCATCGAGGCGTTTCCGTCGACGAGCCTAGCCGAATTGGAGGCAGACCTCGCGGCCATCGGAGCAAAGGACATTACCTTGTACGACAGAGGGAATGCCATTACTGCATGGGTCCCGCTTTCGGCGCTCAATGAGTTATCCGATATGACAAGCCTCCGGCAGGCGCGGGCATGTCAGCGGCAAATTCATTGCTTGCCTCCAGGACCATCCCCCAGGGAAGGATGGCAAGTTGCACCAGACGATCCCGAGGCGGAGCCTCTTGCCGTCAGTGACGTTTCTGACGAGTCAGCCTCACCGACGGTCTCCGACTTTGTAGCCCCACATCAGGAGGCAACTTTCGACGGTTCGCTGGTCATTCAGAAGACTGAGCCCGTCAACAATCGCGGGAATCTAGGGCAAACGGAAGATCACGGCGACTACTATTGGTGTTTCGATGAGCAGATTCTATTGCTCCGTTTGAAACATGAGATTGTTGTTTGCGTGGATGATCCCGCCGTGCTTGACACCCTCACCCTACCTGACGGACCTCTGGTTGGGTGGAGACTGACAAGGAAACTACAAAACGATCAAGCCGTCTTTCACTGCCTAGAGGCCGACGGGGCGGCCGGTCCGGACCCTAGCGCCGCAGTCGCAGCTACCTCGGCACATCCAGACGTTGCATGGACTGCGCCAGTCTTCTGCATCGCCCAAGCACAATCGCGAGTTATCGCTTCGAATGAGATCATCGTCTGCTTGCGGCATGGCAATCCCGAGGAGTTCTTCGCGGAGGGCTTCTCCAGCTTCCACCGGCTTTTGGGAACGCCAGACCAGTATGTTGGAACGCTTGCACGCGGGGGAGGACTTGACACACTCGCAGCGGTGGAAGCGATGCGAGATGACCCAAGAGTCGTTTGGGCGGAACCGAATTTCTTTGTAGAGTTACAGATGTATGATACTGCCTCAGAACCAGCCCCCATTGCGATTTTTGAAAATCCAGACTTCTCATTGAGCCCGCCCGCCAATCCCGAGCATGCGGCTCTCGCGGCTGAACCCTTGAAATTGAAAGAGGGTGGACGTGGCGTTGATGACACATGGTTCGTCGGGCCAAGAGCGTTGTCGCCGGACGTTCGTGCCGGTATCGCACGCCCGAAACCTCTTGAGATCCAGCCACGCCTATCATTGCATCAACCGGCGTTGAACGTGGCAGAAGAACCACTCGGACCTCGTGATGCGAAAGAGTCTGTTTTGGATTTGGAAGAAGAATCGATCGTTTCGATTGCTGCTTGGGACGTTGCCCTGGCCGAAGTGATCGATGCTGCGTCGGATGATGCAACACCTCGATCTACAAGATCTGCTTGGCTGATTGGCTTGGAGTATCTCTCCATAGATGGCAAGTCGGGAGAAATTTAGAAGTGCGCGACAGGCTGGCATCCGCCTGATCTGAATCGAAAGCCCTCTTGCACCCGACACACCCTCTCCCAGTGGGAGAGGGGAGGTTGTGGCGGCCACCGATTCCCTATTTATCGCTCCGCTGTTCAAGACTTTCCCACCGGGCGTAGGTTTCCTTGAGTTCCGTCTCCAACGCGGTCAGGGCGCGTTTTTGTTGGGCGATCTGCTCGCCTGACAGACGGAAGAAGTCGGGGGATGACATGGCCGTGTGGTGCTCGGCCAGGCGGGCCTCGAGTTGCTCGATACGCTCGGGCAATGACTCCAACTCGCGCTGCTCTTTATACGTGAGTCGGGCAGGCCGGTCGGACGACACCGGGCGAGATGGTTTCTTCTTTTCTTTCTTTGGTGGTGTATCGGGCAGTGGAGGCGACGTCACAGGGCCTCGCTGGGTGAGCCAGTCGTCGTAGCCGCCGGCGTATTCGCGGATCTGGCCGTCGCCTTCGAGAACCAGGGTGCTGGTGACCACGTTGTTGAGAAACTCGCGGTCGTGGCTGACCAGCAGCAATGTGCCTGGGTAGTCCATCAAGAGTTCTTCGAGCAGTTCGAGCGTCTCGATGTCCAGGTCGTTGGTCGGCTCGTCGAGCACGAGCAGGTTGGACGGTCGGGCCAACAGCCGGGCCAACAACAGCCGGTTGTGCTCTCCGCCCGAAAGGTATTTGGCCGGCATCCGCGCCTGTTCGTCGGTGAAGAGGAAATCGCGGAGATAGCCCATCACGTGGCGGCGTTGGCCGTTGATTTCGATCGAGTCGGCCCCGTCGGCCAGGTTGTCGCGGACGGACGTTTCGCCGTCGAGCTGTTCTTGAAGCTGATCGAAGTAGGCCACTTCGAGATTCGTGCCGTGGCGGAGCGCGCCGTGGTTGGGCGAGAGCTTGCCGAGCAACAGCCGCAGCAGGGTCGTTTTGCCGGAACCGTTGGGTCCGATGACGCCGACCCGATCGCCCCGCATGATGAGCGTCGAGAGGCCGTCGATGAGTGGCCGATCGACGTAGGCAAAATGAACGTCCTTTGCTTCGAGGACCAACCGGCCGGATCGGCCCGCCTCTTGGACCTGCATCTTCGCCTCGCCCGGCCGTTGGCGACGTTGGGCCCGCTCGCGCCGCATTTGGATGAGTGCCCGTACCCGGCCTTCGTTGCGGGTACGGCGAGCGAGGATGCCGCGACGGATCCAGGTCTCCTCCTGGGCCAATTTTTTGTCGAACAGGGCTTCCTGTCGGGCTTCGGCCTCCAGGGCGATGGCCTTGCGGTTGAGATAGGTCGTGTAGTCGCACGCCCAACTCGTCAGCCGGCCGCGGTCCAGGTCCAAAATCCGCGTGGCCAGCTTGCGCAAGAGCATCCGGTCGTGGGTGACGAACACGAGCGTGCCGTCGTAGCGAAGCAGGAACTCCTCGAGCCAGGCGACCGAGGCGATGTCGAGGTGGTTGGTCGGTTCGTCGAGCAACAAGATGTCGGGCCGCCCGGCCAGGGCCTTGGCCAGCAGCACCCGCCGTCGCAGCCCGGCCGAGAGGACGCCGACCTGGGCGTCCGCGTCGAGCCCGGTCTGCGAGAGGACCCGTTCGACGTTGCGCTGGGCGTCCCAGCCGCCGTTGACGTCGAGTTCGTGGCCCAGGCGGTCCAGCTCGGCCTGCCACTTGGGTCCGCCTTCGGTGGCCAGGGCCAGGCTGGCGTGGTGGTAGTCGGCCAGCAGTTGGCCTTGGCGTCCTAGCCCTCGGGCGACCTCGTCGAAGACGGTCCCGTCGAGCCGGGCCGGCACGTCCTGGGTGAGCAGGGCCGTGCGGAGCCCTTGTTGGCGGATGATTTCGCCCTCGCTGGGCTCGATCTGCCCATGGATCAGCCGCATCAGGGTCGTCTTGCCCGCCCCGTTTCGGCCCAACAGCCCAAGCCGCTCGCCCGGGTCGATCTGGAGCGTCGCTCCCTCGACGATCGGCGGCTCGCCAAACCCGAACGTGACGTCTCGCAGCCCAAGCAGTGCCATCCGGTCCCTCTCTGCCGCCTCTTGCTCTTCTTCCACCCGCTGTGTCCAATCCCGCCAGCATCCCACAGCCTGACGGCCCTGACAAGGCGTTTTCGAGGCACAAAACCACCTGTTAGACGGGCCCTGTCCGATTTCATCTTGCCCGATCTAGCCGTAGGTAATAGAAAGTATTATCGCAAATCCAAGGCCGAGTGCTGCGGTCCCCCGACCCTCGTCCCCAACCCCCCGCCCCCTTGTTTCCCATGGCCGCCAGACGCAAAGAAGAAATCGTCACGTTCAAAGTCGATCACGCGTTGTGGGAGGCCATGCAGGGCATCCCGAACCGGTCGGCCTTCATCCGGTCGGCCATCCTGACGGCGTTGGACAGCGTCTGCCCGTTGTGCCAAGGCTCGGGCACGCTGACGCCCGACCAGCGGAACCACTGGGAGCGTTTTGCTCGGCATCATACGATTGAGCGGTGCGACGATTGCGATGCGTTTCATTTGGTGTGCGTGGGACGGGAACAGGAAGAGCACGGAGAGGAAGAGAGGGGCGAATGAACGGAGTTTTCAGGAACCTGGTCGTCGTGGCAATGCTATTGGCCATTGGCCAAGGCTGCACCAACCGAACGGACGGGCCAAGTGGGCCGATGCGGGTGTGGGTGAGTGTTCCGCCGCAGGCGACGCTGGTCGAGCAGATCGGCGGCGACCGGGTGGACGTCAAGGTGTTGGCCAGCGCGGGCAAGGACCCGCACACGTTCGAGCCGACGCCGAAACAGATCATGGACGTCGCCCAGGCGCGGTTGTTGTTCACGACAGGGATGCCTTTCGAGACCCAACTGGCCGAAAAGATCGCCTCCGGTGCGAAACGGCTTGCTGTCGTCGACATGACTCGGGGGATCGAGTGTGCCGGGACCCACGACCATGATCATGGCGATTCTGACCACGCCCCGCACGCATGCTCGCGGACCGATCCGCACGTCTGGCTCTCGCCGCCGGCGTTGAAGATCGCGGCCGCGACGATCGCCGAGGCCCTGTCGGAGGCCGATCCGGAGGGCAAGGCCGTCTATCGGGCGAATCTCGACCGGTTTGTCAAACAGCTCGACGCCTTGGACGCGCGGGTGCGTCGCCGGCTGGCCCCGTTGCGCGGGCAGACTGTCTACGTCTACCATCCGGCACTAGGGCATTACTGCGAGGCTTACGGCCTGATCCAAAAAGCCGTCCAACTCGAAGGGCGAGAGCCGACGCCGCGCCAGGTTCATGAATTGATCCAACAAGCGAAGGCCGACGGAGCCAAGGTCATCTTCGTCCAACGCCAGTTCGACCCCCGCAGTGCCCAAGCCGTGGCCGACGCCCTGGGCGGCACGGTTCAACCGCTGGACCCGCTGGACCCAAATGTTCTGGAGAATATCAAACGGATTACCGACGCGATTGTGGCGGCGACGACGAAGAGGGATAAAGAAGAACCACGAAATACGCGAAATACACAAAAAGAAGGTGTCATTGGCAAACAGGACCGTCAAGATGGGAATGCTCGCTCTTGACGCATTCTCATTATTGGATTCCTCTGCTTTCTCCCCGACTTTGATTCCGTGTGGTTCGTGCATTTCGTGGTTCCCTCATGATTTGCGTCATCTGACTTGCTGTTCGTTTAGCAATAAGGACATCTCGCGTGACGAGTTCATCGGCAATCAGTGTTCGCGACGTCAACTTCTCCTACGGCGGAGTGCCCGTGTTGGAGGGGGTCAGCTTCGACGTGGCGGTGGGGGAGATCGTGTCGGTCGTGGGGCCGAACGGCGGGGGGAAGACGACGCTGCTGAAGTTATTGCTTGGGCTGCTGCGGCCGGCGTCGGGGCGGATTCGCGTGCTGGGGCAGTCTCCGGAACAGGCCCGGCTGCGGGTGGGCTACATGCCGCAACACTCGCTGCACGATCTGCAATTCCCGGTCAGCGTGATGGACGTCGTGCTGATGGGCCGGTTGGGCTGCCGCGGCGCGGGCCGACTGCCGAGTTGGTACAGCGCCGAGGACCGACGGGCGGCCCGGGCGGCGCTCGAACAGGTGGAAATGGTATCTTTCGCTCGGCGGTCGTTCGCCGAGCTTTCCGGCGGCCAGCGACAGCGCGTGCTGTTGGCCCGGGCGTTGTGCAGCCAACCGGAACTGCTTTTGCTGGACGAGCCGACCGCCAACGTCGACACGGTGGCCGAGACCCGGCTGGCCGACGTCTTGCGGCAGCTCGGCCGGTCGAAGACCATTTTGATGGTCTCGCACGACCTGGGTTTCGTCACCAATTTAGTCGAAAAAGTGATCTGCGTGAACCGCCAGGTGGTCGTCCATCCGACGTCCGAAATCTCAGGCGAATCGATCCATGATCTCTACGGCCATGAGATGCGGATGGTGCGACATGACCAACACCTCTGCACCGGAGGCGACGGCCATGAGTAGCTTCTTCGACGCCCTGGTCCAGCCCGACATCCCGTTCATGCGTTACGCCCTGCTGGTCGGCGTGCTGGGCAGCGTGGCATTCGGCGTGGTCGGCACGTACGTCGTCTCGCGGCGGATCAGCTACCTGGCCGGGGCCATTTCGCACAGCATCCTGGGCGGCGTCGGCGCGGCGCTCTACTTGCGCGAGGTCCACGGCCTCGCGTGGTGCCACCCGATGCTCGGGGCGGTCGTTGCCGCGCTGGCCGCCGCCGTGCTGGTCGGCCTGGCCAGTCTTTGGGCAGGGCAACGCGAAGACTCGGTGATCGGGGCCATTTGGGTGGTCGGCATGGCCGTCGGGCTGCTCTTCTTCGCCAAGTTGCCCAGCGGGTTCGATCCAATGAGCTACCTATTCGGCTACGTCGTGCTCGTCACACGGCAGGACCTGTGGATTGTCGTGGGGCTTGACGCCCTGGTGGTAGGTCTGGCCGTGCTACTGCACAACCGGTTCCTGGCCGTCTGTTTCGACGAGGAGTTCGCCCGGCTTCGAGGCATCGCCTCGCGGGGCTATTACCTCTTGCTCCTGTGCCTGACCGCCCTGACGATCGTTCTGCTGGTCCGCGTGGTGGGTATCGTCCTGGTAATCGCCCTGTTGACGCTGCCGGCGGCCACGGCCGGACAGTTCGCGCGACGGCTGGGACCGATGATGTTATTGGCCGGCTTGTTCTGCATGACGGCCGTCGTGCTCGGGCTGGGAATCAGCTATGAACACAGCCTGCCGACCGGCCCGACGATCGTCCTCCTGGCCGGGGCCGTCTACCTGGCCGTCGTCGCCGGCGGACGCCTGCGCAGCGCGGTTCGGCCGGGTGTCATGTCCAAAAATAATGGAACAGAAATTGTCCCGTAGGTCAGGTTGTGCCTGACAGGAATCGCCAATCGACACACTGTAGGGAACGCCCTCTGTGGCGTTCCGGTTCCGAAGGCGACAATCCTGCAGAAACCGTAGGAACGCCACAGAGGGCGTTCCCTACAGAACTGCCAGCCATCTACATCTGTCATGCTCAGCCTGACCTGCACAAATCCAGCCACTAGCCACCAACCACTGGCCACTACCTTTACTCGTGTTGATGACGAAGCTGGGTCATCATGAAGGTCAGGGCCTGGCAGTAGAGGCGGACGGCCAGGGAGTAGTTAGCGGCGAACGTGGCCGCGTCGGCCTCGCTGCGCATCGTGTTGAACTGGTGCCAGTTGATTTGCCAGTCCTCGTTCGTGGCCGCGTCGGCCAGTTGTTGCACCATGCGGGAAAGCCGGTCGACAAACTCGCCGTTTGGCGTGCAGTTGCGGGTGCGATGTGGGCCTTTTCCCAACGGGCGGCCGGGCAGGGCGTGTTGGACGTCGCTCGGGCTCTGCCGTGAGGCCATCATGACGACCGACATAACGGCCGTGCCGATCAGCCCGACGCCGGCGGCGATCCAACGCTGCATCAGCGCGGCCCCGACCGCCGCCATGGCGAATCCAGCCAACAAGGCCCATTGGATCGGCGGAATCGGCTCGCGCGGCCGAGGCTTCGTGGGCGGTGTCTGTCCGTTTGGGGTGTCGGCCACTTGAGGACCCGTCACCCGAACAACAATGACCGTGATGTTGTCGGGCCCGCCGCGGAGATTGGCCAGGTCGACCAGCGCCTTGGCCGCGTCGTCGGGCGTCAGGCAGCCGATGATCGTGCCGAGTTCTTCGTCCTGCACCGGGCCGGACAATCCGTCGCTGCACAGCAGGAACGTGTCGCCCGCCTCCAGCGGAAACGGACCTTCCAGGTCGATTTGGACCTCGGCGTTGGGCCCCAGCGAGCGGGTGATGATGTTTCGCGGGACAAAATCGGGCACGTCGTCCTCGGGCATCCGCCCGGCCGCGCTCATCTCCCAGACCAGGCTGTGGTCGAACGTGAGCTGTTCGAGCTTCTGGCCACGCAGGCGGTAGACACGGCTGTCGCCCACGTGGGCGACGATCGCCCCGGCCGAGGTCAGGACCAGGGTGCTGGCCGTGGTGCCCATCCCTCGGAAATCCTCACTCGCCTCGCCGCGCTGATGGATCTGGTTGTTGGCGGCCACGACGGCGTCGTGCAGGGCGTCGGCTACCGAGGCGTCGTGCGATTTCTGGTAGGTCAGGGGCAGCGTGTCGACGGCGATTTTGCTGGCCAGCTCGCCCGCCGCGTGGGCCCCCATCCCGTCGGCCACCATAAACAGATGCCCCCGGCGATTCCAACTCGCCTGGTCCGGGGCCAGGACGACGGCCAGGGAATCCTGGTTGTTCGAGCGCCGCAGCCCCACGTCGCTCAGGGCGGCGTATTCCAGGCAGCGTGCCCAAATGTCCGTTTTCGGGGGGAAATCCATGGGCTGGCACACGTTGGGGGCTGAAACGCTCCCCGTCTGAAACACTTTGCCCTAAAGGAGTTACGCCATGACAGCCCGGCCGATTTGATCGCCGAAAATATCGGCGTCACAGCACGGGCTGCAGCCCGTGCGGCCGACTGCCGGGGAATCAGGCTACCCTATTCTATCACTTCGGCTCTTTGAGTGTGACACCCCGAGCGAGTGGGTCGATTTCGGCCCACGTTTTTGGCCCTCTGGGCCGGATGATCCGTCTGGCGGCCGATTCGGGGTCTGGGTATACTCCCGCCCTGCCTGATTTGTCCCTTTTTGCCGCCCTTTCCCGGGAGTCTGTCCTTTGGTGCCTGCCCTTTGGATGAAACCGCGCGGCAGAACCGTTCGAGGGCCGGCGGCCTGGCTGCTGGTCGGCTTGGCGTTGGCGATCGTCTTTGGCGGCGGGTGCGTCCGCCGGCGGATGATGATCCGCAGCAATCCCGAAGGGGCAAGGGTCTACGTCGACGGCTACGACGTCGGCACCACGCCCACCGCGCACGACTTCACCTACTACGGCACACGCCAGATCCGCCTGGTCAAAGACGGCTATCAGACGAAAACCGTGATGGAGTCGATCCCGGCGCCCTGGTATCAGATCCCGCCGCTGGACTTCATCAGCGAGAATCTCATCCCGGGCAAGATCACCGATCGGCGTAATCTGGTCTACCAGATGGTGCCCGAGCGCGAGGTCATGCCCGACGAAATCCTCGGCCGGGCCGACTCGCTCCGCGCCAGCGTCCAGACGACCGTGGTGCCCACCTCCGCGCCGCCTCTGGCCCCTCCCGCCGGCTACGGCGGTCAGCCGGTCCAGCCAATAGGGCCTTCGGGTTGGTAGAGCATTGGTGTAACATAGACACGGTTGCGTCTCGCTCTGCATCCCATAAGCCCGGGCCTTCGGAGGCCCGAAGGAAGGTGCCCGATGAAACGCACGAGCGTCAATTTCTGGGTCGACGTGCTGGCCTTTGTCGACTTCGTCTTCCTGGCGACCACCGGGCTGTTGGTCCGCTACGTGCTTCCGCCCGGCAGCGGGCATTTCGGCTCCGTGGGCGAGGGCCGCCAGGCCGAGGGCAAGGCGGTGTCCACGGTCTGGGGCATGACACGGCACGAGTGGGGCGACGTCCACTTCTATCTGGCCCTGGCGTTGTTGGGCCTGATGGCCGTTCACCTCTTCCTCCACTGGCGTTGGATCATACACGTCGTGCGCGGCACGCCCTCGAATCGCTCCGGTTTCCGCCTGGCGATCGGGGCCATCGGGCTGATCGGCGTGATCTTTTTGAGCCTGCTCCCACT
>JAFGFF010000357.1 GCA_016931075.1 Pirellulales bacterium | reverse complement strand
TCGCCAAATGGGACGCCGCGGATGACCGAACAGCGCAGGGCGTCCAGCTCGGCCTCGGTTTGTGGCGATTCGACGTGTTGGCGCCAACGTCGCGGCAGTGCGACCGGGCCGTCGTCCAACAGGCCGGCCCGATTGCGATCGGCCCGATGCCACAGGCTTGACCACCGCCACTCGTCAGCCCGATCGACGAGGTTCGCTCGGAGCGGGTTCCGCTCGACGTAGCGAAGCACGCTCAGCAGATGGTCGTCTTCCTGGATCGGAAACGACTTGAAGCGGCCTTGATACAACGGACCGGTGCCGGACGTGTGATGGGCGGCGTGCCAGCGCTGCGTATGGGTGACGGTCAGCCACCGCATGAACTCCGACAAGTCGTTGTCGCCGCGCGGCCAGAGCACGAAATGCCAATGGTTGGGCATCACGCACCACGCGAGCACTCGCATGGGCACCCGCTCTTTTGCCTGCGCGATGACTTCCTCGAACGCCTCGAAGTCCCGCTCCTTGCGAAAGATCCTCGCCCGTCCCACCACCCGATTCAAGACGTGGTACGCGAACCCGCCACTGGCTACCCGCAATCGTCTCGGCATGCCCGCAATCTATCGCCCAGCCCTTGCCTTGTCAAGAACAAAGACTCCCGACCCCTTTACAAGCTAGTACCGTAGGTTGATTCCGCCGAGGACTTCGGATTGGACCATGTACTGTGGCGAGGCGGGCACGACGGTTTCGCGGCTGTATTCCAGGTGCGACGAGTTCAACAGATTGCGGCCGACGACGAACAGTTCGAAGTCTTTCCGGGGTCGCCAGGCCAGCCGCACGTCGCCGACGAAATAGCTGGGCGCCGCGCCGAAGCCGGGCAGCACGCCGCTGGGACGCACATAGAGGCTGTCCACGTAGCGGCCCACGAAATCGACGTGCCAGTGCTCGCTCAAATCGCCGGAAAGCCAGAGGGTGAACTGGTTCCTCGGATCTTCGCCCACGTTGTAGCGATGGACTTCGTCGGCGGGAATCCTCATGTGCATGCTGAGGAAGCTGTAGGTCCCGCGCAATCTCCATTGCTCGTTGAGCGTATAGCCGGCCGATAGCTCCAAACCGTACGTCTCGGCGTCGCCGTGGTTGTCCAACTCGCCGGTCAAGTAGAGCGCCGGCCAGCCGCCCGACGTCAGGCCGGGGTCAAGCGCCATGTTGCCAAAGGTGAGGACGTTGTCGTACTTATTGAAGAAGAGGGCCAGGTCCCAATAGAAGGCTTTGGTCGGCTGCACGCGGATGCCCGCCTCGTAGGCGAGCACGTTCTCGCTGCGAATGCCGGGATTGCCGAGGGCTCGGGAGAAGACGGGCACGGGACCGAGCATTCCGGCGGTCGGCCCCGTCAAATCCATGGCCACGTCGCCAAAGGTCGGCATCTGGATGGCCCGGGAGATCGATCCCCAGATACAGTGCCGCTCGCTAGGCGTCCAAAGCAGCCGGACGGACGGTTGGTATTCAAAACTCGTGTAGTCGTTGTGTTCGAACTTCGAGCCGGCGACGAAATAGAGCCGGTCTTCGCGCAGGGTGATCTGGTCCTGAATGAAATAGCTGAACAGGTTGTCTTGTCGCTGGGAAGGATTGTAGAGGACGTTGAACGGGTCTCCGCCCACTTTCATTCTCGTGTTCCGGTAGGCGCAGCCGCAGATCACGTCGTGGCGATCGCCCCAGGGAAAACGGTATTGATAGTCGAAATCATAGATGTCGATGTACATCTCGAAGCCCGACAGCAGATCGTCTCGCGTCGTCTGGCTATAGAAACTCTGAAACGCCCAGTCGGTCTTGTCGTCGATCTTGCGGGTCCACCGGTATAGGAGGTTGCCGTCGGCGTTTTCGTCGTTCTGGGCGACACGCGACGTAAAGGGGCGCGATTTGTAGGTGTCCGCGGGAGTCGCGCCGGCAATGAGGTTTTCGTAGCGGCTATTGCCCACGTAGCAGTCGCCCTGAAAGGTCATCGTGTCGGTGCAACTGGTCTTCCAGTCGAGGCGAAAGCCCGACTGGGCCAGCCGCTGGCCGTTGTCCGCCGGGCCGACCACCGCCCGGTCGGCGCCGTTCTCTTGCCACATGCCGTAGACTCGGTAATGGGCGTTGGCGCCCAACTGGCCGCCGTAGCGGACCGTGCTCTCGCCCAAGTGATGCGAGCCGGCGCTGGCTTGATAGTAGACGCCCTGGGTGTCCTTGGCGCTCTTGGTGAGGATGTTGATCACGCCGTTGACCGCGTTGGCGCCCCAGATCGTCCCGCCAGGGCCGCGGATGACCTCGATCCGCTCGACGTCCTCGAGCACGACGTGCTGGGTGTCCCAGTACACTCCGCCGAACGTAGGCACGTAAATCGTCCGGCCGTCGATTTGCACGAGCAGCTTCCGCGAATAGTAGTTGTTGAACCCTCGGATCGAGATGGCCCAGCGCGTCCCGTCGATCCGCTCGACGTTCACGCCCGGCGCCAGACGCAGGGCCTCGGGAATGTTCCGCGCGCCGCTGCGTTGGATCATTTCGTTGGTGATGACGAAAACGGCGGCCGGCGACTTGCCCACCGAGCTGGTGGTTCGCGAGACGGTCGAGACCTCCATGTTCAACGAAGGCACCACGACCGGCGTGTTGGACAATTCCTGGGGATCCATGTCCAGGATGTCCCGAACGTCGTTGCCCTTGTTGCCCGGCGCGGAGTCGGCCGCCGACAGGTCATTGGCGATCGGGTCAGGGCCGGGCTGGTAAAGGGCGTCCGGCGTCCGCGCAAAAGACGCCGAGAGCAACAGGCCCCCAAACAGGATCAACATCAACGCTGCGGTTCCCGAATACCCTACGATTCGTCGTGCCGTCATCCAATGCATCTCCGTGGCAACCCGGACGTGCCATGCCCACCATGTGAAACTAAGAGCCTGCCCCGGAAACTGGACGCGAAAGGGAGACAGAAGTGTTTTTCTGTCTTGCTACCCCAAAAGCGCACTGATCCCGCATCGTTTTTATGTAAGATCAGAGAATCCCCACGATAGGAAGTCTCTGCCTACCTTGCCGCTGGAGCCCCACTTAGTCTCCTTTCGGCACTGGAGCGGGGTTTGGAGGGGTTCAATGGATTTAACTGAGACAAACAGCCCTCGGCTCGCATCTTGCGCAACCGGCAGAACTTCACGGATCAGACCAGGAGAAGAGGATTAACAAGAGTAGCGGGGTAATGGATAGGGGAGGGATGTTATTGTTTGCCTAGCTCCCCCAAAAGCAGTTCTGATCCTTCTTGGGGGCTCCTCCAGCCAAAGTGTCCTTCCGCCGGCTCCTCCTGGCAGACGCCCCCGATCGCACGATACGCCTCGACCAGGCGGCCAACGGAACCGGCCGACTGGCCGTCGACCCTGGTGGTGTCTATCCTTCCAATGAAGCCCCTTGGGCGGCGAATCGTCTCGTCGCCCAGGGGGCAGCCTGCCTGACACGTCCTCCCACGGTTGTTCATGGAGACCATTCCCATGCGTTGTTCTCGAATGAATCTGCTATTGATCCTCGTGGCCGCGATGGGGTTCGCCGCCCCGGCGTCAGCCGCCGCGCCCCAGATCGGCGACCCCGCTCCGGCCTTCTCGGGCCTGATCGGCACTGACGACCAGAAACACGGCCTGACCGACTACAAGGACGCCGAACTGATTGTCCTCGTGTTCACCTGCAACCACTGCCCCGTGGCCAAGGCGTACGAAGACCGGCTGGTCGCCCTGCAGAAGGACTACAAGGACAAGAACGTGCAACTCGTCGCCGTCAACTGCAACAACCTGCCGGCCGACCGATTGGAGCCGATGAAAAAACGGGCCAAGGCCAAGGGTTTTAATTTTCCCTACCTGTACGATTCGAGCCAGAAGACGGGCGTCGACTACGGCGCCAAGGTCACGCCGCATGCCTTCGTGCTCGATAAAAACCGGAACCTGGCCTACGTCGGTGCGATCGACGACAACATGACCGCCAAGAAGGCCGAGAAGCACTACGTCCGCGATGCCCTGGACGCCCTGCTCGACGGCAAGCAACCGCCCAAGACCGAAACCAAAGCCGTCGGCTGCAGCATCAAGTACGAGAAGAAGAAAATGAACAAGTAGCCGGGCGCCAAGTTGGGTGCCATGTCCACGCTTGCGTGGACATGTTAAGAATGATTGAAGTCGGGACGCCTCAATCCGAACCGAACGTATCTCGCCTTTATTACCACGAAAACACGAAAGTACGAAAACACGAAAGAGACAAGGAGCGTTGGATAACAACACCGCGTCCGGTTGTGTCCGTCTCCACCCTTCTCTCTTCTTTTCGTGCTTTCGTCCTTTCGTGTTTTCGTAGACCCTTTGCCAGAAACCTCTACTGTCAGAACACACCCAGAAGCGGATTCGAGCGTCCATTTACCCCCGCGGAGCCTGACTGACACAGGCTGAAAGCGCGCGTGCCACTGCTGGCTTGTCCAGCAGTGTGGGCACAACGGATACTACGGAACACTGCTGGACAAGCCAGCAGTGGCACCCCGAGTTCCAACCCTTGACGTTGCCCCAGCAGAACCCCATGCCCCGCATCGACCAACCCTTCTCAAGTTGCCGCTGGATCGTCGTCGCACTGGCCTTCTTGCTGTCGGGCTGCGACCCGACGGACGCGCCGCCACAACGCCAGCCGGCCGACGCGGCGAGGTCGGTCCCGGTGACGCTGATCGATCGGGCCGGGTTCGCCGAGGTGCTGGCCCGGCATCGGGGGAAGGTGGTCTTCGTCGACTATTGGGCCACCTGGTGCCCGGCGTGCGTCGAGCGATTCCCCCACACGGTCGAGTTGGCCGAGCGGCTGTCCGACCGTGGGCTGGTCGTCGTGGCGGTCAGCCTGAACGACCCGGACGAGATCGAATCGGTCCGCGCGTTCCTCGCCCGTCGCCATGCCCGATTCGAGAACTACCTCAGCCGCCACGGCCCCGGCCCCGCCTCGGCCGACGCCTTCCACCTGACCGGCGCCCTGCCCGAGTTCCACCTCCACGACCGCCACGGCCACCTCCACCGCCGTTTCGACGGCGCCTCCGACCCGTCCGACATGAACCAAGCCATCGAAGCCCTCTTGGCTCGGCCCTCGGGGAACGCTGCCCCAGGGCTAGGTCCTCCAACCTAGGAGTCGTCTCACTGCTGGCCCAGCCGATTCGTCGACTGTGTACCCGAGGCCCGGTAGGGAGAAAAGTTCTGGTTTCGAGGTAATGCCTGGTCGGAGACCTATCGTGGCTGCGCTGTCCAGGAAAACAAGCTGTCGGATTGGCTAGCTAAGAACAGAAACTCCCGACTCCTTTCCCCCTTCCCTTTTCCCTAGACGAGCTAATCCGTCCGGTGGCGTGTACTACGGCATAGAAAAAGAAAGCCTGCTAGTGATAGAGTTGCCAATACCAAAGTACCTGGTTCTGGTACTGCACTCACGGTCAGGAGTGTGTATCCGGCTAAATTACCTTCGGTCAAATAGCTTATCATATAGTCGGTGCCATAGATCGCCTCGCTAAGGGGAGCCCATGTCGAAGAAGAGGCATCCCAGTAGCGGACTGCATCCGTGGTACCAATCAGATCCAGGAATTGCACTAGGGAATAGTCCCCTAGTGCGAGCATACCACCGTCGGCCATGTTGATAAAACCATCACCGTTGTAGTCGAGCGTCAGTGTTCCACCAATACTCACAAGCCCGCCCGATGTAACCGTCATTGTGCCACCACTCCAAATCCAAGCATCTTCTCCGACCGTCAGTCTTCCACCATTCGATACAGTGACTTCACCCGTGCCGCCGGACTGCTGTGTGTCCCCGCCTATGCTGATGTTGTTCGTAATTTCCCATTCCGTGCCTGGGTCGGATATCTGGACCGCTCCGACACTCCCGGTTAGCCTTCCTACAAAGCCATCAACGCTTTCCGCCCTTCCGCCGTCGAGCATCCGGAGCGTTCCATCAGCATAGTAGCCAATCGAAAAGGCGCCGTCTTGCACCCACTGGGAGCCGGTGCCTGAAATAGTCACTCTTCCCACTCCATTCGGTCTGACGCCGATGAGTCCACTGGAATTCGTTCCGGAAAACGCCCCGCTGCTAACAACCTGACTACCGCTGCTGATAAGCATTTCCCCATTACCGAACCTGCCGATTTGGATTTGGTTCAGTGTCGCAAGTGAACTGCCAGGCCCTTTGATTTCAATGAGGCCGTGTGAGCCTTCTTCTAAACCAGAATAAATTATATCATTGGAAACGACTTGTCCACCTAGCGTAACTTCGAGCTTGCCAGTGCCATGGTCACCTACAATAAGTTGTCGCCCAACCCGCAATACGGTTCCAGGATCTTGGATGTAAGCAGTTCCCTGCCCCGTTGCTTCAAGACCAAGGGTAACGAATGCTCCTACATTCGCCGTAGCGCCACCAGACAAACGCAGTTCACCATGGCCACTGGTGTGTTCGAACCAATACTGGCTTTTTTCATAACCAACCCTAAGACTGGTATGCACTTCCAGAGACGATCCTTCAGATACAGAAAGCCTGCCGTTGCCATATCTCCCAACGTTAATGTAGTCGGAAATGACCGAACCGCCTGCAGATACATCGAGAACGCTGTAATCAGGGAAGTCATAGAAAGTCGCGATGGTGATTAAGTCACCACATTCCCATTCGGCCTGATCACCTGCAACGGAGACAGAGCCGGGATTTGGCCATCCTATTGAAGCAATGGTCTCGGTGAAAAGTCGACCGTTTGTTATGGTAAGAGAAGCAGGCCCTTCATAGCCCACGATAAAATAGGAACTGTCATTTGGCGATGGAGTCCTGCGAACTCCGAATCGATTTCCATTCAGGTCGAACGTCACGTCGCCCCTGTCGAGTTGCACAGATGCAACTTCATAGCTTGCATCAAATGAGACGGTGGTTGGGTTATCGACATCAAAATGGCATATTGTGTGGTCGCCGGGCACAGTCAAGTTGTCCCAGGATGACGCATAACTGTAGTTGCCATTGCCAGTTGGGGTCCACCAAGCCACTCCGCCCAGTTCCGACATCTTCTCTTGGATCCATTCGTATGCGGGCACGTCTCCCGATTCTTGTGAGATTTGAGTGCGCACGGAGTAAAAATAGGACAAATCACCATATTTCGATTTGACAAGTCCAGTAGAAAATGGCCCAGAAACTTGTCCGGATGTCACACCTGCAACTCCGAATCCCGAAGAGGTTTCCACCAGCAGAGGTCCTCCGCTGTCTCCGTGTGTAGTGACGTATTCATGGATTGTTGTATCAGCGGAGCCGACGGAGCTGTATCTTGAATCCTCTTGCATGTCAAAATCAGCAACGTACAAGTTATCCTTTTTGTGTCCCAGGACGTCTATCAGAACCGTTTCGTGGGCGTTGTTAGTGACTGGTTCATTAATCATGTTAGTGCCCGCGCGCAGGACATCTCCTGGGTACGTGTCCGAGTCTTCCCCAGAAGTTCCTTCTCCCCCAGCGCCATAACCTGCAATCCATGCCAAAGTCGGCGTCGTAACTGCCTCTTTCAAGAGTGGAATGGGAGACACGGCGTGGGGATTCGGTTGCGCATCGAGTGTAGGAACTGGCTTTTCCAATTTCAGTAGCGCGAGGTCATTGAGAGCAGAGTTCAAGAGGACATTTATTTCATAACCTGGTAGTGTGGATGCGATCTTTACCTTGTAGGATACTCCACGCACGTAGAATTCGAGATCATCCTGATTGACGCCCTCAAGGACATGGCCTGCGGTCAAAATAAAGTGATTCGATATCAATGTTCCAGAACCAAGAATAAAGGTCCCCGGTACCGGAGTCAGTTGTGCATCTGAGGCAATGTCGTCCTCCATCAAGGCGCCCTCCGGAAAGACATCTCGTCTGAGCACCATGCCTACAGCGCTAAAGGCATCTTCTTTTGTTGCCAGTTCCGCGTGTTTTTCCGGTGAGTGAATACCGACTCCGGCAAAAGTCACGGAATTCCACAAAAGGGATAGGAGAAGAGCGACCATCAAAGAAACGAAGCATTGACGTGTGTGGTAGCGTTGTATGCCATTCAGATGGTGTCCAGATTGCGGGGCTGATTGCGTATCACGGATGCATTCGAGGTAATGTCGGTGAGGCATTGGTCTTGGTCCCAAATGAAGTGCTGCCATGACCCGTTCAAGGGCCCTTGGCGTTGAGGAATACTAGAAGAACTAAGAACCATGTCGATCCGATCGGAATTGCCCATTTGGGCCGTGGTATGCAACCGGGCGAGATCTGGATCAACAAGTGTTGCTGTCAATTGGTGATTTCTCATTTGCCTGTAGCTGAGAACAACCTCCTCTGGCAGTCTGCCATTCTATAAACACCCCCCTGAGTGTCAAGTACCCAGGCCACTATTTATGAGTGTTTATTCACGTGTTCATACAATATATTATGGTGCCGTTAGCCTAAATACATCCCTATCGTTTCGACATGTCCGTGTGCTAGCTCCAAGCCTCTACCCGAACGAGAGGGAAGACACACGCGCTCCTTTCTCGCCACTACTTCCTCAAAAACTCATTCATATGCTTCTTATACGCCTCGACGCCCGGTTGGCCGTAGGGGTTGATGCCGACGAGGCGGCCTTCGACGGCGGTGGAGAGCATGAGCATTTGGAAGAGCTGGCCGAGGGACGCTTCGTCGCGGCGGGGGAGGTGGAGGTCGGCCGTGGGGCGGCGGGCGTCGGCGTAGGCTTTGTTGGTGCCGTTCAGGGCGGCTTGGAGGATGTCGGGCAGGGTCTTGCCGGACAGGTCGTTCAGCAGGTCCTGGTTCAAGGTGCTCGGCTTGATGGCGATCGGCTCGCGGCGAGGGCGGTCGACGATCAGGTTGGTGATGAGTTTGTCGCGGCGGCCGTCCTGGTGCTGCTGGCCGCGGGAGTGGAGGTCGCGGGTGTTGACGGTGGTCAGCGGCAAGGCCCCTTGGCCGTCCTTGCCCAGGCTCTCGGCCAGGAGTTGATCGTACCACAGCCCGACGGCTTCGAGGCCCTCGCCCCAGGTCGACAGCACGCGGGTGGTCGCGCCGCGGCGGGTTTCCATCATGCGGCAGATGCCGACGTAGTCGAGCACGGGGTTTTCGCCGGGCGGCGAGTTGCAGAAGCGCTTGGTGGTGATCGTGGCCCCTTCGAGCAGTTTGACGACGTCCAGGCCCAGCAGGGCCGCCGGGACGAGGCCGACCGGGCTGAAGATCGAAAACCGGCCGCCGACGCCCTCGGGGATGGGGAAGATCTCGGTGCAGCCCAACGCGCCGGCCAGGCTCCGCAGACGGCTCTTCAGGCCGGTGATCGGGATGATCAGCTCGTGGACCTTGTTCATGTCGCCGCCGCACGCCTCGGTGAGCGCTTCGAGGAACACGCGAAACGCGACGGCCGTCTCGAGCGTCCCGCCGCTCTTGCTGATCACGACGATGCCGAACCGCTCGCGCTCGTGCGACAGCAGCAAGTTCAGCAACGCGGTGACCGCGTCGTTGTCGACGTTGTTGCCGGCGAAGTAGATCCGCGGCTGCATCCGCCGTTGGGTCCGGTCCAGCTCGTTGTAGTACGGATCGCAACACGCCTCGAACAACGCCCGGGCGCCCATGTACGACCCGCCGATCCCGAGCACGACCACGCGGTCGACCTGGCTGGCCAGCCGGGTGGCGGCCGCTTGGATCCGGCCCAACTCGCTCTGGTCGCCCTTGGCGGCGTATTGAGCCAGCAGCCGCTCGGGCAGGTCGATGAACCCGGCGTCCAGCGGCTGTTTGGCCGCGGGCACTTCGTCGCCCGACTGCCACAGGGCCAGGTCGTCGAGCACTTCATTTCGGGCCGATTCGAGCCGCGGGGCCAGCCAGGCCAAGTCGGCCGGCGACACGCCCGTGTCTCGCATCACGGCCGCACGCGGGTTGTACGAAATCTCGGGGATCGAAGATTGAGGCATGGCATGATCCGGGGGATTGGGGATTGGGGATTGGGGATTGGGGATTGGGGGTTACGTTGGGTGGCACTGGCGTTTCGCCAGTGTATTTGTGGTAAACACTGGCGAGACGCCAGTGCCACCTAAAAATCCAGTCGCCCAGATTTCTTCCGCAGGATAACGCAGGGGGCGTTTTCCAGCCAGAGGGCGGAGGGGGCAAACCGGCCCCACTTGTCTTGGACGTATATTCTGGTACGAAGGGAATCCTACGCTTCACCCCACAAACGACAAGGACACCGATATGGATACTCAGGAACTCACCCGTTCGTTGCACATTAAAAACGACACGAAAATCGTGCTGCTCGTGGCCGACGGCCTCGGCGGGCTGCCGGTCGAGCCGGGTGGACCGACCGAATTGGAAGCGGCGAAGACGCCCAATTTGGACGATCTGGCCAAGCTGGGGGTTTCGGGTTGTTCCATTCCGATCAAGCCGGGGATCACCCCGGGCAGCGGGCCGGGACACTTGGGCCTGTTCGGCTACGATCCGTTGAAGTTCCTCATCGGCCGGGGCGTGCTCGAGGCGACCGGCATCGGGTTCGCCGTCGGCCGGGGCGACGTGGCCATCGGGCAGGTCATGCGCGCCCTCTACCCCGACCTGCCGGGCGACGAGATCCAGGAGCCCAAGCCCACCGTGTTCGGCCGGGTGATCGACCGGATCCGGCT
>JAFGFF010000356.1 GCA_016931075.1 Pirellulales bacterium | reverse complement strand
GGCTCGGTGCTGACGGCCACGACGTTGTTGTCGTCGCGCAACCCGGCCACGATGAGCGTCTCGCGGTCGATCGCCAGAAAATTGGTCAGCCCGCCGCGGTGGTCGACGTGCCGGCCCATCAGATTGATCCGGCCCGGGGCTCGAACCAAGCAGACTTTCTCCTCGGACCCGAACTTCTTCGCGTAGCATCGCAGGACGGCCGTCATGTCGCGGACCTTTTGTTCATGCAGCTCTTCGTGCGGGCCGTAGATGCCGGCCAGCCAGCGGCCCAGGCTCGGTTTGTTCTGCTCAATCTTTTCCAACCACTGTGCGACGGTGGCGTATTGGGTGGGCTTGAGCTTCGGGCGGTCGGCCGTCGAGGCCGTCTTCCGCCGGGCCGTCTTCTTTCGGCGAAGGTAGTCCTGAATGGCCAACAGTTCGTCGGGCGAGTTGAAGCCTTGGACGCATTGCGGGTTGTCGATCGAGACGGTCCGCACGCGGAACTTGGGCCTGCCCGAGGCGTCGCGCACGCCGGCCAGGCACCGGACCACGTCGGTCACGTAGTATTCGCCCTGGGCGTTGTTGTTGTCGATCAGCCCGACGCCCTGGTAGAACGCCTCGGCCGTGAAGAGATACAAACTCGGATTAAAACCCTTGCAGGTCCGCTTGATTTCGGCGGCGCTTCGCGTCTGGCCGTCGATCCGGAGCGTGTAGCGGTCGGACGCGAGCAGTTTTACAAGCGCAGCCGGATCGGGTTTGTCCTTGGCGGCCAGTTCGAGCAGTTCGGCGACCGCCCGGACTTGTTTTTTCGGATCGGGGAAGTGTTTATCCAGCGTCTTGCGGATTTCGGCGCCGGTCGGTTTGCGGCCCTTGTCCAGCAGGGCGGAAAGCTCGTCGGCCACGGCCTGTCGGGCGAGGTCGGGGGCCTCGATGATGTCCAGGGCCTGGCCATCGGCGTCGAGGTAGACGGTCCCGCCGGCCCCTTCGGTCGCCCGGGTCATCGGGATCGTCAGCAGGGCCATGTCGGCCTGTTGCTTGACGTAGCCGTCGACCAGCGCGTCGATCGCCTCCTCCTCGATCAGCTTGTCGCCCATCGTCAACAGCACATGGTCCTCGTAGCCCATCGTCGCCAGCGCGTCGGCCGCCACCTTGGCCGCGTGGCCCGTGCCCTGCTGCGGATTTTGGAGGACGTACATCACCTCGGGGTGCTCTCGACCGACCGTCTCGAGCACTTGCTGAGCCATCGTCCCGACCACCAACAAGAACCGCCCGAACCGCCGCCGCTTGAACGCATCGATCGCCCGACAGATGGCCGGCACCGAATCGATCTCGAAGCACACCTTGCACAGATCGCTTCTGCCCATCCGCGTCCCCTTGCCCGCGGCCAGGATGACAACGACCGTTTGTTCCGCCAGACGTTTGTTGGATGCCATGCGTGTGTAGTCTTTGGAGATAAGTAATCGTGAGAAGGGAAGAATGATGTGTCTATTCTAATTTCTGACGCCGGGGAACGCTAATACAAGAAGTTCAGTGGAGATTAGCGTGAATTAGTGTTTTGCGTTTTATCCGTGTTGCTCTATTTGTCGTTGCCCCATTTCTTCATTCCCGGCGGCTTGGCCGTCACGCGGTAGACGGTGTCGTCCTGGACCGTGATGCACTCGACGACCCCGTCGGCCCGATAGGCGGGCCCGGCCCAGAGGCCACCAATAGGCTGGCTTTCGTGGCCGTCGACGACGAGCACGGAGTGGCCGGTTGTCTTGTCGGCGACATAGGCAATCGAATCACTCTTCGGACTGAATGTGATACAGTATTCTTCAATCGATGCAAAGCGGGGGCCCGGTCGGCCGTCGATTACCACACGCTTCTGGCCCTGGTCGCCTGCCAGATAGGCCAGGTGTTTGCAGTCCTTACTGAAGTACTGCATCCAAACGCCGTCGAAGGCCGGCAACTTGCGGCCATCCAGAATGACGAAGTGCTTGTCGCCCTCCTTCGCTTCGTAGACCACGTGCTTGCTGTCTGGACTGAAGCATTGGCTGCGTTTGAGTGTAGATACCTCGTCGAACTCCGGGCCCTGCTGACCGTCAACGATCATCATGCCCTTGCCTCCTTCTCCTGGCTCTAGGCCGTTGCTCGTCATGCACAGATATCGTTTTCCGTTAGGACTCCAGAAGATAATTCCCGCGCGAGGAAGCTTGGGGTCCTGGCGTTGTCCGTTAACCATGAAGATCGTCTTTGCTGTTATGGAGCGTCCTTCGAGGGCCGCGTATTTCACCCCCTTGCCGTCCGGGCTGAAGAAAGGCTCCCATACTCCGGTGAATTCCGGACCAGACTCGCCATTGAGAACCACTCGTGCCCGCCAGCCTTTCTCTTCGCTCACATTGGTCTCGGTGTACGCAACGTGTTTTCCATCCGGGCTGAACTTGAGGTCGTCAATCTCATAGCAGGGGGGCTGCGCAACTCCGTCAATCACGGCGACACACTTCTTCTCAGGAATCTTCTCCTGGAAACCCACGTAAGCGAAGCGTGTTCCGTTGGGACTGAACACGATATAGTAGGCACTCAGGCCATCAAGCGCCGGGCCGGGCTTGCCGTCGACCACCATACGCCACTTGTCTCCATCCGCGGCAGCATAGATGACATGCTTGCCCTTGGGACCGAACGCGAGGCCGTCCACACCGTCGTGTTCCGGGCCTGGCTTCCCATCAGTAACGACCAGTGTCTTCTTTCTTTTCTGGGCTATATAGGTGTGACGTGTGCCATCGGGGCTGAACTTGACACGCCCGTCGTAGACGCCGTCGAACTTCGGGCCTGCGATGCCGTCGAAGACAATGTACTGCTTTAAGTCCTTCTGGGCTGTGTAGGTGACATGCCGACTGTCCGGACTGAAGGACAGGTTGCGATAGTTGTCACAGACGGGGTCTTCCACACCGTCGACCACGACGCGCCAGTGCCGAAGGTCCTTCCAGTATCCGTATGCCACCCGTTTGCCATCGTGGCTGAGTGTGACGTTGCGCATAAGGACAAGCTCGTCATGTTTCCACTCGCGCTGTTCGCCGAAGCGGATATGTCGAACCTTGCCGTCGCCACATGCGAAAGCGACAATGAATCCCCGGTCGGTCATCACCACGTCAAATCCACCGGGAGCCCAAATCGGCCCCAGCACCTCCTTCGTCACCTCCAGCTTGCCCGCTGGGCGGACGTCCAGTTCGGCCGCCTCGACGAGTGTACCCGTGAACGCAACCAGGATTGTCAAGATCGTGCGTCTTACGAACATGTCCATTCTCCACGACGAAGAGGAAAGAGTGAAAAACCCTCTTCGTTGCTATTCGCCTGCAGGTCGCGAGGATTGGATCGGTATCTTGTTGTAGCCCGATCGCCGTGGCGTCTGTGGATTGACCTTGGTTCCAGTATACCGCTGGGCCGTGGCATTTGATAGAAGGCTGGTAGAGAGAAGAAGGCAGAACACAAGGCCGAGTCTCTTGGTTCAGCCAGCGTTCAAACCGCACCTACTTGCACCTGGGACTGGGACGGACGACAATACCAAATACACGTTCAATCCGCTTTTATTGGAGAAAGCCGATGGGTCCAACAGCAGGCATTCTTGTGAGGAACACCCTTGCGAATAAGCAACAGCAGGCTATTCGAACAGCGATTGCTGGTCTCAGCGAGAAAGTCGATGGTGATAACTTCTGGATTCAAGGGCGCCCTTTGTCCGTGGGATTCGGGCCATGCGATGAGGATGAAGAGGATTTCAAGATCCTTTGCGACAAACTCGGCTGGACACCGCAAGGATGCATAGACTGTAGTGCCGGCTGCAACAGTGACATTGATCACCGCGTGTTGGGCGAGGTCTGCCTCCACTTCGTGCAATTATTCAACGGCGTTGTTGACTTCTGCGGCGAACTGCCAGCCAGTGCTCTAGATGGTCCCGGTAAGCTCTGGTCCTTGCCCTATCAGAGCGTGATGGGTATCCAATGCATATCGCATTTTAGTGATGCTGAATTCCTGGCATGGTGGCTTCAGCAGCCCGAATTTTATATGATCAAATAGATGCAATACGGGGTCGTCCGATCCATAGTAAGATTTTCCAACTCCAGGGATGGCCCTTGAGCGAATAGTCGACTAGAACAACTTGCGTTCCGACGCCGGTTGGACGACAATACTCATTGTGGTCCGAAAGATGTAAAACGGGGTTTCTGGCTGGAGACTGGCGATGCCGATGCCGACTGAATCGCAACGCGTTCAGATCCTTGTCCACTACGCCTGGGACTTGCGGGACGAAGGGCTTGACGATGCGGCCGTCGTTCGACGGTTGATCGAAGAAGGGGCCCCGCAGGAAATCGCGGAGGGTGTTCTGGGATTGATCGACGAGGAGGTTCGCCAACTCGTCCATGATCACCCTACACGTGATGCAATCGTTCTCGAAATCGAGAAAGCTGTTGAATCAGAGGATTACGAAGCGCTTAGCACGGCGATGTCGCGTGCCGTCGAGGATGAGCGAACACTCCAGAAGGTGTATTGCAGGCTCTCCGACCTCCTTCCCTCGGATTCTCATAAAAAAGGCATGGCAGCGGCATTCGGCTTGTCATTGCTGGTGGGACGCGGTGATTGGCCATTGATTCAAGCATTGTCACACAATGATGAAAACGTCCGGTTTCGCGCCGCGTTCGCCCTGGGGAACATGGGCAAAGCGGCCCGCAATGCAATCGAGCCTCTGAAAACAGCACTGTCAGATAGCGACGAATACACTCGTGAGGCTGCCTCGGACGCGCTCGCCGCGATCCGGGCAGACATGAAGCCGTGGTGGAAGTTCTGGTAGACCGCGGCGCGACGATGTCACATGGGCAATAGAAACACGAATGGCTGATTAGATCAGGTGTGCTGACATCGGGATAGCCTGATTCGGTCGTCGTTTTCCAAAGGAGCACAACGTGTCCGAAGACGTTTCCAATCAACATTCCGCCCAGGATTCCTCCCACGACGGCGAGTTCGAACGCCGGCCCGTGCCGGGCAGGGCGCTGCTGGGGTTGAAAAGCTTTGTGGGGATGTATGCGGGCGAGCATTGCGCGGGCACGGAGCTGATGATCGGGATATTGTTCGTGGCTGCCGGGGTCAGTGCGTTCGACGTGGTCGTGGGGCTGATCGTCGGGAACCTGCTGGCCGTGCTGAGCTGGCTGGTTTTGACGGCCCCGATTGCCACCCGGGCGAGGCTGACGCTCTACTTCCAGCTCGAAAAAATCTGCGGCCGGCGGCTCGTGACGCTTTACAACCTGGCCAACGGCGTGATGTTTTGCTTCCTGGCCGGGGCCATGATCACCGTCTCGGCCACGGCGGTCGGCGTGCTCGTGCGGTTCCCCATGCCGAGCCTGAATGACGTCCGGCCCAACAGCACCGGCTGGGTCCTGGCCGTGCTGGGCGTCGGGGCAGTGATCTCAGTCGTGGCGGCCTACGGATACAAAACCGTCTCGCGCGTGGCCAACATCGCCGCGCCATGGATGGTACTCGTTTTCCTGGCGTTCGGCGTCGTGGCGCTGCGGCAGTTTATCGTGGCGACCGACGCACAGATCCGCTCGCCGGCCGACCTGTGGCACCTGGCCTCGACGGTCATCTGGCGGGGCGGCGAACCATTGCCAGGCAAAGTGAAATTCACGTTCTGTCACGTCATGTTTTTCGCCTGGTTCTGCAACATGGCGATGCACGTCGGCATGGCCGACCTGTCCGTGTTGCGGTACGCCCGAAAGTCGTGGTACGCGGTCGCCTCGTCGGCCGGGATGTATGTGGGCCACTTCATGGCCTGGCTCAGCGCGTCGATGCTGTTCGCGTTTCAACTGTACCAAGCAGGCCTGGACAACGACGCAGCCGTTCGCGCCGCGGCCGAGGCCGGAACGTTGCCCTCACCGTTGCCCGGACCGTTGGCCTACGGGGCGTGCGGTATTGCGGGTCTGATTTGCGTGGTCGTGGCCGGCTGGACGACGGCCAACCCGACGATCTATCGGGCCGGCCTGGCGTTCCAGGCGATCGTGCCCAACCGGTCACGGTTCGCCATCACCCTATTGACCGGCGGCATCGCCACGGTGGCCGCGATGTTTCCGGCCTTGGCCATGAAGCTGCTTGAGTTCGTCGCCCTCTACGGGCTGATCCTCATGCCGATGGGCGCGGTCATCTTCATCGACTTCTGGGTCTTCGACCGGCTCGGCCTGCGACGCGACTACGCCGAGCGGGCCGGCATCTCGTTCAACTGGGCCGCCGGCCTGGCCTGGTTCGGCACGCTGGCCTTCTGCCTGGCGCTGGTGTACCTCGGCCCGACGATCGACTGGCTCGAAGCGCGAGGCGTCCTCTCGCTCAGTGCGTCGACCAAAGCGCTGCTCGACCGGTTCCACATCCAGATCTACTTCGTCTCGTTGCCCGGCTGGTTCGTGGCCGCCGTGCTGTATATCGTGGCGAGCAAGCTGTATCAACGGAAAACGACCGCAACCACGCCAGCCGTTTCAACGGCCGATTAGGGAGAACACGCCATGACCACCCGACGCCTTTTTCAAATCGTCTCTTGGCTGGCTTTGGCCGGCACGATTCTGCCCTCGGTCGCTTTCCTGGCCGGTTCGGTCGGCCTGCCCTCGGTCCAGTGGACCATGCTGGCCGCCACGGTGGTCTGGTTCGCGGCCACGCCCCTTTGGATGGGCCGAGAGCGAGGCGCGGCAGAATAGCGTCGAGACAACGATTACAGTTCGCGACGCCTTCTCGCTCGCCAGAGAATCATCGTCACAAGGCCGGTGAGAACCAGCAGCGACGTGGCCGGCTCGGGCACGGCCGCGAATTCGACGACGTAGAAAAGAGTGTTGTTCACGTCGACGTCGTTCCATTGGCTGGCCGAGCCGAGGTGCTGGTCGGACTTGGGCCAACCATTGAGGGAAATGCCCGCGGCGTCTTGGTCGTTGTAGTTGTCGGGCTCATTTTGGGTGCCGCCGACGGTGCCCCAGTTGCTCCAGAGGCCGCCGACGGGCGAGCCTGTCTTTCCGCCGGACCAGAATTGATCGCCCGAGTTGTCGCCGTCGCCGTCCCAGATCCATTCACCCTCGGCGTTGCGGTCGGTCGCGCCGATCCACGCATAGGCCCCTCCGCCGCCGTCGGGCGCGTCGGTGGCAGTGAACTCGGACGAAGGAATCGCGGCCAGGAGCTGGTTGAAGATGGCCGCGTTCTCCCCGGCGTTGTCGATGCGGACCAGCGCGCCCGACACGCCGTACATCTGACGAGTCGTCGCATCGTTCGCTGCCGCTGCCCATGTCCTCGCTGTCTTTACGATTTCATAGGTATGCCCGTCGTAGGTAAACAGCGACGCATCGGCCAAGCAGGCTGTCGACGAGAAGACCAACCACGAGAAGGCGACAAGCAGTCCCATCCAGCATTTCATCGTGTGCGACATCTCGGAGATCCTCCGGAGCTTGAAGCAAGAGGCAGACTGTCATAGAAGAACGGGCCTTGAAAACCCGATTCTAGCGGACTTGGCGATGCGGACAATAACCCGGATGAAGGGCCGAACTGCCATAACGCAAAACTTGCCCGATTTTGGTAGTGTCGTGCCCAATCATGTGCGAAGAGGAAACAAATCGGGCATCCTTGAGTGAATCGTGATCCCCGGGGCTTAGAAAAACCACAACTGGGCAAGTCAGCAGTGGTATCCCATCGCTACGATGTTCCTGACGAGGACTCACCCAGCCGGGCAGCTTCGGCGGCGTCGATGGCCAGGCGGCGGATGGATTGGGCGCGGCCGGTGGTCGGGTCGGCTTCGACAATCGTGCCGTGCAGGCGGGGGTCGCCCGTGGCGACTTCGAAATGGGTCGGGCGGAACGTCTTGAGCGTCTCGAGGACCCGGTCGATCCGGCGGCCGAGGATGCTTTCGTGGGGGCCGGTCATGCCTACGTCGCATTGGAAGGCCGTTCCGCCAGGCAGGATCTGCTCGTCGGCCGTGGGCACGTGGGTATGGGTGCCCAACACGGCGGTGACCCGGCCGTCCAGGTGCCGGCCCATC
>JAFGFF010000355.1 GCA_016931075.1 Pirellulales bacterium | reverse complement strand
GTGATGACTTCTTCCTTGCCCTGCACGCGTTGCAACGGCAGGTACTCGACCAGCGGCTGGTCACCGATCACGACGGCGGCGGCGTGGGTGCCGACGTTCCGCGCGAGACCCTCGACCTGCATGGCGAAGTTCAACAACTCGCGAACCTCGCCATCGTTTTCGTAGTCCTTGCGCAGCTCGTCGCTTTTTTCGATCGCCTTGGACAGGCTGATGCCTAATTCCTCAGGCACCTTGGCCACGACGGCGTCGACCCGCGGGATGGGCAGCCCCAGCGCCCGGCCCACGTCGCGGATCGCCGCCCGGGCGGCCAGCGTGCCGAACGTGCCGATCTGGGCGACGTTTTCCGTGCCGTATTTATCCTTGACGTACTGGATGACTTCGCCGCGGCGATGCTTGCAGAAGTCGATGTCGATATCGGGCGCCTCGCGGCGGTTTTCGTCGAGAAACCGCTCGAAAAGCAGGTCGTACTCCAAAGGGCAGACGTGGCTCAGATACAAAGCGAAACAGACCAACGACCCGACGCCCGAGCCTCGCGCGGTCGCTTCGATCCCCTGGCTTCGAGCAAACTGGACGAAGTCCCACACGATCAAAAAGTAGTTCGGGAAACCCAGCTTGTTGATCACGCCCAACTCGCGGTCCAGCCGTTGGATCACTTCGTCGGAGAGTTGCCCGTCGGCGAAGCGGTGGGGCCTGTCGGTGTAACGCTGCTTGAGACCCTCGATGCACAGGTCGCGGAGGTAGTCTTCCGACGTCTTGCCCTCGGGCGGAGTAAAAATCGGAAAGTGACGCTGGCCTAGTTCGAGGTTCAGTTGAGTCCGGTCGGCGATTTCCTGGCTCCGCCGCACGGCGTCTTCCAAGCCGGGGAACGCGGCGTACATCTCGTCCGGTCCCCGGAGGTAGAACTCGTTGCCCTCCATCCGCATTCGATTCGCGTCGGTCCGGAAACGGCCCGTATTGACGCAAAGCAGGATGTCCTGTGCGTCGGCGTCGTCGCGTTGGACGTAGTGGCAGTCACTGGTGGCCACCAGCGGGATGTTCATCCGCCCGGCCAGTTCGACCGCGCCTCGCATGGCCGTCTGTTGCACCTCCAGACCGTTATTCTGGATCTCGATGTAGTATCGGTCGCCGAACAGGTCGCGATACCAGGCAGCCACCTCCTCGGCCGGCACCAGATCGAACTGGTCGCCGTGCTGCCCGGCAAGGATCTTGCGATTCAACTCGCTCGACACGCACCCGCTCAAGCAGATGATGCCTTCGTGATGCGCGGTCAGAAGTTCTTTGTCGATCCGCGGCCGAAAATAGAAACCTTCGAGGTAGGCCGACGAGGCCAGGCGGAGCAGGTTGCGGAAGCCGGCGTGGTTTTCGGCCAGCAGGGTCAGGTGGTAGCTGGCCTCCTTCATGCTCGAGGCGTCCTTGTCCTTCCGCCCGGCCGGCGCGATGTAGGCCTCGTAGCCGATGATCGGCTTGACGCCGATCGCCTTGGCCTTCTGATAGAACTCCAGCGCCCCGAACAGGTTGCCATGGTCGGTCAGCGCCAGGGCGTTCATCCCGAGCGCCTTGGCCCGTTCGAGCAACCGGTCGATCGTGCTGGCCCCGTCCAAGAGGCTGTAGTGGCTGTGGCAATGCAGATGGACAAATGGCAGAGGATTCATCCGTGACCTCGATCAGGACTGGCCGCCCTGTTGAAGAGCCTGAGGAACGCCGCGCGGCAATGCTCCCCACGATCTTATCAGACGAGACATACCGGGGCATCCCCCGGGTTGCCGAGGGGCACGAACCACCGCGCCGGAGTCAATCAGGCCCGTTGACATGCGTGCCCCCATGCCCGAAGATGACCCAAGGAACCCAGGCTACCAGAGAGCCCCCCACCCGTGGGCAGGCGTGCTTCGCCGGTTTCCTCGGGCGTATAACTCAGTTGGTTAGAGTGCGATCCTTACAAGGTCGAAGTCGCTGGTTCGAGTCCAGCTACGCCCACTTGGACACTCACATACAGACAACTCTTGGAAATGCTCGTCATTTTCTGGAGTTGTCGTGTTTTCTTGTGAAGGTTCGCACAGAGCATTGCGTATATGTCTCACCGGATTTTGCAGTGTGTCAACGAAGTGGTCGTTGGTGACTTGAAAACAGCGTCAGGTACACTACCCTCCGGATTCGTCCCATCTGGTGGAAACCATCATATACCCCGCCCCTTATGCCCGGTTGACATCATCAAGCCTCCGCGTAATCATGACGGGGGGTCAAAATCCCTTCAAGGGACCAGGTTCGATTCGGCCGGTGGAACGGACTGAGTGGCATGTCGGACTGGCACGAGGTCGTTGGCGTGATAGAGCGGCTCCGGGAGGAGTTCGCTGATCTGACAGTCCGGGGGCTGCGGACAGTTGGGCCGGGGCATCTGACATCGCTGGAGGCGCTTCGGGAGGAGTTTCTGAGGATCAGCGCCGATCACCTGGCGGGCCGGATCGGGGAGTTGGTCGAGGCGATCCGTAATGACGATCGGGGATCGGCCGCGGCGTTGATGCGAGCCCAGGCCAGTCTGAGGTTGTTCGAGCGAATGCTCAGCCAGGAGGTCGGTACGGCCACGCTCGAGACGATGCTCGCCGCGGAACCGGTCGGCCAAGACGCTGAAGCCGAAGAGAGCCAGGCATGATGCTCGCCACGAAGGATCGCCACCCGTTGGTCCGCGTGCTGGACGATCTGGCCGGCGCGGTCGAGGATCTCTTGCTCACCGGGCTGACCACGGCTTCGCAGGCGACCCAGAAACAGATCGACGTCGCCTTCCGCGAGGCCTCGCGGCTGCGGCTCTTGCGACTGGGCTCGACGCTGCGGATCGCCAGCGAGGAATTGGGGCGTTTCGTCCGCAAGGACGAGGACTTCTCGCGCAATCGGCTCACATTCTTCCTCAACCGGACCTGGCTGCTCTGCCAGGGGTTGGCCCGGGCGATCAAGCAAGAAGATGAAACGCTTCTGGGGCAATTGCTCTGGGTTCCAGCCACGCAGACCATTGACCGGCTCGAAGTCGTCACGCTGGGCGTGGTCAAGCGGGTGGTCAAAGGGGCCTTCGTCGCGTTCGAGTTCCGACTCCGCACGGTGACCGACGCCGACGACGTTCCGGCCGACTCGCCCGTCACGTGGTCGTGTGTGTTTCCCGTCAAGCCGGGCGTCGACATTCCGCCCGAGGGGTTTTTGCACCTGCCGCAGAAGCAGCAGTTCAAGGCGAGCCTCTTTCTTGAAGGCAAGACGATCCTTATCGAGAAGGCGGCCCTCTCCGGCAACGAGCGAGGAAGCCGCCGCGTGAGCCTTTTGCCCGAGAGCACCGTCACGGCCGGCAAGCCCTTTGACGATTGGCAGCGGTTCGCCGCGTGGGAGCCGCAGCCGGCGCTGGCTCGCCTGAACGCCTACGAGCCGGGACCCTTGGATCTCGAAGTCGACCTGCAGGAGGAAGTCGTGCTGGACGACTGGCGGATCGAGAAGGCCGAGGACGACCGGCGCGAGCTCCAGGTGGTGTATCCGGTCGTCTGGCGCGACGTCCCGGTCGAACTGGTCGTCTCCGCCCGAGACGAGGCCGCTCCGGCGCGTCAGTATCTCGATCGGGCCGTCAAGCAAAAGACGCGCCCGCCTCTTTTCGGACTGATGCACTTCGAGATGTGCCGGATGCTCGTCGAGCCGCTTGCCGTTTTCGAAGCCAGCGGCCTGAAGCAATTGCACCTTTCCGACGACAAGGTCGACCAGAAGGCGTTGTTGCAGGCCATCCGATTCACCTAGGAACGATCCTTTATCACAGGACATGCCCCATGGCAAAAAAACAGTCAGCTTCCAAGCAAGCCGCCGCGGCCCCGTCCGCCGAGGATCATAACGACTCGTCGACCGTCGAGCAGTTGCGTCGACCGGCCGAGGTCGAACACGCCGATCAACTCGAAGCGTTGCATCAGAACGACTCCGACACGCCCCCAGCGGCCTGGAAGCTTTCGCCCCGAGCCGTGTTGACCTACATCATCGGCGGCAAGCCGCTGAAGGCCAAACTGGATGGCAAGACCGTCGAGGTGCCCATCACGCGAAAGTTCTTCGGCGATGACGGGCTGGTCGAACGGGCGATCGTCACGCTGGCCTCGGAGCGGGCCCTCCTGCTGGTCGGCGAGCCGGGCACCGGGAAGAGCTGGCTCTCCGAACACTTGGCGGCCGCCGTCTCGGGCGATTCAACGTTGACGATCCAGGGCACCGCCGGAACGACCGAGGAGCACGTCAAGTACTCGTGGAACATCGCCCGGGTGATCGCCGAGGGCCCCACGCCCGGGAACATGATCCCCTCGCCGACGATGCTCGCCATGCGGCGCGGCGGCGTGCTCCGTTTCGAGGAGATCACGCGTTGCGTGCCCGACGTGCAGGACGCCCTAGTGTCGATCCTTTCGGACAAGGCGATTAACGTTCCCGAGTTGCCGGACGACAACATGGTCTGGGCCCGGCCCGGTTTCAACGTCATCGCCACGGCCAACACGCGGGACCAGGGCGTCAATGAACTTTCAGCCGCCCTCAAGCGGCGGTTCAACTATATCCACATCCCGATCGTCGCCGACCAGAAGACGGAAATCGAGATCGTCCAGAAACGCTCGGCCGATCTGATCGACCGTTACGGTGTGTCGACGAGCATCACGCCTCCGCTCGTCACGCTGTTGACCACCGTGTTCCGCGAGATCCGCGAAGGCAAGACGACCGACGGGGTGAGCGTCAAGCAGCCTTCGACCACGGTCTCGACGGCCGAAGCGATCGGCGTGGCCCTGGACGCGGCCCTGCACGCCAGCTTCTTCGGCTCGGGCCAGATTCGGCCCAGCGACATCGCGCGCAATCTGGTCGGGTCGATCGTCAAGGAGGACACGGCCGACCTGGCGGTGCTCAAGGAGTATGCCGTGCTGGTGGCCAAGAAACGGGCCGCGAAGGACAAGAACTGGAAGGAGTTCCACGACACCCTGGTGGCCAGCCTGAAGTAGACGTCATGGACCCGAACGTCGCCAACGCCGTATCGCCCGAAGCGCTGGAACGCGTTTCGGACCAGATCGCCCTCGACGCGGACGCCGTCCGCGCGCGGGCCGAGGCGGTGCTCGCCGAGGATCTCTACTGGTTCCCCGTCCGCCACCATTCTCCGGCGGTGGCCCGGCACCTGGAATCGGCCATTCTCGCGCGGCGTCCGAAGGTCGTGCTGATCGAAGGGCCGTCGGAAGCGACCGATCTGATCCCCTACGTCGTGGATTCCAAGACGCACCCTCCGGTGGCCATCTATTCGTCTTACCGCGACGATGACAACGTCCTCGGGCTGGCCGGCATCGCCAGTCCGGCCAAGGACATCCCGCCGCGATTCGCCTGCTGGTATCCGCTGGTCGGCTACTCGCCCGAATATATCGCCATGAAGGCGGCCGCTCGAATCAAGGCGAAGGTCGTCTTCATCGACCTCCCCCACCACGCTCTGATCGAGCCTCATGTCGAGGAAGAAGACGAGCCGAGTGCTCAGGATCCGTCAGGCAAGGTCCCGGGCCCCGATTCGGCTCCGTCCCAATCAAGAGGCAAGAAATACACGGTTGAATTCGACGCCGAGCATCTGATCGTCGAGAGCCGGTTTTACCAGAAGCTGGCCGAAGTGGCCGGTTACCGCAATTGGAACGAAGCCTGGGACAGCCTGTTCGAGAAGAGCGACTTCGGCGACGATACCGAGGCATTTCGCCGCGAATTGGCCACGTTCTGCGCCGCGGCGCGGGCGACCTGTTCACCGAGGCGAATCGAGGCCGACGGCACGCTCGCCCGGGAGCGGTTTATGTGGCGAACCATCGGCCGGACGCTCAAGAAAGAGAAGATCCGGCCCCGCGAAGCCATGGTCGTGTGCGGAGGATTTCATTTGTTCCTGGACCGGGACGACGCAACGCCCCCGCCGGAAGCCCCGTCCGGGACGGTCTACACCACGGTGATGCCCTACTCGTTCTTTCGCATCTCCGAGCTTTCCGGCTACGCGGCCGGCAATCGGGCGCCGCAGTTCTATCAGACGTGTTTTGAATTGGCTCGCGACGGACGGGCCGACGACGTGCTGGTCGAACATGTGGTAGCCGTCCTGAAGCGGGCCCGGCGCGAGGGCGAGCACCTGTCCTCGGCCGACGCCATCGCCGCCAGCCAACACGCCCGGCTCCTGGCCAACCTGCGCGGCCGCGCGCAACCGGTGCTGGACGACATCCAAGACGCCCTGATCACGTGCTGCTGCAAGGGAGATCCGGCCGACGAGGGCATGCACCTCCTTCAGGCGATCGACGCGGTCAACATCGGCACCAAGGTGGGCCGCGTCACGCCGGCCCTGGGACGGTTGCCCTTGGTGAACGATTTCTACGGCCAACTCGACGACCTCGACCTGGGCGAGGTGATGGGTCGCGAAAAGCAGCTCACCACAAGCCTCGACAAACGAGAGGAACTCGACGCGCGGCGTTCCGCGTTTCTGCACCGGTTGTTATCGCTCGACGTGCCGATCGGCCAGATGATCGACGCACCCAGCGGCGACTTCGACACGGGCATGATCTTCCGCGAGAAATGGGCCCTGCGGTGGAGCCCGAAGGTCGAACCGGCCCTGATCGAAAAAAGCCTCTACGGCGACACCCTCCAGGCCGCGGCGCTCGGCCGGTTGCAGGAACAGTTGGCCGACGACCGGCAACACGCGGGGAAGACGTGCGGCCACCTGGTCCGGGCGATCGACATGGACCTGCCCCAAATGGTCACCGACATCGAAAAAGCGTGCGGCGACGCGATCGACGCCGACGTACGTTTCGTCTCGTTGACCACGGCCCTCGGCCACCTGGCCGTGCTGGATCGCTACGCCGCGTACCGCAATCTGCGGCGCGACGTGCTGGAGGATCTTCTGGTCCGCTGTTTCGATCGGGCCTGTTTCTCGATTCCGGAGGTCGCCTCGGTGCCGGAAGATCAGCAGGAGGAGGTGGTCGCCGCGCTCCTCTCGCTAGCCGAACTCTTGCTGCGCAGCGACGATTCGCGGCTCGATCGGGCCTTGTTCGCCGAGCACGTTCGTGGCGCGGCCGATCAGTCGCAGGTGCCCTTCTTGCGCGGCGCGTTCCTCGGGATGCTCGCCGAGATCCGGCAGATGGACCCGGTCGATCTGGCCGCCGAAGTGAGCGCCTACGCCCGGGCTTCGGCCGACGAGATGGCCCGGGCCGGGGACTTCGTCGACGGGATCATGGCCGTCTCGCGGACCTCGATCATGCTCGGGGCCGACGCGCTGGTCGGGGCGATCGACGACCTGCTCCGGGCGGCCGACTGGGACGTGTTTTTGACGATGATCCCACGCCTCCGGGCTGCCTTCGAACGGCTGCACGAGCGGCAGTGCGACGCCATGGCCCAGCGCGTCGCCGTGCGATACGGCCTGAGCGACGAGGGCGAGTCGCTCACTGAATTGCGGACCTCGGTCGGCGCGGCCGCCCTGATCGCCCGCATCGATCGACAAGTGGCCGAGGTCATGAAGGAGTGGGAATTCTGATGGCGAACAGCAGCCCGGCAACAACGGCGGACCAACACATCCTCGCCCGGTGGCGGCTCGTGCTCGGCCGCACGGCCGACGATCACGGCGTCAGCCTCGGCGAGGACAGCGAATGTGAACGTATCGAGAGCCTGTTGGGATTTCTCTTCGACAACGGC
>JAFGFF010000354.1 GCA_016931075.1 Pirellulales bacterium | reverse complement strand
TCATGAAGGCCTATCGCGAGTGGCGCGTCTCGGGCAACAAGAAGTGGCTGGCCACCTACTGGCCGCGAATCAAGAAGAGCATGGACTTCATGATCGAGTACTGGGACCCTCGCCACACGGGCCTGCCCGAGGAGTCGCAGCACAACACCTACGACATCAACTATTTTGGCCCCAACGGCCACTGCGGAAGTTTCTACCTCGGCGCGTTGGCCGCCGCGATCAAGATGGGCCGCGAGATGGACGCCGACGTGTCGCTCTACGAAAAACTGCTGGCCAAGGGCCGCAAACGCATGGAGTCGGAGCTGTACAACGGCGAATACTTCTTCCAAATCATCGCCAAAGGCAAGAGCGGCAAAGGCTCCGATCCGCTGGTGGTCCAGCGCGAAAGCGCCGCCTATCGGGACATGGCCAAGGCGATCAACCAGCAAGGGCCCCTCTACCAATACGGCTCGGGCTGCCTGTCCGACGGCGTGCTCGGCCTCTGGATGGCCCGAATGTCCGGGCTGGACGACCAACTCGTCGACCGTCAGAAGGAACTCAGCCACCTGCTGGCCGTCTACCGGCACAACTTCAAACGCGACCTGCGCGACCACACCAACCCGCAACGGGCCGGCTTCGCCCTGGGCGACGAAGGGGGCCTGCTCCTGTGCACCTGGCCTCGCGGCGGCGAGTTGATCGTCCCGTTCGTCTACAGCGACGAGGTCTGGACCGGCATCGAATACCAGGTGGCCTCGCACCTGATGCTCCTGGGCGAGGTCGACAAGGGCCTCGACATCGTCCGCGCCTGCCGCAAGCGCTACGACGGCGTCCGTCGCAACCCGTTCGACGAAATCGAATGCGGCCACTGGTACGGCCGCGCCCTGTCCAGCTACGGTCTGATCGAAGGCCTCACCGGTCTGCGCTACGACGCTGTCACTAAAACCCTTTCGTGCAACTCGAAGATCGGCGACTTCCGCGCCTTCCTCGCCACCGACACGGGCTACGGCGTCGCCCAACTCAAGGACGGGAAGCTTACGCTCGACGTTAAGGAAGGAAAGATCCCGGTGAAGAAGACCGAGGTTCGGTAGCTCATATGACATGCCGGATACTTGCGACGATGAGACGATAGTATGGCATCTAGCCGATTCCTGTTTCCCAGATATCCGCATTAAGGCAATTGTTGACATGTGCGATCATGACCCCTTCAACGAACCCGAATTGGCACACCCTCGCTCACGCGAGTTGATGGTCGAGCCATTCTTTTGGGATTGCGTCGACGAACGCGCGCCATTCGGCAGTGACGAAGGATCCGACGCTTATTCCGAATGGCGTGACTGGCGTGCGGAAAATCCATCCTCGCCACTCACCGACTGCCTGTCGTGGATCCTCGATGGCAATTTGAGCGGCTATAATGAATCGTTGTGTACCGACGATCGCATCGAACGCGATCTCGCCCGTCCTGAAGAAGGATTCTTGGCGGCACACTTTGACATGTTCACCCTGGACACCACCATTATTGCGACGGCCCTAGGCCAGCTCATCGACGAAGGCACCATTGATACGGATGCAAAGCCATACGTACAAGTGGCCATCCGACGCCAACTTCACCCGAGTGTTCAGGAATATGATCCGGATATCCTAATCGCTATTCAACGGGTTGTGGACGCTGCATAATATTCGACTTGGGTGCGCCCATGACCGCCGAATTTTGTGTGAAGTGGTTGTTGCGGATTCTCGCCCTCACGACGGTGCCGGCGTTGCTGGCCGCCGTGGCACCGCAGGATTTTCTGGCAGGGCTGCTCGATTGGATGCAGCCGGGGTTCTCGGCCGGCTTGCTGGAATCCTATATCATGCGGTGCCTGATGGGCCTGTAAGCCTTGCTGGGCGTTCATGCGGTCATCTGGTCGACCGACGTGAGACGCTACCGCCCTCTCATCCTCAGCCTGGCCGTCTTCTGCCTTGTCGGCGCCGTGGCCGGGCTCATCGCCTTGTTCGTCGTCGTAGCACCGCCGGATCGCGCCAGAACGTTTTGGATCATCTTCATCGATCTGGCCGAGGGCCTCGCCCATCTGACTCTGCTGTTGGCCCTGACGTTGCGCGTCCCGCGTTACGAGATCTCTTGCGCTGTACCGGAAAAGAAGGAATGATGCGGCGTCACAAGGGGCCCCGACTTTCTGATAGCCAACCTGTGGACTTCCCCCCCAAGCTTGCTATACTGGGGGGTGACTTTGTGGATCCTGAAAACGGACTTCTCGAATCGCCCCAGTGGGACCAGGAGCCATGCGATGAAGACTTGCGCGACTCTCTCTGCCGTACTTGCCCTCAGCGTTGCCTCCTCGGCGGCCTCCGCCGCGGTCTACCACTGGGAGACGGCCGCTTCGGGCAACTGGAATAACGGTGCCGCGTGGACGCCCGACGGGGTGCCTGGCGCGGGCACCGGCGACACGGCCATCCTCGACGCCACCGGCTCGTCCTACACGGTTTCTCTCAATACAAATCCAGCCTACCCGCTAGCCGGCTTTACGCTCGACGATCCTGACGCCACGTTCTCGGCCGTCTCGAAAACGTTGACCGTCGACGGCCCGTCGACGATCGCCCAAGGATCGGTCCTCTTGCGAACCTCCACCTGGGCCGGCAGCGGCACGTTGCGAAACAACGGCTCGATGACCGCCCTGGGAGTCTCCACGATCAGCACGGCCGTCTTCCAACAAGACGGCACGCTCCTCATCCAGGGCAATCCGACCGGCAGCCACGCGACGCTCTATGCAACCAACGGTCTGAGCAACTCGGGTACGATCACCATGGATTCGGCCAGCGGCAGCTATTCATGCGCGCTCGACGTGACCAGCGGCACCCTGGCCAACTTGGGCGCCGGCGTCATCAACATCGAACCCGGCGCGGGCGGCTCGCGCTACCTCCGAGCCAACCTGACCAACGACGGAACCGTCAACGTCAACACGGTCACCCAGTTCATCGAATCCAACGGCGTCTACACCAACAACGGGCAACTGAACGTCGCGGCGAACAAGTCGGTCACGATCAGCGGCAGCAATCAAACGTTCAACCAGAACGGCGGCACGCTCAACCTGACCGGCGCGCTGGCGGTGAGCAATGCGACGTTCAACTACAACGGCGGCACTATCGTCGGCACGCCCATCCTGAACGACATCATGTTCTCCATCGCCCCGGCGGCGACCAACCCCGCCATCTTTGAGATCCGAGGCACCAGCACACTCACCAGCAACATCAACGCCGGCCAAATCGTGGCCCTCTTCGGCAATTCCATCGGCGGCCACGCCACGCTGACTTCGCCCACCGGCTTCACCAACGCCGGCACCCTGAACCTCACCTCCGCCAATGGCGGCTACTCCTCCATATTGGACATCACGATCGGCACCCTGACCAATGCGGCGGGCGGGAACCTGACCTTCTCCCCCGGCACCGGCGGCACACGCCAACTCCGGGCCAGTCTGCTCAACGAAGGCACCGTCCATGTCAACACCGACACCACGTTCCTCGAATCCAATGGAACGTACACCAACCAGGGCACACTGAACATTCACGCGGGCAAAACGCTCACTATCAACGTCAAAGGCCAGACCTTCAACCAAGACGCCGGCCTGCTCGACATCAACGGCGCGCTCTCGCTGTACAATCTCACCTTCAACTACAACGGCGGCACTATCGTCGGCACGCCCTCTCTGAACGATGCCTCCCTCTCGATCGCCCCCACCGCGACCAACCCGGCGTCGTTCGTCCTTTCGGGAATCAACGGACTTTCCAGCGACATTCATCCGGGGCAGTCCGTGGCTCTCATCGGCAATTCTTCCGGCGGACACGCCATCTTGTATTCGCTGGGATTCACCAATGCGGGAACTCTGACGTTGAGTTCGACCGATGGCGGCTATTCCAGTGAATTTCACACCGAGACCGGAACCCTGACCAACGCGGCGACTGGCGTGCTCGATATCTTGCCGGGCACCGGTGGCGCACGGACTCTCTGGGCAAGTCTTATCAACAACGGCACGGTCAACGTCGACGCGAACACGAACTTTACCCAATCCCACGGGACCTACACCAACAACGGCCAACTCAACATTGCCGCAGGAAAAGTACTCCTCATCGCCGGCGGCGACGAAACCCTCAACCAAAACGCCGGCACGCTTGACATCAACGGTGAGTTGCTGCTGAGCGGTCTGACGGTCAACTACAACGGCGGCGCCATTCTCGGCACGCCCACGCTGCGGTCCACCACGTTCAATATCGCACCGACCGGCACGGCCCCCGCGTCGTTCTTGTTGTGGCAACACAACACCCTAACAAGCGACGTGCCCACTGGACACGTGTTGACCGTGCAGGGAAACTCGACCGGCAGCTATGGATTGCTGGTCTCCCCGACCGGGTTCCACAATGCCGGTACGCTCACCCTGGAATCGGTCGACGGAGGTTACAACTCTACACTTGATGTGCTCACCGGCACCCTGGTCAACACGCCCACCGGCACAATCAACCTGAACCAAGGCACTGGCGGTTCAAGAACCCTCGATGCCAACCTGACGAACCATGGCGTCGTCAACATCAATATCGACACGATCTTCGATAAGGCTGGCGGTGTTTACTCAAACCATGGCCAGTTCAACATCGCCGCCGGCAAGATCTTGACCATCTCCGGCAACAGCCAGACCTTCAACCAGAACGCGGGTACCCTGGATATCGATGGTACGATGTTCGTGTCAGACATGACGTTCCACTATGCCGGCGGCACCATCCTGGGCACACCGCAGCTCGATCGGTCCACTCTACACATCGCCCCGACCGCGACCAACCCGGCCACCTTCGTGGTCAGCGGCAACAAGAGTACTCTGACAAGCGACATCAACGCCGGGCAAACCGTGATCGTTCAGGGTAGGTCCATTGGCGGCCAGGCAACCCTGGTCTCGCCAACCGGGTTCGAAAACGCCGGCCATATCGTCCTCGAGACAAGCGACTACGGCTATTCGTGTGTCCTTGCCGTCACGGCCGGCACCCTGGTCAACGCAACCACGGGAACCATCGATATCAATCAGGGATCCGGTGGCCAGCGACTAATCTTGGCCGAGTTGGACAATTGCGGGACCGTCAACTGGAACACCACCGGTTCCCTTTACGAGCCTGGCGCGGTCCATGTCAATCAGGGCGTTTTCAATATCGCCGAGTCGGCTACGGCGGAGGTCATCGGAGCAACCTTCACGAACGCACCCGGCGGAACCATTGCCGGCAACGGAACGCTCGACGTCGATCACGTTTCCAACATTGTATTTCGCAACGCCGGCACAATCAGCCCGGGCTTCTCGCCTGGCATCCTCACGATCGACGGCGACTACACCCAGTTGTCCGCCGGTTCGTTGGCCATCGAACTCGGCGGCCTCGTCGCCGGCGACGACTACGACCGCCTTGTCATCGACGGCGGCGCCCAACTCGACGGCCGCCTTGACCTGGCGCTTTTAGGCACGTTCGTCCCCGACCCGACCGACACGTTCGTCATCCTCACCGCCGACGACATCTCGGGCACCTTTTCCAACGCCGCCACAATCGTCCATTTTAACGGCGGCTCCTTCGACGTCCGCTACTCCGGCACGGCCGTCACGCTGTCCAACTACCAAGTCCCCGAACCGGACACGCTTGCCCTGCTTCTGGGACTGGGGCTGCTCTTCGTGCTTCGACGGAAGCGTTGACACCGGACCTGACGGCAAGGGTGCCACGGCAAGACAAACTGCCGCTCCAAGCAACCGCTGCCCGGATCTGACAGCCCCCCGTGAGACCAGGAAATCCAGGCTTGGGAACCTCGGTTTCTATTGATTCCTGCGCACTCAATATTCGTACTTCACCGCCGATAGGCCGCTTCACGGCCTAATCGGCTCCCCCATGGCAGAGGGAAGCGTTCATTGGCAATGCAGACCCCAATAGGGAAATCCAACATCCTCCGCTGGCTTCACGATGCTGTCTCAAGAGCCGGTTCCGCCCGTCATGGCTGTCCACATGGACGCCCACGGTCCACAGCAGGACACCCCGCTTGACAATCACTCTGCAATCGGCAGGGATGGCTCCCGGTGCATTCCCTGCTACAATGACAGCCTCATTCGATTCGCAATGGTGTTTGTCTGTTCCCCCAGCGGATACATCGAGTCCGAGGCACTCCAACCAAGAGGTCCCTATTATGAGACGCAACCACTTTCTTGCATTGACAATCCTGTTCCTGATCCTGGTGAATCCTGCCGCAGCCATTGTGTCAATACCCAGTGCATTCACGCCCGGCAATATCGTTCTGTCGGTACGGCACAACAGTACTCCCGATCAACTCGTCGAGGTGACGCGAACCGGTAGTCTCGTCCAGGCAATAGATATCCCCAATCCGATCGGCTTTA
The DNA here is from genome assembly GCA_016931075.1 of Pirellulales bacterium. GTDB lineage: Bacteria > Planctomycetota > Planctomycetia > Pirellulales > Thermoguttaceae > JAFGFF01. The sequence continues at coordinate 9,109 of JAFGFF010000354.1, read as the reverse complement.
GCTACTACACAACCTATCATGCAGATTTGGTGGTGCGTGATGGAAAAGCCTATCTGATGGAACTGAGCACCGACGGGCCAGACTCCTTGGTCATCTATGACTCGCGCAATAGTTCTTGGACGCGAATCACCGATGTTCTTGACGGCGGGCTGAATGTCAATAGACCGCTCGTGCTAGAAGGCAACACCGCATACACGGCAAGAACCAAGTTTGATCTGACCGCCGGCACCTCCTCCCTCTTCGACGTCAATACGTCGGCCAATCAATCCTTCCGTGACATGTGTCTGGGACAAGACGGCCTGCTGTATGGTGTTCGTGAGGATGCTCGCGCCTATGTGGTCGATCCCAACACGACGGAACACGTACGAGACATCCTGCTGGAGGGCGGCGAAAATTCGGTCCGTTCTATCACTGTGGATGACAACCTCGACCTGTTTGTCGCAGACTTCAATGGAAAAATCACTCGCTACAATGCGGCGGGTGAACTTCTCGACCTGTTCAATTTCGGAAATCTCTGCGACCTGGTCGACATCGATCTGTACGAGGACGGGACAATCGTCGTCGGTTCGCGGGATGACGATTACTTCGTCACCGACAGGTCTCTTGACTCCGTGCAGTCCTTGGTGTGTCCAACCGGAGGTACTGGAATCAACGTCGCCTTCGTGACCGTGCCGGAACCATCCAGTGGGGCTCTGTTGCTGGCCTCCTTTCTGGCAGGACTCCTTGTCTTCATGTTGCACCAACGTGGCCGGTAGACAGGAACGAGACCTTCCGAACTGGAGTCGCAGGTGGCCATGTCTTTTTATATCTGGGCCATCCGCAAACAAGCCCGGGCAACCATTCCCTTCGCCTGTGCCGTTCTGGAGGAGGGAATCAGGACATCCGGTAGCCGTATTATTCGTTTTCTAATTTGAAATAGCGCGGCACGGGGCGAAGAATAGCCTGTTTTCCCGCAGGGTAAACAGGCGGTCGAGTGCAGGATCAAGTTGGAATCGGTATTACTATGTTCTTGGCAGCACCGAAGCCTGTCGCTAGGCTGAAGGTAGGTCGAGGGGATTGGGCAGGGCATGGACTACCGTGCCTTTCGTCACTCGGCATTCAGAGCATGCCGCAGCGCGACGTCTGGACAGGGCGCGCGACTGAAAGAAGAGACTGCCATGAAACACACGGTGCCCTGTCACAAGACGCCTGCCGCAATCGTGGCATGGCTGCTTTGGGCGGCTTTCGCTGTCGCCCTTTCTTGTCATGCAACCGCCACGGCGCAGGCCGCTGCGATCACGCGGCACACGCTGGCGGCCGGCACGCGCTGGGCAACGCCCTATTACGTACAAAACACCCATCGGGAAGGGCCGACCGTCGTGATCCTCGGCGGCGTGCACGGCAACGAACCGGCCGGGGCATGGGCGGCCGACCAGATCCGGCACTGGCCCATCACGCGGGGAAAAATCATCGTGCTCCCGCGGGCGAACCAGCCGGGGTTGCGGGCCGCGACGCGGTGCATCCCGGACGTCGAACCGGCTCTTCGCGACCTCAACCGCGACTTCCCCAAGAACAAGAAAGACTCAGCGCCCGCAGGCGAGTTGGCAACGAAGATTTGGACGTGGCTGCGGGGGTGCCGTCCCGATTGGGTTATCGATCTCCATGAAGGAACCGGCTTCCATCAACTTAACCGAAAGACCGTGGGCAGTTCGATCATCGCCTATGGCAAGGTCGAGGAAGCCGTGCCCCTGATGCTCGAAGCGGTCAATGCCACAATCACCGATCCCAAGAAGCGGCTGGTTCCCCTTCGTGGCTCGCTCAAGGGCACGCTGGCCTGGGCCGCCGGTTCGATTCTCGACGCCCACTCCATGATCTGCGAGACGACCTCCAGCTCGCAGCCCCTGTCGTTGAGAACCCGTCAACACCGCATCATGGTGCATCGCCTTCTCACCCATCTGGAGATGCTTCCTCCCGAAGTCACCCCAGGCTGGCTCACCGATCACCGCCGCCGGCCGGCCGAGCTGGCCGTCGCCCTATACGATGCGGAAGGAACCGGTGGTAAGGGCGTTCCTGCATTGACTCGACTCCTCTCGCATAAGCCCCATGTGTGGCTCGTGCACGTCGGCCCAACCGAACTGACCGATCCCGTCCTCGCCCAGTTCGACCTGATCGTGTTTCCCGGCGGTAGCGGGAGCGCCCAAGCCAAGGCGATCGGCGAAAAAGGACGTCAGGCGGTCGTTCAATTCGTCCAGCGAGGCGGTAGCTATCTGGGCATCTGCGCCGGGGCCTACCTGGCCACCAGCAAGTTCTCCTGGGGGCTGAAGATCCTCGACGCCCAAACGGTCTCTCCCAAGTGGAACCGTGGCCAAGGCACCGTCAAGGTGGAAATGTCGCCCGAAGGCAGTCGCATGCTCCGCTGGAAGAAGAAAGACATGGACGTCCTCTACCACAACGGCCCCATCCTGATGGGCGCCGGTTTGGAGGCGCTGCCCGACTATCAGACCTTGGCCACCTTCCGCTCGGAGGTCGCGAAGCACGGCAGTCCCCCAGGCATCATGATCAACTCGCCCGCCATCGTCGCCGCCCGTTTTGGAAAAGGCCGCGTCCTCTGCACCAGCCCCCATTTCGACAACGGCCCCCACGAAGCCATCCTCTGGCACGCCATCCAGTGGTTGACGAAGCGAAATCAGCCGAGATCCTAGGGTGCATTGAAGCAAGGTTTAGCAGGTGCCATGGTCACGCTTACGCGGCCCTGCATGTTTCGCGCGAAAACATGCCCATGACAAGCTTGAACATCGCACAGCATTATTACTGCTGCCCCGGCTCAGTGGGATTGGCCGGAGGGGCGGCGGGCGTAGCCTTGGAAAGCCGCAGTCGCAGGGCCATGGCTTCGGCCTGGCGGCTGTAGTCGATGGATTCGCCCAGGATTCGCGCGGCCTCTTGGCCGGCGTGGAAGCCTATCGAGTTCTCACTACTGATGAAGTCGAGTCGCCACATGGCCTTCTTCTGCAGTTCGAGAATGGGGGCCAATTCCTCCGGCGTCGCGCCGACGGCCTGGGCTTGCTCAATGGCGTCCAGCATGTCGGTCATCGCCTTCGCGGCCCGCTGGAGCAGGGCTTTCGTGCGTCCTTGAATCGTTTTGACCTTGTCGCGCAGCTCTTCTTCGGACACGTGGTGGCACGTCTGGCAGGCGTGGTTGATGTTCAAGAGTGGACTGCGCACGAGGTGACTGCTGACCTTGGCGGCCCCTTGCCGCTCGTAGGGCATGTGGCAATCGGCGCAGCTCACGCCGCTTCGCGCGTGGACGCCCTGGCTCCAAAGCTCGAATTCCGGGTGTTGCGCCTTGTAGGCCAAAGCGCCCGTCTCGGCATGCTTGTAGTCGAAGAACGGTGTGCCGTCGGGGAAGGTGTGCTTATCGTATGTTTCTTCAATCTGCTCGGCCTTCAGGCCCTTCTGCCACGGGAAGAAGAGCGTTTCTTTCGCGGCACAGTAATATTCCACGTGGCACTGCGCGCAGACGAAAGAGCGCATCTCCTGGCGGCTGGCGTCGACGTTCGGATCGTACTTCTTCTTGCGGTCGCCCTGACGCCATCGTTCGATGCTCGGCAGATGCGGCACGGGATCGTCGCTTTCGGCCAGGGCCGCGATGCCCCTGACGAAACCCGGCCTGGTCACCCGCACCTGCATGGTCTTGGGATCGTGGCAATCGATGCAACTGACCGGATGGGCGTTGCCCTGGGCCTTGCCCCCGGGCGTCTTGCCGCCGGGAAACAGCGTGTCGGTCGTCTCGGGCGTGCCGTCGGGCGTTTTGAGCAGCTCGTCGTGGGCCGACGAATAGTCCATCGCCGAGGCAAGCTCGAAGCCCTTCATCACGGCCGGCCAGTTGAAATCGGCCGCCAGGGTTTTCGTATCGGGTTTTTCTCCGGCCGCCTCCATGCCCAACCGGCGATAGGTGGGAATGATCGAGGCGTGGCAATGCAGGCAGGCGCCGCTTTGCTTCCGCTTCGTCACGCGCTCGGTCACTTCCTGATCGAACAACATGAAGGCATGCCCTCGCGCTTTTCGATAGTCGATGCTGAATGCATACCCCGCGTAGAGTCGCCGAAGCCAGGGGTCTTTCTCAAGTTTGCTTGCCGGCATGGCCTCCGACCCGCCGTGTTCGGTCTCGGTCACGTCGACCGTCCGGCGATAGCCGTCATACTGAAACGGCCAGTTCGTACCCCAGGGAACCGGGTCGGTCGTGACTTCGTTCACATCCACCAGCCGAACGTAGGGGGTCCTCGCCTCCTGGCGATGCTCGAAGATGGAAACCAGCAAGGCCGTCACGCCGAATGTGACCCCGGCCGTCACCACGACGACTCCCAGAAGCAGTGCAATCCACCGGCGTCCGGCCCGCTTGCCGCTTGGGGAAGAGGCGGCCGTGTTCTTGTCCGCGGTGCTCTTGTCATTCATGGCAATTGCCTTTCTTGACCGTTCTAATCCGAAGAAGCTTCTTCGCGGCCCGCCTCATCGCTGGGCGTGGCCGACCGTGCCGTGGCAATGGACACAGTTGAGCATGTCGCCGCCTGGTTCGACAGGCAACATCTCGTGGACCGTTTCTCGGTGACAATACAGACAGGCGTCCTGCGTCACGCGCCGATTGCGCGGTTTGATCTGGATCGGCTCGTGAAAATCTTCGAGCGTGAACGCCAGAGAGTGGAAAAACCCGTTGTCCGCCTTGGTTGTCCATTTGCCCACGAAGTCGTGCGGCAAGTGGCAATCGTTGCAGACAGCCACGCGATGGTGGCTCGATTTTTCCCAGGAATCGTAATGTCCCTGCATGACGTGGCAATTGGCGCACGCCCCAGGGTCGTTGCTCAGGTAGCTGGCTCCCTGCCCGTAGCCGAACGTAAACAGCCCGAGCCCAAGAAGCAGGCCAACCAACACGCCGGCGAGAATCGCCAACCAGCCAGCCCAACCGATCGTGAGAATTCGAGTTCGACTCATCCGTCGCCTTTGTCCGTAAGACATCCCAAGCTCACGGCGCCCCTTTCGGCGGCAAGCACATTGTGACATGACCTAGTCATAATACAAGTACCACGGCAATGAAAAAAGACCATCCTGGACAACCCTTTCGCGGGCGGGTGGCCGTAGCGGGTGGCCAGGATAGCTCTGCTATCCTGGGGCCGTCAGGCCCAAGAGGTTTTGGGCAATCGCCGCAGATCGATTGACTATTGGCATTTCACGGGCGAAATTCAGAGCTGTCGACCCACCAAACGAACGGCCTTCACGGGCAGCCGCCTCCTGGGCCTGACGGCCCCCCGATAGCAAAGCTATCGGGGCTATCCATGAAGCACTTTTCTGAGCAACATCATCCTTGAACTCAGACTTTCTGTCGTGCATACTGAGGGGCGCGTCTTTTCGTCTGGTGAGTCAACCTTCCTTACTTCTTTGTTGGAGTCTGCCATGTCTGGTCAGTCACGCCGTGGATTCACGCTGGTCGAGTTGTTGGTGGTTATCGGGGTCATCGGGCTGCTAATCGCCCTATTGCTTCCGGCTGTGCAATCGGCGCGGGAGGCGGCCAGGCGGTCGAAGTTCAACTCGTCACCCTACGACGACATGGCCGTGGGCAAGGGCAATCTGGAGCTGGACGCCTCCGGCAAGCCGGAGACTCCGCCGGCGGTCGCGCGGGTTCAGAGCTTCTCCGCCGACGTGGTGCTCAAACCTCAATTGAGCGTGGGCACCGCCGCGCCCGAATCGATCTACGAAGCAAAGTTCGTCGCCCAGATCGGTGTCGTGCGCCCTCGGGACGCCAAGGGCGACTGCGAGTTGGAGTTGCCTTTGCCGCCGAAGATTATCTCCCTGGCCGATTTGTCGATCACGGCCGCCGGCCAGCCCAGCGAGCGGGTGGCCATCAGGAATGAAAAACTCGTGTGGCGAGGCACGCTGACGGACGAGCCGACCAAGCTGGACATCACCTACACGGCCGTCGGCAAGGGGATCTACGACCTGTCCGTGCCCGCCGACGGGATTCTGGATCACTTCAAGGTGGCGGTAACCACCGACGGCTCCGACGTTCGGCTACTGGGGCTTTCCCTTCAGCCGACGAACATGACGCGATCGGCCGGAACCACAACCTATACGTGGGACTACGAGCGGGTGTTGTACGCCCAGCCGCTGCGTCTGGACGTGCTGGGCATCGCCCCGATCGACCGGCTCGGCGAGCTGAGATGGCTCGGGCCGCTGAGCATCATTCTCTTCGGCCTGTTGGTCGGGCTGGTGTCCAATGCGGAGCCGGCCGTCAAGCATTTCGACCGCTGGATGCTCCTGATGACGATCGGCACGTTCGCCGGCGCGTATCCGCTGATGTACTTCGCCCAAGAATACATCAAGCTCGGCCCGGCCGTGCTGGCCTCGGTCGGCGTCGCACTGGTCATCATCGCCATGCGAACCATGACGCTGATGGGCTTCTGGCGCGCCCTGTTGGGCATCGTCGTGCCCGCCGCCGCCATCCTCGCCCTGACGCTCGTCGCCGCCATCTGGCCCCAATACCAGGGCATCCTACTCACCATCGAAGCCTTGGGCTTCTTCATCCTCGCCATGACCCTCATGCCCAAGATCCGCCTCGTCTCCCTCCCCGCGCTGGCCGCCGGCCTCCAAGCCGCCGCTGCGCAGCCCAAGCGGGATCACGTCGGCGGAAGCGATGATAAGGGAACGGAAAACGCTACTAAATCGGGCGACACGTAGAAGGTGAACCACTCGGGCAGCTTGGGTAACAAGGGTACATTGCCACTCTTTGACGGCTCAGCGCCCGACTTAGTCGAGATGGATGGGACCGAATTGTGCAATCGCCTTTTGACCGTATGCTGGAATCAGAACTCGACGCCGTCTACCCCCAGGCATTCGATCGCCTGGAGGAACTAGAACTCTTGCCCGAGAGTATTGGCGAAAACGTCATGCGAGTTCTCTTGACGCGCGTGTGTCAATGCCAGAACGTCGGAAATATCGAAACGGCGCGGCGCGCGATCGAACGCATTCCGAGCCCGTACAGACGTTCGCTCCTGCCGAGGCTTATCGACCAGTCGGTCGCACTCGATGACGAGTGGGAGTATCGAAGGGCAGTAGAACTTCTGTTAAGGCTGGAACCTTCTTTGGTCGAGACTTACGTCTCGAAAGGAATGACGTCACCCAACGAGGCGGTTCGCGAAGCGGCCAGGGATTTCCAGGAAGCAAAAGGGGACATCACTGATTTCTAACGTGGAAAGCGGCATTACTGACCTTCAAGGCAAGACAAGAGGAAGCCAGTTCTTGTAAACTGTCAGCGATGCCACTTTTTCTTCCCTGAATAACAAGTTCCACGAGAGGAGAACACACAGCATGGGCAAAAAGAAGTGTGCGAAGAAGGCTGCCGGCAAGTCTGCCAAGAGGCCCGAAAAGAAGGTGACGGCGAAAAAGATACCGACACCTATGGCAAAGCATAAAGCCGCTACTGATGACTCGCCCGGCGTGATGGCGATCATCAGCCAAAAAATGTTCTTGACGGATTGCAAAACCGTGGAGGGCATGTTGCCAGAACCCGGTGATATCGTGCCACTCCAACAATACGTCAGCACGAACAAGAACTTGCAGCCGTTATCCCAAGGCGGCGATCTGTATTTGGTTACGGTACGGCCCGGCGAGGAGCTATGGCTCGTTGCCGTGTTGCGAGCACCGAAGTTCTCCAAGGACCGGTGGCATGCCGGTCGTAACGAGGCTCCGATCGTCAATATCGATTCCCTCAAGAACCAATTCCGGTTCACCAGCGGAACAGGAATCACCGCGAAGGAGGGAGCGTTGGGCATGTCCCTCCAAACACCCCGAACGCTCACTCGTGAAGATGTGGAGCTGCTGGAGGCCGCTCTACGGGTACGACCGGAACAGCAGTTGATCGAACAGCTCCAACAGCGAAACGCGAATCGCGCGACCGCGACAGACGGCCGCATTCACCCCCAAAAGGCAGCTCCAAGAGTATCCAAAAAGCATCTGCAATCCGTGGAGAAAGCGCTGGGGTTCGACCTTCCAGAATTGGTCAGAGCACTTTACTTGAACGTCGGCAATGGCGGCTTCGGGCCCGAATACGGCATTGTAGGAACGAAGGGTGGCGTCAAACTTGATGGACACACCCTCGAAACGTGCTATCACTACATGCTGCAACTCGAAAACGAGAACCCCATTTGGCGCTGGCCCAAACACCTGCTGCCCCTGGCAAACTACGGATGTGGCATGTGGTCTTGCATTGATTGCACACAGGAACGCCTTCCCATGTTCCTTTGGGATCCGAACAATTTGGATACCGGGGATACTGTCGCCGAAGAGCGGCGTAATTGGTACCATTCATTCTGGGATCTCGGTGTTACCATGAAAACCTGGTTGAGCAATTGGCTAGCCGAAAAGGACCAACCAGAACCGGTCCCTCCCGGCAGTGCCTGGATCAAGAAACGACTGAAATCATAATCTATCCGAGTTAACTGCCGCCCGGCGCCATGCCACTGCAAGTCCCCGATCTGGAACGCTGCCTCAAGAAACTGCTCCGCCAGATCCCGGCGGGTCGGGTTGCGACGTATGGCGATCTGGCCGGGGCGCTGGGGGATCGGGTGGCGGCGAGGTGGGTGGGGGCGTTCATGGTGAATCACGAGCATGGGCAGCGGTGCCCTTGCCATCGGGTCGTGCGGGCGGATGGGCAGTTGGGCAACTATGTCGCCGGGTCGGCGACAGCCAAGGCACGGCGGCTCCGCGAGGAGGGCGTGGCGGTTCGCTCGGACCGGGTGGACCTGGAGGCGTTTCGTTTCGAGACCTTCGAATCGGACCGGCCGCTGGAGAAATTGAAGCGGTTGCAGGAAGAGTCGGCCAAGAAGGCGCGGCTCGTGCGGCGTCGGCGGGCGCCCCGGCTGGTCGGCGGCGTGGACGTCTCATACGCCCGATCGGGCGAAGGAGTGGCGGCATACGTGCTTGTGGAAATGGGCACGAATCGGGTCGTCTGGTCGACGACCGTCCGCCGGAAGGTAATATTCCCTTATATCACCGGCTATCTGGCCTTTCGCGAGCTGCCGCTCTTGTTGGACCTGATCGAGGCGGTCCGCGGGGCAGGGCAGGGGGGCGACGTCGTGCTGGT
>JAFGFF010000353.1 GCA_016931075.1 Pirellulales bacterium | reverse complement strand
TGCCCGAGCAGCGCAAGCTGGTCGTCGTGCCCGAGTATTTCTGGCAGAACATCGAGCGGCCGGTCAGCCGGCACACGTTCGAGGAGCCGGTCGAGGTCGAGGTGCCCAAGGCGACCGATCCCGAGCCGCCCGAGCGACGCAAGCTGGAGCACGACGTGCCGATCGATCGCAAGCCGGCCGTTGAACCGAAGACCCCGCAACACGAGCAGCCCGAGCCAGCCAAGATCCGCCGGGCCGAGACCAACGCGGCCTGTCGGGCCAACGTGGCCGCGGGAGCTCAGATCCGCCGGCAACCGTGGAAGCACCGGCCGGTGGCCGACGTGCCGATGCCGCAGCCCCAGGCGAGTCGTCCGGCCCAGCGCGAACCGGTCACGCCGTCGGCCAGCGTGGCGGCGGTAAAACGCCAGCCAACGGAAGTGCGGCTGCACCAGCGCGAAGTGTTCGATTCCGAACCGATCGCGGCGGTGGCCCATGAAGTGCTCAACCCGGCCCGGCGAACACGGCAACAAAAACCGTCGCCCGACCGTCCGACCACGCCCGTGCCCACGCGTCAACTGGCCCAGACCGCCGACGCGGCTCGCAGCCGGCTGCCGTTGCCGGCCAAATCGCTTCCCAAACCGACCCCGGCGGCTCAGCCAGTCGCCGCGCCGACCGCCGCCCAAAGCGCGACGGCCGTTGCGAAGTCGGGCGACACCGCGCCTCGGGCCGCGCGTTCGGCCGTAGCCGCGCCGACGGAAGAACCGTCGGCTGTCGCGGCCGCCATCCCTCGGGCGAGCGCCGGCCCCGCGCCGTCGCCGATCACCGCCAGCAAAGCCACAATGCCCGAGCGTTCCGCCCTGAGCGAACCGCGGCAGACACTCCATTCGGTGGCCGAAGGTCCATTGCCCCGGCAATCGGTTCCGACCGGCCGGACGCCCGAGAGTCGGCTTCGTGACGTCGGCTCGCTGGCCGTGACCCGGACGTCCTCCGCCGCGCCGTTGGGCGAGCGACCGGCGGCCATCGGCGCGGCCGAGTCGGCCGTCGGCTCGGGCCAGATCACGGCACAACTGGGTCAACCGCGCGCACGGGATGACGAGCGCGCGATGCTGACTGGCAACTCGAATGTTACGCCATTGCCTCGTTCGGCCACCTCGGGCGTCGCCACCCAGGCGATCCCGCTGGCAGCAGCCATGCCGGCGCCGGAAGCAGCGCCGACGTCCAGCCCGGGTGAGTCGACAGGACCGACGGCCAACGCTTCGGCCACGACCTTGGCCCGGGGCGGCAGCCGCCGCGTGACGGCCGATCGGCCCGGTTCCGGCGCGGATGCCGAGAACGCCGGTCCCGGCGGCGCCGAACCGATCGGTCTTGCCCGGGTGAGTCGCACGAGCCGCCTGGAGGCGTCCGTTTCGGCCACTTCGGGAGGACAGTCGCCCAGCCGGTCGCCAACACCGGGCCTGGCGTGGGTTCCGGCCGGCGCGGTCGAATCGCCGCAAATCGCGGCGGCCGGTCCGATCGCCGGACAGGGAACCGGCTCGCCTGTTCGCGCCGAGGTAGGGGGCCTGCCCCGACAATCACCCAGCAACGTCCTTGGCGGGTCTCGACCTGGGGCCTTGGCCTCCTTGGAACTGACCGGCCAGCCGGTCCGCGCGGCGGTCGGGCGTCGGGCGGTTGCCTCACAACCTCAGTCGGCCGGCTCGGCTCCCTCGGCCCAAGTCCAGGTGACGATGGCCCGCGCCGACTCGGGCGTGCGGCTGCCCGCGCTGGCGGACGTGTCGCAAGAGCTGGCCCAACTCGGCGCCGGGGCCGTTGGTTCGGGTCGACCGGCGTCGCCCGCCTCCGGCGAATCGGGAAGCGGCGGGCCGCTGCACCTGGGACCGCCGACCGAAGCGGGACGAGTTGGCGGGGGCGCGCCTGGACGAGTCGCGCTGGCCGGTCAATTCGCTCGCGCCGCGTCGGCAAGCCCTGCCACGGATCCAGGGCCCGCTTCGGTCACGCCCGGCACGCTGGCCGGCCCACGACGTCTGCCCGACGCGGGCAAGGCACGTCCGATTCTGGCGGCCGACGCCGGCGGCGGGCCGATCGGGCGCGAACCGGTGGTCGGGCTGCCACGAGGGCTCGACCTGGTTGTCGCCGACGAACCGGCCGCCTCGGGCACGGCCGACGGGCCGTCGCACGAATCGCCAGGTGTTGCCCCGACGCCCTTGGACGACGCGCGACCGGCCGGACGAGCCGGAGGACTGCCCGTGCTCATCGCGGCCCGGCCTGGTCCCGGGGGCTTGAGCTACGAGGTCTCGCCCGAGGTGGGCATCCCCAGCCAAACCGCTCGGCCCGAGAGCGAAGAGGTCCATGTGGCGCCGAGTCGATTTCTTCTCAAACGGGCAGGCGGCACGGTGGCCATCAACGGCCGGGTGCACGAGCTGCCTGCCGAGGCCTTCCGCCAGCGCGACCCGGGCCAACGAGCCCGGGCGGTCGAGATCTACGGCGGCACTGAAGGGACCGAACGGGCCGTCGAGCTGGGTCTGGAGTTCCTCGTTCGCTACCAGTTCCCCGACGGGCATTGGAGCATCGACCAGTTTCCCGAGGGGACCGACCCGGGCGACGATCCGGGCTTCGGGATCGAGGCTTCCAACACGGCCGCCACCGGTCTGGCCCTATTGTCGTTCCTCGGAGCCGGTTACACACATCAGAGCGACAAACACCGGGCGACCGTTCGCCGCGGGCTGGACTGGCTGCTGGATGCACAAAAGCCCAACGGCGACCTGTTCACCGGCGGCTCGGGGAGCGCCTGGCTCTACAGCCACGGCATCGCTACGATCGCCCTGTGCGAAGCTTACGGCATGACGCATGACCCAAGGCTCCGTGAGCCGGCCCAAAAGGCGATCCAGTTCATTGTCGACGCCCAAGACACCAAGCACGGCGGGTGGCGATACCAACCGAACAAGGAATCGGACACGTCCGTCTCGGGTTGGCAGCTCATGGCGCTGAAGAGCGCTCAGATGGCCGGGCTGAAGGTTCCCCCAAAAACGCTCGACGGCGTGTCACGGTGGTTGGATCTGGCCCAAGCCGACGCTGGGACCCGCTACGTCTATAACCCCAACGCGGGCGATACGTTCGAACAACGGGCCGGCCGGCGACCCAGCCTGGCCATGACGGCCGAAGGCACCCTGATGCGGCTCTACCTGGGGCAAGACCGCAGCGATCCGACGCTCCGCGGCGCGGCCGACTACCTCCAGACGCATCTCCCCCAGGCAGGGTCGAATCGGGAAAACGGACGCGACGTCTACTACTGGTATTACGCCACCCAAGTCATGTTCCAGATGCAAGGCGACCATTGGGCCGCGTGGAACGGTCGCCTGCACCCGTTGCTGGTCAGCACCCAGACGCCGTCCGGCCCCATGTCCGGCAGTTGGCACCCCACCCGCCCCGTCCGCGACCGCTGGGGCCACGCCGGGGGACGTCTCTACGTCACCACGATGAACCTCCTCATGCTCGAGGTCTACTACCGCCACCTGCCGCTTTTCAAAACGCTCTGACGCCTTATCCCTTGCTTCATGTCCCAGACGCCCCGCCAAGAGCTGTCGCTGTTTGACTCGACGTGCTTGATCGTGGGCATCATTCTGGGGACGGGCATCTACGTGTTAGCGCCCGGCGTGGCGTCCGGGGCGGGAGTAGCATGGGCCGTGCCGGTGATCTGGGTGGTTGGAGGGCTCCTCTCGCTTAGTGGGGCGCTGGGTTATGCCGAGTTGGCGTCCGCTTATCCGGAGGAAGGGGGCGACTACGTCTATCTCAATCGGGCGTACGGGCCCTGGGCCGGGTTCCTGTTCGGCTGGGTGCAGTTGTTCATCGTCCGGCCCGGCGATATCGCCGTAATGGCCTTCGCGTTTTCCGTCTACTACGTCCAGATCGGCGACCCGCTGCGAGGAACCGGACTGGACAGCCAGGTCGTGCTCGCCTGCGCGGCCGTGGTCCTCGTGACGGTGATCAATATTCTGGGCGTCCGGCAGGGAAAATGGACTCAGAATATCCTGACCGTGGTCAAGGCGCTCGGACTGCTGACGGTCGTCGGCGTGGCCTTCTTCTGTGAACCGACCGGACGGACGGTCGAACCGCCGGTCGGGGAAACTCCGTTGCGTGTGGCGATGATCTTCGTGCTGTTCTGCTATGGCGGATGGAACGAGATGGCCTACGTCGCGGCCGAGGTCCGCAACCCGAAGCGAAACATCCTTCGAGCACTCGTGCTCGGCACGGTCGCCGTCACGGTGCTTTATCTGCTAGCCAACGCGGCGTTCCTTCGGGCATTGGGCTACGAGGGCCTGGCCGGCTCCGAGGCGGTTGCCGCCGACGCGGTCGCGGTGGCTTTTCCTCGCGTGGGCGCGGCGCTCATCAGTGGGCTGATCTGCCTCTCGGCCCTGGGCGCGCTCAACGGATTGGTCTTCACCGGGGCACGCATCTCCTACGCGATGGGAACCGACCACCGGGTGTTCGGCCGGTTGGGACATTGGAGCCCGAGGACCGGCACGCCCATCTGGGCACTGATCCTTCAGGCGGCCATCACCGTGGGGCTGATTGTGGCATTGCGCGGCATGCTCGGCGCAATCCTCTACACGGCGTCGGCCGTCTATTCGTTCTACTTGGCCACGAGCCTGGCCGTGGTCGTGTTGCGATGGAAAGAACCCAACACGCCGCGCCCCTACCGCGTGACCAGCTACCCGGTGCCGACGCTCCTTTTCTGTGTGGCGTGCGTCCTGCTGATTCACGGGGCCATTGTCTACAAACCCCTCGTCGCCGTCGCAGCCGGAGGCATCTTCCTGCTGGGCATCCCGGTGTATCTGCTAAGCCGGCGGATGGACGTGAAACCTGGTCCGTAGAGCTTAGGGTGCCATGCCCACGCTTGCCGTGGGCATGTGGGGAATCCCGGAACCATGGCCACATGCCCACGGCAAGCGTGGGCATGGCACCCGACATAGTAGACGATTACGACTCGCTGGACCGAGTCGAGCGCCAAGGTACGTCGGGACGGCCGGCGAGATGGTTGGCCGTGCGGGCCAAGATATAAAGCAGATCACTCAGGCGGTTCATGTAGACCAGCAAAACGGGAGGACACGGCTCGTTGGTCCGTGAGGCCAGGCGCACCAGCCGGCGCTCGGCGCGGCGGCAGACGGTTCGGGCGATGTGCAACGCGGCGGCTGGCTTGGTTCCGCCGGGAAGAAGGAACCCGTTCTGGGACGGCAGCATCGCCACAAAACGGTCGATGTCGGCTTCGAGTCGCGCGACGTCCTCGTCGGTCACGCGAGTCTTGTCATTCTGGGTGAAGCCGGCCAGTTCGGCGCCCAGCTCGAACAGCTCGTTTTGCAGTCGGGCGAGAACCCGGTCAACCTCGTCGGGCGGCGTCTCGGCCCGGGCCAGGCCGAGCCATGAGTTCAATTCGTCCAGCGTGCCGCACGTCTCGAGCCGATCGTCATCCTTGGTCGTGCGACGTCCGCCGGCCAGCCCCGTTTCGCCCGTGTCGCCGGTTCGGGTGTAGATCTTCACGGGTATCCGCCCCCTGGGGACAAGGATGCGTGTCGACGGATTACGACGAGGCCGTTTGGCCAGACGATTCGCGGTAGGCATCAGGCCGGAGCCGGCCGAACTGTTCGAACTCGTCGGCCAGGGCCGAGTCGAGCCGTGGGCGTTCTTCCAGGACCCAGGGCAACCGGACGGTGAACGTGCTGCCCTTGCCCAGGCGGCTTTCGGCCGAGACTTCGCCCCCGAGCAGCTTGCAGATCTCCTTGACGATCGACAGGCCCAAGCCCGTGCCCGAGTACTCTCGGGTCATTGCGTCTCCGTCGGCCAGGGCGTTGCTCCCCTGGCGGAACTTCTGGAAGATCGCGACCAGGTCCTCCTCGGCGATGCCCACGCCTGTGTCGGTCACGCTCAGGACGAGCATGTCGGCCTCGTCGCGCCGGGCGACGACGGTGATGCGTCCTCCCTCGGGCGTGAACTTGATGGCGTTGGAAAGGAGGTTGTTGAGCACCTGCTGCAGCCGGACCTGGTCCTGATGCAAGGGGGGCAAACCGGGTTGGATCTCGGCGTCCAGGTCGATGTTTTTCTTTTCGGCCAAGGGCCGGGCCATGTCGCACTGGGCGACGACGACCTGTTCGACGGGAAAATCGACCGGATGGACTTCGGCGCGGCCGCTTTCGATCTTGGCCAGGTCGAGGATGTCGTTGATCATCTCCAGCAAGACGCGGCCCGACTTCTGGATGTTCTGGACGTAGCGTTGCTGTTTGTCGTCCAGCGCGTCGATCGAACCGAGCACATCGCTGAAACCGAGAATGCTGTTCAACGGCGTGCGCAGCTCGTGGCTCATCGTGGCCAGGAAATCGCTCTTGATGCGGTTCATCTCGTAGAGCTGCATGTTGGCCTGGGCCAACTCGTCGACCTTGGAGTCCAGATCGACGTTCACCTCGCGGAGTTCTTCCTGAGTCGTGGTCAGGTGGCCGAGCATCCGGTTGAACGCGACGGCCAGATCCTCGAACTCGTCGCCCGTGTGGATTTCGGCCCGGATGGCCGTGTTGCCGTGACTGACCGCGTCGCTGACGTCGCGTAGGTACTTCAGCGGCTTGACGATGACGTAGCGGACGATGGCGTACGCGGCGATCATCGCCAGGGCGACGGTGATGACGGCGGCCGTGATGAGGAAGGCCCAGTTCTTGGCCATGGCCTTTTGGACCGGGACGTTGGAGATCGTCACTTGGACGACGGCCATCAGATCCCCCGGTCTATCGCCCGAGGACAGCCCAAATCCCCGTCCTGTCCCCGTCCCTCCCGGCGGGATGTCGGCCCCGGTGGGCAATGGCGTATGGCACTGCATGCAGCGCGGCTGCAAGCGAATCGGCTGATAATAGTGATACTTGTTCCCATCCGCGGAGATCCGGTCGCGATACGTTTCTTGAGCGATCAGCTCCTCATTGGACGTGTCGACGGCGTCGTAGGCGTCCAGCAAGCGCTGCTCGAAGTCGTCCCGCGGGAAGTTGTCGTCCGAAAGGAGAGCCGACTGGCCCTGGCGGTTCGGGATGATTGCCCGCCAGTCGTAATCCTGGTTCTCCATCCGTTCGACCAGAAAATCGATGTGTTGCTGGCTGAAGATCAATCCGTGCAGGGTGTCCATTTCCTTGTCGGGCGGCTGGGACTTCTTCAAGAGGTCCCACGCCTTCTTCCAGTGAATGCGGAGCAACCCCTGGTCCACCAGCAGGCGACCCATGGTCGGATTCTGGTTGAAGACGACCTTCTGGGTCCGTTGGCCGAACCACCAGAAGCTGGACGAAATCAACACCAGCAGGCATGCTCCGAACAGGAAGCGGCACTTCCGCTCCAGGCTTGTTTCGCCCAGCACGCGTTTGATGGATCGGTAAGACATAAGACCACAAGGCTCCGGACACGCGACCGCCAGATACGGGGCATTCTACGGCATCCGGCTTGCGGCTGCCAAGACCATTGCCGGGCCGGCGGAGACCACAACGGTGGGGTGGGTGCTTCCGCACACCCAGAAATTGAGCAGTTTTTCAGACCGGTTTGCCCCAGCCCGCCACGAAACGATGCTTGCACCGGTTGCATTCCATCCGGTGTCCCAGGTACTTCTGTGGCATCTTGTTGGGCGTGTCGCAGCCCGGGCAACGGACCTCGAACTTCCACGATTCCTCTTCGAGACCTTCCCAAGCGGTGTCAGGGACGTCGGGAAACTCGAAATCGGCCGGCTCAAACGTCGTCAGGATTTCTTTGGTCAAAGGGACAACGTCCACAATCCGATTAGCCAGCCGGCGGATGGCTTTCTCGAACGTGTTGCGAGCCATACGGCCGTTGCCGAACCGCTCGTCGCGATGGGTGTGTCGCCACTGGAAGCCCAACAAGATCTTGGCTCGCACGTTGGCTGGGACCTCGTAGCGGTTCTTGTCGCAGAAGATCTCGAAGATGCGACCCAACTCGTCGACGTCGTAGTCGTTGAACGTGATATGGTGGTTGAATCGTGAGGCAAGGCCCGGATTGCTGTGCAGCAGCACGTCCATCGGTCGAGGATATCCGGCCAGGATCACGACGAGCCGCTCCCGGTCGTCTTCCATTCGCTTCAGCAGCACTTGAACGGCTTCGCAGCCAAACGGATCCTCCCCGGCTTCGGCGATTAGGCTGTAGGCTTCGTCGATGAAAAGAACGCCGTCGAGCGCCTCGTCGATCTTTTCGTTCGTCTTTACCGCCGTCTGGCCCACGTACTCGGCCACGAGGCCGGAGCGGTCGGTTTCCACAAGATGGCCCTTACGTAGAACCCCCAACGCGCCGAGACACCGGCCGATCAGACGCGCCACGGTGGTTTTACCCGTGCCCGGGTTGCCGCGGAAGATCATGTGAAGACTGACTTGCGTGGTCGGCAGCCCGACCTTCTCGCGCTGGTTCTGGACGGTCAGGAAGTTGGCCAGCGTGTGGACTTCTTCCTTGATATGCCACATGCCGACCAGACCGTCCAATTCCGCCAGCACGTCGGCGATCTGCTCGCGGGACAGCGGGCCGGCGTCGCCGGTCAACTTCTGCACCGGCAGGTCGCACGCCTTGCGGACGTCCCGAGCGTCCGTGTCCATCGCCTGAACGGATTGCACACTAAAGCGGCGTGCGGCTTCGTGTCCGCCGGACAGGTCCTCGGACGTGTCAAGTGCGCGCTCAACCGCAAGCCGAATCTCCACAAGATGGCCGCGGATCGCGTTGAGCTGCACGTGCTCGTCCCGGTCAATCCGGCCGTCGACCTTGGCGATCAGATTCGCCACTCGCATGACAACCGTTTCCAGTTCGCCCACGCGATCGCGCAACGGGGCCACCGCATCGAAAGGCCGCAGCAGGCTGTACCACTTCAGACGCGGATCCTGCCCGGCAATGTGTTCGATAGCACGCCGCAGCGCTTCGCCTGAAAGCTTTTGGTCCCAAATGTGCTCGAATAACAGCGCGCCGACATGTTCTTCCGAGGACGTCCACGTCTGGTTCGCCCCGGCGATCGTGACATAGATCTTCGTCAAGAGTCCCTTGTGAAGGTCGTCCATCATGGGAACGAACTTCTCAGGCCGGCCGAGGACCAGGCCAGGGTGTTCCCGAAGACACCTCTGCGCACTGGTGATATATAGTCTTCGGCAGTCCTCCATCGCTAGCCGGAGCTGATCGTCCAGATCATTGGAAGAGAAGAAGGCCATGGGGAGTGTCCGAGGGAGTCCGCTGAAATCGTGCTGTTGGACCAATCGCGATCGCCTGCCGCGAGACCTCTCCAGGCTACCACGCGATGCCCGCAACGAAAAGGGGAAGAGCGTCCCTCTCCCTTTGGGAGAGGGGAGAAGCATGAGGCAGCCACTTACTCGTATTCGACAATCCGCACCGGTCCCAGCAGACCGGAGGGGAGAAGGCTGGGGCGGAGGCGGAATCGGGCGTTCGTCTTGGTCAAACGTTTCTCGGGCGGAAGGCTCTGATCGGTGAAGACACGGTTGAGCCACAGGTTCACCACCTTGATTTCCAACGTGTTGTCCGTCGGCTTCGCGATACCGGTCAGGTCGACTTGCCGGGGAGCCGTCCAGACGACGCCCAAGTCTCGGCCGTTGAGCCGCACCTCGGCCACGTTCTTTACCACTCCTAGATCGAGCACGACCCGTCGATTGCCGCGGCGGAGCACCTCAGGCAAATCGAACGTCTTGGTGTAGGTTGCCGTGCCCGAATAGCCGCGTATGCCCGGGTCGGAGTGCTCGGTCCAGTCCATCAATCTGTCGAACGTGATCGATTCCGGTCCGCCCCATTTCGGATCGAAGTGGACATTCCACGGGCCGTCAAGTGGATGCGACTGCCCTTCGCGTGGCCAATTTCGCCGGCCGGCTCCTGAAGCGTTTTTCGAAATCGGACGTTGAAAGACGACGAACATCGATTCGAACGGCGCCAACCGCAGCGGCAGACTCGTCCGGCCATTGGCCTGTTCAAATGCCTCCGCGTCACACGTCTTGCCCGAAACCGGGTTCCAGAGTTCCGGCTGTTTACCCAAAACACGAAAGACGCATTCCCTCTGCACCGTCTGATCTTGTTGGTTCGAAACGAAGTAGACTTCGGTCCCCTCGTCAAGCGACCGGTGAACAAAATGCAGCGGGTTGCCCTTCTCCTCTCCTCTCTCTTGAGAAGAGGAGCTGGGGGTGAGGGCGGCTTTCGCATCACCCCTCCGACGACACTCAAAATCGGGTGATACTTCCAACTCTCCTAGCACTTTTCCCACGCTCTGTCCCCAAACGACCTGCCCCTTGCCCACTCGCCGACGTCCCGACGGCGACGTCCCGGGCCCCCACATTGCGTTGGCTAGTTCGGCGACTTCCTGATCGCATCGCGGGTAGTCGGTCAGTCCGGGCGCTCGTTTCGGCTTTGGCCCCAGCATGGTCGCGCCAGCTTCAACCAGCGCCTTGAGCCTGTGCAATGTTGCGGGTGACAGCACGGGCTCCTCCGGCAGAACCAGCAACCAGTAGGAGAGTCCACCTGGCAGACCAAGCCGCCCATCGCGAACCGTGAGGCGATTTGTCAATACATCGGCATTGATCATGTCGAAGTCGTAACCCTCGGGCAGTGCCGGACGGATGTGCGGTTTGCCCGGCACGAATTCGGTTGCCCCGTCGCCGTAGAAATAGCACACGTCGGCACAAGGCCGTCCTTGCTGGAGCAAATACTGGCATCGAGCCAGGTAGGTGAAAAACCCGTGGGCCTGGTTCCACCAGGTAAGGTTCCGGTCGAAATGGGTTCCGGCAAAATATTTCCAGCCCGGTTTGATGTCCAAGGTCGGCTGGTGGGTGTACTGGTGCAGCACCATTCGGTTCAGCCCGTCGCAGAAGGCCGCGTCGCCCACCGGCTTGAGCATCGAGGGATCCTCGCGAAAATGGAACCAGTTGGTGAACGCTTCGGCCTGGATGACGGGACGACCGTAGACATGGCCCGCCGAGGCGACCGACCGGATGGCGTTGCAGAAATGGTCGAATTGAGACATGATGTCGGTGCCGTACCAGAACTCGCCCATCGGTACGTCGCTCAGCCCGGCGCATTGCAGCCCATCGATGTGCGGATGGGGACAGGTGCCGTAACCCGTCTCGGCGTGGACGCCGACGCCCTGCTCGTGGGCCAACTCGGCGAACCGCTTGAAGAACCGCTCGGCCATCAGGTCACCGATCGTCCGGCGATAGTCCCAGAGGAACCGGTTGGTTCGCTGGCGGTCGTCGACGATTCGCCGGGCCATGGCCGGGAGGTAGGGCAACGGGTCGTAACCTCGGCGGGCACGAAACTCTTCCCGAAACGCCTTGGACCAGGTCGGTTGCTGACCTCGGACGTCGCACCCCAGTTCGTAGCTGTCGATGTGCAAATACTTCAGTGTGCCTGGCGAGGCCGCCTTCGCGTCGTCAAGAATAGGTCGGGCGACGTGCTCGAAGTGGCGTTCGATCCCGGCCGAGTCGAGCATATTGCTCTCGTAGCCGACGGTGGCCGCCGCCGCGCGGGTTCGTTGGCCTTCGAGCGTCGATCCGAACCGCAATACGCTCCATCGGCCCGGCGGCATGTCCCAGTCGAGTTTGCCCGAGGCGTCCATCTTCGATGTCAGGTCGACCACTTCGCTTCCACGGCAGTCCCAATCCGATCCGGCGTCAGAGTAGGTCTCGTCGAGCACGGCCGGTCCTCGGCGGGGCCAGTCCCAGAAACTGTAGTTGCCCGACTTGAACCACCACCACTTCACGCCTGGGCGAAGCTTGGCCTCGTCCCCGTCGCGAAGCAGCCACATCTCGGCCAGTTCAACCGGCTCCTTGCCGTCAGACCGTCGGATCGACAAACGAAAGAATCGTGCGGAGGTCGGAGCGACCGTGACTTTTTGGGGCTTGTCGCCAGCTACTCGAAAGACCGCTACGCGACGAAAATCATGTCCGTCCTGCGAGGCGCCCAACTCGCAAGCGACTGGTTGGGCTCGAGTCGACGCGACAACGAGAACCGACGTGACGCGAAGCGGTTGGGCATACTCGTATTGCACCCATTGCTCGGGACCTTTTCCGGCCTTCCAGATCGTCCGCGGATCGCGGTCGGCGAGTTGTTCCGAGGGCCAATTCTGCTGGTCAGCGTAGCCGCCATGAGTCGAACTGACCGCGATGCGAACTGGCACAACCGGGAAGCGGCCCTGCTCGCGAATCGCCAGCACGGTCACGTCGCGGTAGTAGTCGTCGACCGTCTTGGGCCGTGGCAGCATGACCGTCTGCTTGCCCGGACCATCAATTTGGGTCTCTGAGTGGACCAGCATCAGGTTGGCCTGCTCGGGCCGGATCCACGGCCCGCCGGCGTCCCAGCCGTCGCACATATTGACACTCACGTCGATTCCGAGTCTTCCCGCCTCACGGATCGCATGGCGGAAAAGCCCACGCCATTCCGGTGAGAGGAACTTGGGGCCCATCGGCGCGCCGCGTCCGCCGCCGGCATGGAAAATCAGCACCCCGCCGATCCCCTGTCGCTTCATCTCCTCCAGGTCGCGCGTGATACCCTGGCGGGTGACATTGCCGTTGAGCCACCACCAGTAAACCCACGGACGCGCTTGGGCTGGCGGACTCGCAAAACCTTCAGCCAGTCTGTCGGTCGCCACGGCCTCTGTGTCGAAGCCGATAGACGACATGCAGACTATCAAGGCAAGAACGATGCGCATCGCGGTCGCTCCATATCAATAACATTCGCCGAGAAACGGGGACTGCCTTTCGCAGCCCTTCTGCTTGTCTCATGGTATCCGTCCCGGACGGTTCAGCCAACCACCGGAAGCCGGTCGGAGAGCATCGCTGCGTCATGAACCGTGCAAAACACGACATGAGCGGAAGAGAATCCCAAACTGGGGGGAGGTTTTCCCAGCGGCTATTTTTTCGGAGGACGTTTTTTCTTGAGAACGTCCTGACAGAGGTCGCGGGCGGCTAGGTGACCGGCCTCGTCGTCGGAGAAGCGGCCGACGAGTTGCCAGGACCAGTTGTCGGGCAGTGCCCGGACGTAGTTGACCACCGCGCCGGCGCCGTGCAGCACTTCGCATTCAAAGCGAACGAAATACATCCCGCCATGGCGCGGCGGTCGGGCGTTTTCCTCGGCGTAGACGACGAAGTAGCCGTCCTGTTGACCGCCAAGGCGTTGAAGAACCCGTGCGACGAAAGCCTGTTCGGCGTCCTCGTTGCGTGCCCGTTCGGCCGCGCGGTGGGCCAGGGCCGATTCGAGCCGATCCGATTGGCCCCGCAGCAACTCGCCCCCTGGCTGATCGGCGTAGGCAGCCAGACCTTGCCGGTAGCACTCGGCTGCCCCGTCGGTGTCGCCGCTTGCCAGGAGCTTCTCGGCATAGGACGCGAAGAGCTTTGCGCCGGCCGGGTTGTCGGGAAACGACTTGGCGAAGTCGGCTAAAAGCGGGAAGATTTCCTGTTTCGGCACGTCGCGTGCCCGGCAGCGAAGCTCCAGCAAACAGGCCACGGCCAGGCCGGTCGTATCGGCCTTGGGCTGCTCACGCCGCAGCGTTTCGACGTGTTTCTGGAGCCGTGGGAGGAACGCCCATTCGTCGTACTGCGCGCCGGCAAACAAGACCATGGTCTTCATTTGGTTGGCGTGCTGCTTCTGCTCGGACGTGGCATCGGGATGCGCAAGGATCTTGTCGGCGGCAATCGCGCCGGTAAACGCCTGTCGGGCGATCCGCTCGACCGAAAGCGAGCCGCTGGAAAGGGAGTCTTTCTGCTCGACGCAACGCACCACCTCGGCGGTGGCCTTTTCCATGACGGCCGCCAACTCGTCCGGTTGTGCGTCGGCCACGTAGACGTCGCGCTCGGTGACTCGCTCGGGCCGTCTTGCCTCGAGCGAATCCCCCTGGCCACAGCCCAGCCCGATGCACGTCATAAACAGGATGATTGCAAAATGGCGTCTTGACATCGTTTCACTCCCCCACAATCTGCGAGCGCGGAAACGCCCCGAAATGCTGCCTCGCAAGAATAGCCTCCACAGGGCGCCGTTGGGGGAGTGGGCAAGAATGGGAGCATTCCGGAAACGACGGACGATGTACCCGAGCAGGCCGTAGGGTGGGGCACACTTGCCCCACCGAGACCAACAACGGCTCGCACCTTGGAGGGGCAGGTGTGCCCCACCCTACGAATTGACCTACGACAGCGGTCGAATCAGTCCTTTGCCCGGCCCAACGTGCGGCATTCGGAGACGGGGACTCGCATGTCCATGTCGGTGCCGTACTCGCGGTGGTCGAGGTATTCGCCCGCGCCGCCGGCGACGCGGCCCAGGGCGAAGATGAGGAAGGGCAGATCCAACGCCCGCTCGACGGTGATCTGCTTGTCGACCAGCCTAGGCCAGGCGATGCCCATCAGGACGCACGCGATGGCCGCGTCGACGTTCACGGCGTGGACCTTGTTGGTCGCCTGCTGGTTGAACAGCTCCTGGGCCAACCGGTGATAGAAGTCGAAGAAGATGTTGTATAGCCCCTTGTCTTCCATGTAATTGTTGATCACCCGTTCGCGCGGGTCGTAGTTGACCGTGTCCTTGTTGAAGATGGGGTGTCCGAGGCAGGGGACCTTTCGATAGTCGACGCCCGCCTCTTTTGCCGCGGATTTCGATTTCTTGAACTTCGAGACGAACCCCACGGCCAGCTCGTCCAGATCGATCCCGTGATCGCGGTTGTACGGGTCGGTCAGTCCGGAGTTGGCGAAAATGTCAATCAGCAGCTTGGCCGACTTCTTGCCGTTGCCGCCGTGAACGGCGCCGATCGCGCCGAGGGTGGCCATCAGGGCCGTGTTCGGCTCGTTGCCGGCCGAGGCGGCCAGTTTGGCGCCCTGGGCGGAGATCGTGCCGGGGCCATTGGTCAGCGAGGCGATCAGACACATCTCGACCAGCCGGCTCTCGAACGGGTTGTCGACCGGTTTGCCCAACCAATAGAGAAGAACCGACTCGACGAACGAGCGGGACTCCATCAGTTTGAGCGTCGAATAGCCCCAGATGCGCGGCGTGACGCCGTCGTTGGACGAGGCGTGCGAGGCGTTGCGCATCGGCTGGCGCGACGTGGTCCGGCCCAGGCCGGAGTGGATGTACTTCTTGACCAGCGAGCCGTACGGCTCGGGGATCGTGTCGATGTGGGGAACCAGATGCGCCGGCGCCTTGCCGCTGAGCCAGCCGAGGTTGCCCAGCCAGGGGCGCAGGACCAGCGGGCTTTTCGGCGTCATGTCGCTTTCCCACTCCATGGCCGAGATGAGCGTCGCGGCGGCCGGCACCAGGTCGTGCAGCGTGTTGACGCGCAGGCCCTTTCGGGTTTCAGCCAATCGCTCAGCCGTCTCCTTCTGCTTCAGTGGATCGAAGACCTCCAGGCCGAAGTAATCGTCGAACAGCTTCATCTTGGCCGAGGCCGACGTGCATCCGCCGTTGGCCACCGCGCCGGCATGGCCCAGCGAGATTTCCAACCCTTCGGCGAACGAACCGGCCACGAAGACGAGGATCGGCTTGGTGAATCCGGACTGCCGGGCGATCTCCAGGGCGTCGGACTCGTACATGCCGCCGGGCTCGACATAGAGGACCACCAGCCGAGTGCGTGGATCGCGTTCGGCCAAGGGCAGCAGCTCCTTGAGCGGTGTGAGGATCAACGGGTCCTTGCCCGTGGCGATGCCGTAGGAAATCCCCAACCCGGCCGACTGCAAGTAGCTGGCGATCGTGTTGACCATGTTGCCCGAGTTCGAGATGACGCACGCGCTGCCCGGGGCGAACGACTCGGCTGGCGAATCGCCTCCGACGGCCCCGATGCGGACGCCGTCGTGGGCGTTGATCACGCCCAGCGTGTTGCAGCCGACGATGTCGAAATCGTCTAAATCGCACAGACGCCGGAGCTTGGCGGTCACCTCGACCGAGACGTTCTCGGTGATGACGTAGATCGTGTCGATGTAGCCCTTGCCGTGCTCGATGGCTTCCTTGACGTCGCCGTAGACGGCCTCGGGCGGGGAGTAGACGACGACCTTGTTGGGTTTTCGGTCGTCGGGCAGTTGGGTCATGAGCTGGTCGAACTGGCCGAAGACGGGGATGTCGCGTCCGCCTGGGACATTGATCGTCCGTCCGGCCTTGCCCAGCGACCAGCCGGCCACGATGTTGTTGCAGTAGACCTGCGAGATGTAGGAGACGTTGCTGGCCTCGCGCCCGGTGATGTTCGAGACGGCCACGCGGTCTCCGTCCTTGAGCAGACCTTCCAACGACTGCGCTTTCATGATGCGACGTTCTCCTGCTCCTCTGGACTCTCGATATCAGCAACCAGGCTGGCCAGTTCGGCCGCGTAGGCCGCGACCATCGTGATGGGCGAATCAGGACCGAAGAACACGTAGGGCATGCCGAGGTTGTCCAGAGTCTTCTTCAGGTGCCCGAAGCCTTGGACCAGCCCCGGCCCGCCGCGCCCGACCACGACCGGGATTTGCAGCGGCCCATTTTCATCGACCCATTCCTGCAACGCGTCGCCGATGGCGGCGAACGTAACGTCGATCCGCGTATTGTTGGCCTTGCCGCCGAGGATCAAGAGGAGCGACGCGCGGGCGAGGTGGTGCTTGAAACAGATGGCGGCCGTCTGCTTCATGCGGTCGTAGGGAGGGTTCCCGCCGAAGTCGGAGAGGAAGATTGGGTCGCCGCCGAGCTGGTTCAGGGTCTCGATGATGATCGTGCTGGCCCCGCCGCCGAAGAGGATCGGCAGGATCTTCTTGCCGCCCAGGTCCGAGACGTGCGCCTGGCCCTGATAGCTCGACGTGGCCCAGGCCTTCATTTCCTCTTCGAAGGACGTCTCGTTTGTGGGGTATTCCGGCCAGCGGATACCCAAGTCGTGCGACTTGCGGTTGTTGCCGTCGAACGTGGCTTTGAAGTCGCAGGCGTAGACCCCGCCGTCGTGGGTGACGCGCCAGGGGTTGATCTCACAACTGAGCATCCCGGTCGAGCTGAACATGTCCCACTGGCCGACCAACGCCCGGGCGAGCTTCGCGTTGAGCTGTCCTTCCATGCCCAGATGGGACAAGGCCTCGGACGCCTCGTAGGCGTTCAAGCCGCGGAAAATGCCCACGGGGATCGAGACCTTTCCCGCTTCGCCGACCGATTCGATGTCCATGCCCCCCTGGAGGGAGATGGTCATCGTGGGCCCAAGCGTTCGGGAGCTGTAGGTGATGGCCGAGAAGACCTCCATGTCGGCCGGGACCGCCTGGACCATGTAGGCCGTGCGGGGCTGTTGACCGGAGACTTCGGTGGCGGCCACCTGCTTGAGCATCCGGACGGCTTCCCGGTAGTCGGTCACCGTGCGAATCACGCCCGCCTTGCCTCGCTTGCCGGTCAAAACGTCCGGCTTGATGATTCCCGAGCCCCATTTTTCGAGCCGGTCCTTGACGATCGACTGGGCGACCGGCTCGACAACGAACTCGGGGGCGGGGATTTGGAACCGGCCCGCCAGTTCCTTCAAGAAACCCAGCTCTCCGACCCTCAGACTCACCGTGGCACCTCCTCGCACTGTTCGCGGATGGCCGGCAGCACGTCGGTCCCAGGGGTCGTTGGGGTTTGCCTGATCGACGACTGCACGGCTAGAAACACGGAAAATGCAGCGTCAGAAAGGGGCTTGCCTCAAGGGCCCAAGGTGGGAGTTCCGGCGGGAAACCGACTCAAGGAGACTCGTCTTTGCGGCACGTCGGTCGCAGTGAAGATCACTACTGGAAGTATAAGACCTTCGTCGAATTGCGGAAGTGGAGTTCTGCGGATTTTTTGGGCCGTATTACCGATCCACATGCACGACGTCTAGCGGAGCGTGCCCAGCCCTCGGGATTGACGCCGGGCGTTGAGCCAGGCCAGTCCGCGAGGTTCCTTTTTTAGCAGTCGGATCAATTGGGAGCTGGTGCAGCCCAGCACGGCCGCCGCCCGGGCCGGCTCGTCGTCGCACAGGGCCAACGCATCCAGCGCCTCGGCCAGCAGGGCTGGAAAATCGTCATGCTCGGCCGAAATGGCGATCCGGCCCCCGGGCCCACACCGGCTTTGCCACAATGCGCTGGGCAGGTCGGCCAATGCTGCCTGCCCGCGGACTTCCAGGGCCAGGTTCACGCGGAGCCGGAACAGGGCCACCTGGCGGTTGGCCGCCTGGCTACGCCGCTCGGTCGCCTCGGCCCGGATCCCGGTCGGCTCGTGAAGATAGACGACAGCCGTCTCGACCTTATTGCGGTGCTGGCCCCCGGGCCCACTGCGTCGGCCAGTCTGGAACCGACACGCGCGGAGCAACTCGTCTGGTGGCAAGGCAGCGGGATGGGGCATGGGGGGAGGGGGATTGGGGATTGGGGA
>JAFGFF010000352.1 GCA_016931075.1 Pirellulales bacterium | reverse complement strand
TAGGCTGGCCGCTACTTGCGTTCCAGCGGAATCACGCCGTCCCAGCCTCGCGGGGGTGTGCGGTTGTGGCGACCGATGTAGACGGTCAGGAAGTCGGTCACCAGGTCGTCGGTTGGCACCTGGTGCAAACGCCGCAGCGCGCTGGACCAATCGCCTTCCAAAAACGCGTCCAGGGCCGCTTCGTAACAGGCCAAGTGTTCGTTGGTCAGTTGGGGGTGGTCCTCCTCCGGTGGGAGCAACTCGCTGATCTCCAGTGGCGTGTCCAGCCCGTAGGGCCGGACCACGGCCAGCCGCCGCACGCGAGCCGTTTCACGAGGCACTTGTCGTCGAACCGATTGGGCGGTTGCCTCATCGAGCAAGATCGGCGCTCGTACGATCTTCGTCATGCCCTCCAGCCGTGACGCCAGATTGACGACCGGCCCGAAGACGGTCACCTTCACCTGGTCGACCGTGCCGATTTTGCCGGCTACGGCAGGGCCCGAGGCGATGCCGATTCCGGCGTGGAACTCGGCCAACGGGCTGTGCGATTGCTGGGCAGCGGCGGCGAACTCACGCCGAATAGCCAATGCCGCGCGGCAAGTCCTCAGGACGTCGTCCTCCTGGGTAATCGGCCAACCCCAGAAGCCCATGGCGGCGTCCCCCTGGAAATCGCCCACCACGCCTCCCTGGTCGAGGATCTGGTGGGTCATCACACCCAAGGCGCCGCTGACCCGTTCGAGCAGGCCCATCAGGTTGCCGGCGTGTTGTTCGGTCTGCCGAGCGAAACCCCGCAAGTCGCAGAACAGGACCGAAACATGCGTTTCGCGCGGGGCCAAGGCCAGCTCGGGATCCTCGTTGGTCAACGTGTCGATCACCACGGGCGAGAAGAACTGGCTCAGGTTGGCGTGTTGTCGTTCCAAGAGCCGCATCTGCCGCAACGAGCGGAGCGTTGCGGCGACCAGTTCGGTGAACTTCATGTCCTCGCGGACGTCGTTCGGGTCGGACGAAGCATGGCCGGAGGGCAATTCGATGCCGAACCGGCCTGCCACGTAGATAGCCCAGGCGGCGCAGCTCGATTCGCCATCGGCCCGATCGAGCACGGGCACGCAGAAGGCCCAATCCAGGTTGCCGCTGGCGGTGAAGGAATCGCCCGTCTCGGTCGCGTTGGCCGTCGTGCCTGCCCAAACGTGAAGAACGCTCTGCCGGCCGCGGAGCGCTTCGAGGATCAGCCGTTGGCTGGGCTGAAAATCTCCCTCGTCGATGAGCCGCTGGTCCCAGTGCAACACACGGACCGGCGGCGAGGGCCCGGCCGCGTCGCCCAACGGACCTTCGACCGCCACGACCGCCGCCGTGCCCGCCCGGGGCACCCCGGCCAGCAACATGCTGACCAGACGGACGCACAGTTCCACCTCGCCCGTGGCGCCGGAGATCACTTGCGGCAAACGGCTGAGGATCTCGATCCGGTGGTCGGCATTGCGGAAGGGGAGCTGTTTTAGGTATTTCGAGCTGTAAGCCTGTTGCTGGACGGGCTGCGGGACGTCCATCGTGACCGAGACGCGCTGGTCGGTCAGCGTGAAGGTGGTCGTGCCGATCACGAAGTGCTCGCCTGGAGCCAGCTCGAACTGGTCGGCCTCCTTGCCGCGAAAATAAACCGGATTCCGCGTCCCGCCGAGCCGGTTCACGTGGAGCCGGCCGCCGGCCAGACGCAGCTCGACGTGTCGCCGCGAGATGTGCTGATCCCAGGGCACGGCCCAAGGCCCGGCCGCACGGCCCAGCACGAACGTCTGTTCCTGGGTCAGCCCACGGCGCCAGCGCTGCTGGGCCTGCTCACCCTGGGCAATCAAGTCGGCCATGGCGTGTGTCCGTGGGGCTAGACAGTTTTTCGAAAGACCATTCGACGACGAGCATAGCCCTGGGGCCAGGGAACCTCAAGACCACCTGAGCAAGCAAACTGATGTGAGGCGAGTCGACAATGCCGACGCCGCGTATAAAAAACCACCCCCGGTCGCGTGGGCCGGGGGTGGTTTTCGTTTATCTGGTAATCAAGGGATCGTGCCGACTAGCGCCGCCGCCGGATGACCACAAGGAGGCTGACCAGGCCGCAGCCGATTAGTACAAATGTCGAGGGTTCGGGCACATTTGTGCAGACCGTCTTAACCACGATCTGGTCAATGTTCGTGCTGGCGGCCAACTCAAACGTGAGCCACTCCCCTTCCGGGTTGGGGCGAATCTCGATCATACCGTTGTACGTGTACCACGTGCCACCCAGTCCGATCTGTGGATAGTTCGTCGGCACGTTCGTTCCCGGCGGATTGGTCGTCGGCGGATCGCCCTTGGGCGTGGCCGACTTGTCGGCCGTCATCTGCCAGAAGACCTTCTTGACCGCGTTCGGTTCGGGGAAGTTCGGGATGAAAATGCTTACTTTCCCGTATCCACCGCCGGTGCCGTCACCGTCAATATGCACGGTCACGATAGACTCGCCGTCCGGTCCATCCACTTCCTGAATGGTCACGGGATCCAGGAACGTCAGGGTCGGCTGGCCGTATGGATTTTCAACCGGTCCCAAGGGGAGGACTTCCCACCCCGGTTCCATTGTCGTGCCGATCGGCGGCAACTCAGTCCAGTACTTGGCGAAGTCCCAGGTCTGGAGGGTCTGATTCGGAAGCGATAGATCCCAAGGCGGCGGCCAACGGTCCTCGGCCACCGCGCCGGTGCTCCACGCAACAACGCACGCCAAGACAACAAGTAGTTTCACAAGATGCTTCATGGCAGTCTCCCCTCACCAAAGATGCGCAAACCCTAATAGAATTACGGTAGACGGTCGTGCCTCTTCCCGTCTCCGTACCATCCGGCGTTCGTCTCTCCCGCGACGCCGCCGTGCGCAAAGGCCACAATGCCGAGAATAGAGATCGCCATTATGGAACCCCCCGGCTAAACTGTCAATTCCCCCGGTGGGCGGGTGCTTCGCGATGCGGACGGGCGGTTTATTTGTCGTGGGTTTGACCCAAGCCTGGGCGCATCGTGTTGCCGTGACCAGGCTTGCACATTTAGGCGGATCGAGGCACAATGACCCCACAGTGGTTTAGGGTTCTGTACCGCAATGGGGGAGAACGCGATGGAATACTATCGCCATTCGGGCGCTGTGTCGCCAGTCGGGCTGGTCATGACGTTTTTGGCCGGGCTGGCAACGGCCTGCGTTTTGGCCATTGTCTACTCGCTGCTGATCGTCCATGTGCCGTTCATTTACGTAAATTTCCTGGCCACCGCCGGGTTCGGGGTCGCCATCGGCATGGCCATCGGTCACACGGCCAAAGCGGGGAAGATCCGCAACCCAATGGTCATCGGTGTGTTCGGGCTGATCTTCGGCCTGATGGGGCTCTATATTGCCTGGGGCGTGGACTTGATCGCAAGGGTAGGTTTTCCCGACTACGTTCTGGCCTTTCATCCACGTTGGCTGGCTCATCACATAGCCATCTTCTACGAAGAAGGCTACTGGGGATTCGGGGAAAAGCCGGTCACCGGCATAGTCCTGGCGATTGTCTGGTTGATTGAAGCGGGCGTTATTATCGGGTTGGCCACGCTGATCGCCTATGGCGTGACGGCCACATTGACGTTCTGTGAGCGGTGCGGGACGTGGAATCAGCTTGAAGAAGACGTGCGGCGGCTGGTGATCGGGCCGGGACAGGAAGCCGTGCTCGAGCGGCTTAAAACCGGGGACCTTACAGTTCTGATGGAGCTGTCGGTCGCCCCGCCCGAGGCGTCGGTCTACCTGCGCGTCGACCTGGCCCACTGCGCCACCTGCTCGGACAGTGCTTATGTCACGGTCCAGATGGTCACCGAGACGGTGGATAAGGATGGGGACGTGTCGACCAACGCAAACGCGCTGCTGACGAACCTCCTCATCGCCGAATCGGACCTCGCCCACCTCCGCGAGATCGGCCAGCCCATGCCCGAACCAGAAAGCCCACCACCGATAGGTCCGCCTCCCGGGTATGCAGGTTCTGAAAATCCTGGAGCCTGAGAAGCCTTGTCGGCATTTCGGGAAAGTTCTTCACTGGGCACCACTGCTGGGGCAACACCAATCTTGCGGCATTTGCCCAACCCGGTCAGAATGACCTTGTTGTGTTTCCCGGACTGTGACTCCCGTTTGTCAACGTCCAGCCTTCATTTTCGATGCTCTTTCATTTAGACAATTCACGGAATGAACGCCGTCGTCATCAAGTGCAGCACCTTCGGATCCGCGAAGGGTTTTGGTTTTCAGATCGGACTTTTGTACATCGCCAGCTTCATTAACCGCGTGTCGGGGCATCGAGTTCACTACTATGACATGCAACTCGACGACGACTACTCCCATCTGGCCGAATTCATCCAGGCCAACGACGTCGCCCTGGCGGGAATAACCTGCAACTCGCACGAGCGTCACAGCGCATACGATCTGGCAAAGCGGCTGCGGCGGGATTTCGCCGATTTGAAGATCGCCGTTGGCGGAGCCCATCACACGATCGTGCGCGAATTTCCTCGGAACGTCCCCGTCGACTTCTACGTGTTCAACGACGGCGAGATCTCTCTTCTGAAGATTTTGGATCACCTGGAAGCCGGTAACCACGATTTCTCCGACATCCAGGACATCGCGTTCTTGTCGGAAACGGCCTATTGCCTCAATCCCTTGCAGACGGTGAAGAAGGACATCGACGACATCTCGCTTATCGACTGGAGCCTGCTGAAGCGAGCGGAGGACTATCAGTTGACGCTGCCCATCAAGGGCGAACCGGAAATCGTGCCGTTGTTGAGTTCGCGCGGCTGCCCATTCGATTGCAGTTTTTGCGCGGCCCGCCTGATGAACTTCCGAACGATCCGCTGGATGTCGCCCCGGGTTTTCGTCGACGAGTTGGAGAAGGTCTTGCAGACTTTTCCGGGCAAGATGGTCTTCATCTACGACGACCATTTTCTGTTGAAAAGCAAGCGGTTGAACGCGATCCACGAGGAAGTCAGGGCCCGGGGTATTGAGTTCCAGTGGGGTGCCTACACTCGGGCGGACGCCGTAGACGAGCAGAAGATCAAAATCGCGAGGGAAATGGGATGCCGCATGCTCTCCTTCGGGTTTGAGAGCGGATCCAACCGAGTCCTAAAGCTTATGAACAAGAGAATTACGTCGTCTCAGCAAATCCGCGCTCTGCGGATCGTGAAGAAACACGGCATCGTCACGCGGTGCTCGCTCATACTCAACTTTCCGGGCGAGACGCTTGTCGACGTTCTTCGGACCGTGGTGACGCTGCTGCGCGCCGGGGTGAAAGGGAGCGAGACAATCGTCGCGAACAAGGTCATTCTCTTTCCCGGGACAGCCGTGTTCGAGAAACTTCGCGACACGTTTCTGCCGGCGGACTTTTCCTGGGAAAGGAAGTATCCCGACCTTCCCGCGTACAAAGATGTGCCGATTTACGATTCGTGGTTGATCCGAGTGAGAACCCGGCTCAAGAGACTCATTCTGAAAGCGCATCGGCTTCTTACCGGTTGATGGCGTCGTGCGCCGGCAGTGCCCTTGAAGGTTCCCTACTCCACCGCTTCAGTCGGTTGGCCGGGCGTGGCGCTGGCGGAGGAGCCGGGAGTGTGGGAGGGAGTTGGTTCGGAGGAGGCCGTCACGGGGCGTGGAGGGCGGCTTCGTGAAGTGGTCGAGCCACCCAGCATTCGCAGGGCCAGCCACCATAGTCCGACCATGATCGCCGCGATCGCAGCCAGCGCGGCCAGCCCCCAGCGGAGCAGGTTGGTTTTGAGATTGGCCAAGGTCGAGCCGATTCTGCCTTGGTAGGCTTCCTGCATCACGACCATAAAGCAGTCGTTCCGGTCGACCGGCCGACCTTCGATCCGCACGGGCGCCGACTCGGCCAGCCAGCGTTGCCGGCCGGCGGGGATGTTGCTCAGCGGATCCACGTAGCCGGTCAAGCGGCCTCCCGCTTCGTCGGCCTGTTTGATGAGATCAACCCGGTATTCGCGAAGCTTCTCCTCGGGCAGGTGGCGGCGGCGGCGGAGCAGTTCCTCCATAGCCGGATGTTGGAGGATAAGTCCCCGATTGCGACCCTTGCGCCAGTCGACCAGGACGGCCAGCCGATGGGGGTCGTCGCCCTGGAAATCGACAAAACGGCCTACCTCGACCATCACGGCCACCACGCCCAGAAAAACCTTCTTCTGCGAATCGGCGAACACCGGTGCCGAGATGGCCACGATCCACCGGTCGTTGGCCTGGCTTTGGTAGACGGCCGAAAGATGGGTTTGGGTGATGTGGTCGTCGGGGCCGGGCCGCCATGATTTCTCATGATCATCGACAGTACCACAAAAATAGGTCCGCCAGCCGAAGTTCTTGCCGATGGTCAGCTTTCTCGGCGCGGGCACTCGGGCCACCTGCACGCCGCGGACGTCGTTCAAGAACCAGCCCGATGTCTCGCCGATTCGCTGCTTGGTCACCTCGGCAGTCACCTTGGCAGAAAAGACATCCTGCAGGGCAAGCCGTATTCGGTTGTCTTCGAAGAATGCCGTGCGGAGCGGTTCCAATTCCTCTTCTGGGAGCGTTGGATCACTCAACCGTTCGAGAAGCGGCGCGAGTTCAGAATCCGGTCCGACGGCCTTGACCAGGGCGCGGCGCAACTCGGGCGACTCGGCCAAGGCTTCGACCGCACGGATACGGATGCCCAGATCTTTGCCGGCCAGGTTGGCCAAGTTTCTCGCGTCGGCCCGATTGGCCAGGTGGGCTCCCTTGATGAGTGCGTCGTTGGATTTCTGCATGGCCCCGGAGAAACCTTGCCAGGCAAACCAGGTGACCACGCTCAACAACAGTGCCGGGCCGATTGCGCCGAGCAACAGGGCGGGCCGACGGGCGCGACGTGTTTGCCGGGCGTCCAACGCGGCCAAAACGGCCTGAACGTCGGGGAACCGATCGGCCGGATCGATCGCCAGGCACCGGTCGATGATTTCGGCCAGCGCCCGGTCGACGCCCCGCACCCGGCGATGCTCGACCGGAGGGGGCGACCGCCGCAGGAAGCGTCGGTAGACGCTTAACCGCCGCTTCAAGTCGTCGATCTTGTCCAAGTCCCGCACGGTCTGGTTCGACCAATGGGGTGGGTGGCCGGTCAGCATGGTGTAGAGGACCGCGCCCAGGGCGTAGACGTCCCATCGGGCGTCAGGCGTCTCGGTCAGCTTGGCCTGCTCGGGGGCCATGTAGAAAAGCGTGCCCAACGCAGGGGCTTGTTCCGTTGAGAGCCGTGACTGACCAAAATCGGCCAGCCGCGGGTTGCCGTCCTGGTCCAGCAGGATGTTGGCCGGCTTCAAGTCGCAGTGCAGGACGCCCTTGTCGTGGGCATGAACTAGTCCGATAGCCACGTTGCGGAACAATTCGACCGCTTCGGCGACCGGCAGGGCGCCTTGCTCGTGGAGCCGCTCGGCCAGGGAGCCCTGTTCGAGGTACTCCATGATGTAGTAGGGCGGATCGGCGTCCCAGCCGACATGCAGGAGCTGGACGACGTGCCGGTCGGCGAAGAGGAAGGCCAGCTTCTCGACCTCGCGCGAGAGCAACGACCAGTCGAGCCCTCCGCGATGGGTGTAGTACTTGACCGCGACCCGCCTGCCCGTGTTCCGCTCGATCGCCACCCAGACCTCGCCGTAGGCCCCCATGCCGAGGAACTGCTCGGGCTCGTAGCCCGGCACGGCAAGCGGCGGCCGGTCCCGCTGCAGACTGATTTGCTGCGACCGGCGTCGCTCGTCACCCCCCTGAGGCTGCGTGGCGTCAGTGCTCATTCCGGCAGTATACCAGGGGATGATGATCCCGACAGCCAGGAGAGCTGACCTTGTTTGCAGGCAGGGCAGTCGACCTGGTCGCGGAGCGAGCGGGTGTTGATCTGGCGGATTTTGTTGGTCCAGAGGTCGATCACGGTCAGATTGCGGGAGACGGCCTCCTCACGGCCGCTCAGGATCTTGATGGCCTCGAGGGCTTCGATCGAAGCGATCACCCCAACGATCGGGCCGAGGATGCCGGCCGTGACACAGGTGGGCGTGGCCTCGACCAGTGGGCACTCGGGCATAAGGCACCGGAGACAGGCCGTCCGGCCGGGCAGGATTGTCATCGTCTGGCCCTGGGCCCCGAGACACCCGCCGTAGATCCAGGGTATGTTCAAGTGAATGGACGCGTCGTTCAGAAGAAAACGCGATGGAAAATTGTCCGTCGCGTCGACGATCACGTCGATTCCCTCGCAGAGCGAGAAGATGTTTTCGTGCGTCGCCCGGGCGAGGATCGGCTCGACTGTCACGTCCGAATTGGCCAGTCGCAGCTTGGCCGCCGCGGCCGTGACCTTTAGCGCTCGACTGGCCGCGTCTTGCTCGTCAAAAAGGACCTGTCGTTGGAGATTGACCTCTTCGACCACGTCAGGGTCGACGATCCGCACCAGGCCGGCCCCGGCGCGGACCAGGGTCCCGGCTACGATGCTACCCAGCGCCCCGCACCCGCAGACCAGCGCCCGTCCCGCTCGCAACCGGCGTTGCCCCTCGACCCCAAGACCTTCGAAGCAGACCTGCCGCGCGAATCGTCCTAAGTCGTCAACCGGGAATGAGGAATCCATGGCCACCACAGTAGCCCCAACCACCCCCACACGCAACACTTCCACCTGCACCAAGGAACTCCGCGTGACGGAACAGGGGACTTACGTCCCCCGCTCGGTTCCAATCTCTAGCCCCCAGTCCCGAGCCCCTAGCCCCCAATCCCTTCCCTATTGCTACAACCCAATTCCCCGTCCTATACTTATGAGAACCGAACTTCATCCGTCGGTTTCCTGTCGTCCTTTGTATCGGCGATGGGTCGGACGGAGTTGTCAAACAAGGCAAACTGAGGGTTATGGTTAAAATAAAACTCCCTGACAGGAATGTTCTGGAGTATTCGCGTCGCGTCCGACCGCTGGACATTGCTGCCGACATCGGGCCCCGCCTGGCCAAGGCGACGATTGCCGCCGTGGCCGATGGGCAACTCCTCGGGGCCGACACGCTCTTGCCGAGTGAAGGCGAGATCGAGTTTCGCCTGTTGACCAAAAAAGACCCCGAAGCGCTTGACGTTATGCGCCATTCGTGCGCCCACGTCATGGCCAGGGCGGTCATGCGGCTGTTCGACGGGGTCCAACTCGCGTTCGGGCCCACGGTCGATAACGGGTTCTACTACGACTTTTACTGCGAGCACCCCTTGAGTGATGCTGACTTCCCGAAGATCGAGGCCGAGATGGCCCGGATCGTGAAGGAAGACGGGCCGTTTGAACGCATCGAGGAGCCCCGCGAGAAGGCCATCCAGCTTTGCACCGAGTTGGGCCAGACACTCAAGGTCGAACACATCCAGGAAGGACTGGCCGATCAAGAGACGGTCAGCTTCTATCGGCAAGGCGAGTTCCTGGACCTGTGCCGAGGGCCGCACGTGCCCAGCGCCGGCGCGATCGGCGCGTTCAAGCTCCTTTCGGTCGCCGGCGCGTACTGGAAGGGCGACGCCTCGAAACAGCAACTCCAACGGCTTTACGGCACCGCCTGGTTCGACAAAAAGGACCTGGAAGAGCATCTCCAACGGCTCGAAGAGGCCAAGCGGCGCGACCACCGCGTGCTCGGCAAGCAGCTCGAGTTGTTTCTGATCGATCCCGAGGTCGGCTCGGGCCTGGTCCTTTGGTTGCCCAAGGGCGCCACGATCCGCCGGGAGCTTGAGGGTTTTATATACGGGGAGTTGATCAAGCGAGGATACCAGCCGGTTTACACCCCAACGATCGGCCGGGTGCATCTCTACGAGACCTCGGGCCATTACCCTTACTATGCCGACAGCCAGTTCCCGCCGATCGAGATGAGCGACGGCGACCGCTACCTGTTGCGGCCGATGAATTGCCCTCACCACATCCGGATCTATCAGTCGAAGCCCCGGAGCTATCGCGACCTGCCGTTGCGGATCGCCGAGTTGGGTCTGGTCCATCGGTTCGAGCAGTCGGGCGAGATCAGCGGGATGACCCGCGTACGAGGTTTCACCCAGGACGACGCCCACATCTTCTGCACCGAAGACCAGGTGGCCGACGAGTTCCGCGGCTGTCTGGATATGACTCAATTCGTCCTGAGCACGCTGGGCCTGAATGACTACCGCGTGCGGTTGAGTTTCCGCGATCCGAAGAGCGACAAGTACGTTGGTGACCCGGCCAATTGGGACAAGGCCGAAGCCGCATTGGAGTCGGTCTGCCGCGACCTGGGCCTGCCGAACCTGGAAATCGAAGTGGGCGAGGCGGCCTTCTACGGGCCCAAGGCTGACTTCGTGGCCAGTGACTGTATTGGTCGCGAGTGGCAGTTGGGCACCGTGCAGTTGGACTACAACCTGCCCGGCCCCGAGCGATTCAACCTGGAATACATCGGCCCGGACAATCAGCCGCACCGGCCGGTGATGATCCACCGCGCCCCGTTCGGCTCGCTCGAACGGTTCACCGGCATGTTAATTGAACATTTTGCCGGGGCGTTTCCCCTCTGGCTGGCGCCCGAGCAGGCCCGGGTGGTCGTCGTGAGCCAGAAATTCGAGGAGTACGCCCGCAGGGTCGAGCAGACCTTGCGTGAGGCCGGGCTCCGCGTGTCGGGCGACTATCGACCGGAAAAAATCGGGGCCAAGATCCGCGACGCCCAGTTGGCCCTAGTGCCGTACATGCTCGTTATCGGCGGGCGGGAGCAGGAAAACGGCACGGTTGCCCTGCGCGACCGGATCGACGGCGACCTGGGGGCCTTGGCCGTCCAGGAGGTGATCGAAAAGTTGAAGGCGGAAATAGCTGAGAGGAAGACTCGACAGGCGAACTGATGATTCCACCTGTAGGGGGGGCTCGCAAGAAGCTTTCCTTCGGACGGCGCTTGACGGAGCACGAGTGTTGCGGAATACTCTTTGAAGAAAGAAACAGGCTGGGATTGAGGGATTTTGCCCGTTGTCCCGGCCACCATCCAGTCTCAGAACACGGAGAGTAAATGGCGAAGAATTGGGACACGGCAGGCGGGCCTGTCAAGCAACGAATCAACGAACAGATTCGTGCGCCGCGAGTGCGGGTGATCGGGGAAGAAGGGGCACAACTGGGGATTCTCAGTACCCTCGAGGCGCTCACCGCGGCTCGCGAGGCCGACTTGGATCTGGTCGAAGTGGCCCCCACGGAAGACCCCCCCGTTTGCCGAATCATGGATTTCGGCAAATTCAAGTATCAGCAAAAGAAACGCCAGCACCGTACCCATACGCACCAGACGAAGGTGAAGGAAATCCGGGTGCGGCCCAAGACAGGCAAGCATGACATCGACGTCCGGGTCAACCGGGCACGTGACTTCCTGACCCACAAGGACAAGGTGCTGCTGATCGTCATGTTCAAGGGTCGCGAGCTGGCCCATATCGAGGAGGGCCGCCGCGTGCTGGACGAAGTGGTCGCCCAACTGGAAGACGTCGGCAAGCTGGAAGCGCCCCCGACGCAACACGGCCGCCGGATCGTCTGCACCCTGGCGCCGAAGTAGGCCGTCTGCCTTTTTCTCCTGGTTTCTGTATGTCGTGCCCTGGGCGGCTCGATCGCTCTTTGTTCTTTGCTCCTTCCGGAGTCAGTGCCCCCCTGTTGGGTTATTTGGCGGTCAGGCTTCATTTTCATCGCGATCTGGCCGATCCCCCTTTTCCCGGCCCTTGGGTCGTTTATAATGGTGGGTTTGATTGCCCAATGACCCTGTTCCCCTGTCTGGCCAAGAGATCATGCCGAAACAGAAAACCCACAAGGGCACGAAGAAACGCTTCCGCCTGACCGCGTCCGGCAAGGCGAAACACCGCCGCAGCGGCACCAGCCACTTGGCCGCCCGCATGTCCCACAAACGCAAGCGGACGCTTCGCGGCACTGGGGTTGTCGACAGTCTGGAAGCGACCAAGATTCGCGAAGCCCTGGCTGGAAACAGCTACTAGCAGCCTGTTGAACAAGGGTGCCACTGGCTCTGCCAGTGTGTGAATCCAGACGCCCGACAGCACTGGCAGAGCCAGTGGCACACAAGGCGAAAAACGGTCGACACGACCGTTGTATTCGCGGGACGGGCAGGACAACGCTTCCGCCGTGGCGGAAGGGCCTGGTTCCCGCTGACTCATGTTGGAAGGTGATAGAATCTCATGAGAACGATCAAAGGCGCCGCCCGAAACAAGGCCAAACGACGCCTCTTCCGCAAAGTGAAGGGCTATCGCGGCGGGCGAGGAACGCTCTTGCGGTCCGCCAAGGAAACCCTGCTGCGCGCGGGAGCCTACGCCTTTCGCGATCGACGCGCGCGAAAACGCGAGTTCCGCAAGCTGTGGATCATCCGTATCAACGCCGCCGTCCGAATGCGAGGGCTACGCTATAGCGAGTTCATCCACGGGCTGGACAAGGCCAACATCCAATTGGATCGCAAGATCCTGGCCGACATGGCCGTCAACGATCCGGTCGCGTTCGACCAACTCGTCGAACGTGTCAAGGAAGTCCTGGCTGCCTGATCGGGACACAACGGGCCACGACGGGTGCCACTGGCTTTGACCAGTGCACCTGTGCCCGTTCTTCCCAGCACTGGCGGAGCCAGTGGCACTCGATTCCGGTTTTTCCGTACGATTGCTGATCTACGAGAATGTTCTAACAGGCATCGGTGTGATATGTTCGCACCGGTGCGGTTTGGCGAGCCATGGCTCTCGACGAATTCCTTGCTGAACTGGATCAACTGGCCGCCCAGGCCGACAAGGCCTTCGGCTCTGCCGGAGGCGCCGAGGCGGTTGAAGCGGCCCGGGTCGAGTTCCTCGGGGCCAAGAGTGGTCGGCTTCGGGCTGTCCAGAAAGGCTTGGGCAAGGTCGACAAGGCGGACAAACCGGCCGCCGGCAAACGATTCAACGAAGTCAAAAATCAAGTCGAAGCCGCCTTGGTCGCCGCGACTGACCGGCTAAAAAATGCCGCTTCCGGCGCTCGGACCGGCAGCCAGTTTGACCCAACCATCCCCGGCGTTCGCCGCCGCCTAGGCCGGCTCCACCCGATCACGCAGACGATCGAAGAGCTGACCGACATCATGGGCCGGCTCGGGTTCACCGTGGCCGAGGGGCCCGAGGTCGAGGACCTCTGGCACAACTTCGAGGCCCTGAACATCCCGCTGGAACACCCGGCCCGCGACCCGTTGGACAATTTTTATTTGGCCACGGGAGCGGTGGGCGCGGGCCCCGACCGGGCTGACGCTGCCGGGGCCGATCGGCAGAAATGGCTCCTGCGAAGCCAGACGAGCACGGTCCAGATCCGCGTGATGGAGAAGACGAAGCCGCCCGTGCGGATCATCTCGCTAGGTCGTGTTTATCGTCCCGACACGGCCGACGCCACCCATTACCCGATGTTCCACCAGATCGAAGGCCTGTTGATCGACCGCCACGTCACGATGGCCGATCTGAAGAGCATCCTGCACCTGTTCGCCGCCAGCTTCTTCCAGGACGACGTCGAGGTCCGGTTCCGGCCGTCCTTCTTCCCGTTCACCGAGCCGAGCGTCGAAGTGGACATGAGCTACGACGGGGGCTGGATCGAGTTCGGCGGCGCCGGCATGGTCGACCCGAACGTCCTAGCCTCGGTCGGCTACGATCCGGACGAGGTCAGCGGCCTGGCCTTCGGCCTGGGCATCGAACGCATCTGCGCCCGGCGCCACGGCGTCACCGATATTCGCGAGTTCTTCAAGAACGACGTCCGGTTCCTGCGGCAGTTTCACTAGGAAGTCCGTCCATGATCGTTTCCTGGAACTGGCTCAAGCAATACGTCGACCTGGACATGCCGCTTGCCGAGTTGGAGCAACGGCTGATGATGGCCGGGCTCAACCACGAGGACACCGAGGAGATCGACGGCGACCTGGCCGTGGACCTCGAAGTGACCAGCAACCGGCCCGACTGCCTGGGCCATCTCGGCGTGGCCCGCGAGGTGGCCGTGCTCTGGGACAAAGCGTTGAAGATCCCGCCCGCCGAAGTCCAAGAAAAGGGTCCGCCGGTCGAGGAGCAGGTTCGGGTGCGGATCGACTGCCTGGAGTTGTGTTTTCGCTACACGGCCCGGGTAATCCGCGGCGTGAAGATCGCGCCCAGCCCCGGCTGGATGGCCCGGCGGCTCGAGACGGTCGGCATCACGCCGATCAACAACGTAGTCGACATCTCGAACTACGTGCTGATGGAATGCGGCCAGCCGCTGCACACATTCGATTTCGGCCGACTCGAAGGGTCTCAGATCATTGTCCGTGAGCCGAAGCTGGGCGAGACGATCGAGGCGATCGATCACAAGAACTACGTCTTGCCCCCGGGCACGTGCGTTATTGCGGACACCAATAACCCGGTGGCGATCGGCGGCGTGATGGGCGGGGCGGCGACCGAAATCTCGCGAACCACGCGTGATATCCTGATCGAGGCGGCCGAGTTCGAACCCGTGGCCATCCGCACAGCCGCGCGGACGCTCAACCTGCACAGCGACTCGTCCTACCGCTTCGAGCGGCGGATCGATGCCGAGAACATCGATTGGGCCAGCCGGCGTTGCTGCGAGCTGATCCTGGAGCTGGCCGGCGGCCAACTGTGCCAGGGCGTGGTCGACGTCGGCCCAGCGCCGCCGAAACGAAAACCAATCACGCTTCGTCTGGACCGGATTCCGCGGATCCTGGGCATTGACGTCCCGGTCGAGAAGGTCCGGAAAATTCTGACCGCCCTGGGCAATGAAGAGCTTCGAGCCGAGGCGGATCGGGTCGAAGTGATTCCGCCCAGTTGGCGGAGAGACCTGTCGCGCGAGATCGACCTGATCGAAGAGGTTGCCCGGATCCACGGCTACGACGCTATTCCGCAGGACGTCGGCGTGCCGATGGTTGCCTCGACTCGCCGGCCGGAAGACCGCGTGGCCCAAAAGGTCCGGGGCGTGCTGACCTCGCTGGGCTACGACGAAGCAATCACACTGAGCGTGGTCGACGAGGCGACGAGTCAGGCGTTCTCGCCTTGGACCGAGGCCGAACCGCTGGCCAGCATCGCGCCGGTCATCCGCGGGGCCGACCGGTTGCGACTGAGTCTCATTCCGAGCCTCCTGGCCGCCCGGCGGACGAACCAGTCGCTGGGCAACGCCGACGCCGAGTTGTTCGAGATCGCCCGGGTGTATCTGCCGCGCGGGAAGAAGCTGCCCGAGGAACAGTTGACCCTGGGCCTGGTCTGTGGGGCTGGTTTCACCGAGGTGAAAGGCGCGGTCGAGACGATCCTCGCGGCCTTGGACCCCGCAGCGAAGCTCGAGGCCATGCCAGTCCAGTTTGACCTTCTCGATTCGGATCGAGCGTGCCGGTTGACGCTTGACGGGAACGTGTTGGGCTACCTGGGCGAGGTGGGCCCTGAAGGGCTCAAACAGTTCGAACTCCGCCAGCCGGCCACGATCGCCGAGTTGCGCATGGACGAGTTGATCCGCGTGGCGAAGCTTGTCCCGCAGTACCAGACGCTGCCCACCTACCCGGCCGTCACGCGGGATTTGAACCTGGTTGTCGACGAGACGGTCCGCTGGGCCGACGTCGCCTCGACCGTCTGCGCCGGGGCCCAGGCCTACTTCGAAGACCTGGCCTACGTCGACACCTATCGCGACGAGAAGCGGCTGGGCAAAGGCAAGAAGAGCCTCTTGATGACGCTTACGCTCCGCTGGAGCGACGGCACCATGACCAACCAGGAAGCCGACCGCATCCGCGATGAGGTCGTTGCCGCCTGTGGTCAGGCCCACGGCGCCGAGCTTCGGGCGTAGGCCCTGCGCGCACAAAAAGCGGACGTCAGCCGCGTCTGGGCGCCTTCAGGATGGCGCGCCTCAGACGCAGCCGACACCGCATCGGAGAGCCCAGGGAGGGCGGTATGTCTTCTTTACTCACGTACCCCGCGCGCTCGGCGGATATACGATCACCATCGTCGGCACGTCAACGACCGCGGCTTAGCGCGGGGTACTTCGGACCGTGTCTTCAACTGCCCGGTTGGCCGTAGGCGGCCGGTTCTGGCAAGACCTGTCCGCATGCATTGACCGGCAAGTTGCACGTGTTACCACAGCCCGAATCCGGCACCACCACGGTCTGGGCGGCAGGCGGATAGCCGGCGCCGCGGCACAGCCAATCCCAGCAGCGGCATCCAGTCGTTCCGGCCATCATGACCGTCACAGCCGTCAAGAGTAGGAGCCTCTTCATCACTCGAATCTCCAATCGAGAGGGAATCTTCCCATGCCCAAGCAGCATGGGACAGACAACTCTACACCACAAAGGACGATGTGCAAACGCAACGGCCGTTTTTTTTCAGAAACATCGCGCCCATTTTTTCAACACGACCCCGTTTTTGAGGCTACATTTTCGTACGTGTTTCCGCATACTTACTTTCCGCGTCCTACTGACCATGAGCATGCACCCAAGAAGAACGTCCCTCCCGTGGCGGTCGACCAGCAGCGTCGGTCGAACTGCCCTTGTCCTCCTTGCCATTCTGTTCTTGACGGCCTGGACCTCAGCGGCCCTGGCGGCCTTGGGTGAGGTCTGGATTGTCAACACGCGGTGCGCGCCGCGTTGCGATTGGGAGGCCGTCCAAAACGCCGAGTTGGACTACCAACGCCGGACCGATCTATGCGGATGGGAAACGGCCGATGAAAAGGCCTTTTTAGAAGCGGTTGCTTCAGGTGGACCGACGACGTTCTTCATTCACGGCTACGACGTCGATTCGTCGACGGCTGTGGCGGAGGGGATGAGTCTTTCGCAAGTCCTATCGCGGTCGGCGGGCGAGCGGCCTTGGCGGCTGGTGATCTGGTCGTGGCCTTCGACCCGGGCACGAGGCCGGATTCGGGACGATGCCCAACGGAAGGCGGCCCAGAGCGACGTTCAGGCCTATTATCTCGCCCGAAGCCTCGATCGGATGGACGCCAAAACGCCCGTCGGACTGGTTGGACATAGCTTCGGCGCTCGGATCATTTGCGGTGCTCTCGAAATACTCGCCGGCGGTCAAGTCGGTCGACGAGGTCTGCCCGAGGCGTCGCGGCCCGCGCGTCCGCTACGTGCCGTTCTCATCGCAGCGGCCATGGACAACGCCTGGCTTCTGCCCGACCGGCGAAACGGTCAGGCGCTCGCGCCGGTGGACCGGATGCTCGTCACCTGCAACCCGGGCGACCGCGTGCTGCGATGGTATCCGCGCTTGTACGGACGCGGTGGTCCCGAAGCGCTGGGATCCACGGGGCCAGCCTGCCCCTCTCATTTGGGTCCTGAGCGAGA
The DNA here is from genome assembly GCA_016931075.1 of Pirellulales bacterium. Taxonomy (GTDB): domain Bacteria; phylum Planctomycetota; class Planctomycetia; order Pirellulales; family Thermoguttaceae; genus JAFGFF01. The sequence continues at coordinate 18,597 of JAFGFF010000352.1, read as the reverse complement.
AAAGGTCGAGGTGCTCGGCGTGCAGTGCAGCGTCGGGCGGGCACACGGCTGGCGCCACTACCTCGGCGCTCCTTCACTCCGTTGCCGCCTTCCGTGGTACGCGTTCCTGGAAGACGATCAGCCCGAGTAGGGCCCCGTTGCACGACGGATCCTGCTTTGTAGGAGGCGACTCCCGTCGCCGAATGGAGGCTGTCTGGTAGGCATTCGGCGACAGGAGTCGCCTCCTACAGGCGCCTTTCCGGTCATGTTTCCAGGGTAGGGTGTCCTGTTGTCTCCATAATGCCCACGCAAGCGTGGAGCATGGCGCCCGAACTACTAGACGGATTCCGTACTTATTTCGCCGATTTGACAGGCTGGATTTCGTAAGCTATCCGTTTTATAGAGGGATTGTTCCCTCGTGAAGAAATGGGCTGTGAATCACCGTCTTATTTGACGGGCAGTTCTCGCCGCCGAAAAGGCAAACCGATCGCGAGGTCGGGACGCAAAGCCACGGGACTCGCTCGCGAGTCAGCCAGGCTGCCGAAGGGCGCAACCTTGCCCCAAGGAGGTTGCCATGTCCCGGTGCGTCTCGTCACTCGCGTCGTTCTTTTTTGCAGGTGGCAGTCCGTGGGCATGTTCTTTCTGCCCGGCCGGCCGAGGAATGCCACTCCAGTTGTCCCTCCGCCGCATCCTGGCGGGGGTCCTTCCGCCGGCGGTTGGCCGAGGGCAAATGCTTGACGTGGGCCCACTTGCGACCCACATTTTAGCACCTTCAAGTGAGCCGCGGATTCCGTCGCGCCGGACCGATCCGCCGCGGGAGCAGCCTGACCGAGGCTAACGCGCCGCCGGTTCTTCTTGGAGTCTATCGATACCGACACAACACGGGTGTTTCCGCCGGTCCGTCGGGCCGGGCGCAAGAGACCCCGTACACCGAGTCATTCCATTGCAAAGCGAGTACGACCATGAAGAATACACCCCGAAGAAAAACGCATCCCCGTCGCGCGGCCACGTTGGTTTTCTTTTCGGTTATGCTCCTGGTGATCTTGGGCATGATGGCATTCGCGCTGGACCTGGGGCACATCGTCCTGACCCGGACGCAGCTCCAAGTAGCCGCCGACTCGGCCGCGATGGCCGCCGCGTCGAAGCTGGGCCACCCCTATGAGGAAGTGTTCGACATGGCCGATACCCTCGCCGGGAAACATCAGGCCGCCAACCAACTCGTCAAGATCAACGAAGGTGATGTCGAACTGGGTATGTGGGACGCCAAAGAGAGACGCTTCACGTCGACCGGCACGCGGCCTGGCAACGCCGTGCGTGTCACCGCGCGACGCGACGCCAACCACGGCGGCGAAGTGCCCCTCTTCTTCGGACGGGTGCTCAACGCCATGTCCTACTCGATGAAGTCCTCGGCCGTGGCCATGGCCACCCCGCGCGACATCGCGTTCGTCGTCGACCTCTCCGGCTCGATGAACGACGACACCGAACCCTGCTGGGCCACCGAGGCGATCAACGACGAATTCTCCGGGGCCGGCTACTCGACCATCGGAAGCGAACTGATGGACAAGGTCTTCGACGACTTCGGGTACGGCTCGTACCCCGGCAAGCTTGAATATCTGGGCACGCCCTGGACCAATCGGCAAGACGCCTATTCCTACGCCGCCCTGACCGAGGACAACGGCCCGCTGACGAAGAGCAACATCCCGCAGGACTACCGGATCAAGAGCAACGACAGCGAGTCCACCCGGAAAAAGAAGGCCTACTCGTTCATCATCGACGAGCAGATCGCCCGGGTCATGCCGAAGGCCAAACCGACGCCCGACAGCAAAACCAACTACGACTACTGGGAGAAATACCTCGACTACATCGTCGAGAGCAAGTCGGTGGGCAGCAGCCTGCCAAATCCAAGTCCCGCCCCGTATCCCGGTCCCGAGCCGGCTCCCGAACCGGAGCCAGAACCGGAACCTACACCGGAACCTACACCGGAACCAGAGCCTGAACCTGAACCGGAGCCCAATCCCAATCCGAACCCGTGGAATCCATGGAACCCGTGGAATCCCTGGGGCGGGTGGCCCTGGTGGAGCCAGGCGGACCGGCCGGCCAGCCTGCTTGCGCCGGTGGGCGGATACCGCGGCCTGAGCCTGCGGACGTCGCCTCGGTCGTTCCAAGCGGCCCTGTTCGTCCAGCTCCTGCCGGCCGCGCCGGGGGGAGGTTCGTCCAGCCGGGGGACGTTGCCCCCGAATCAGGATTCGGACCGCATCACCGGTTTCGGCAACCCAAATCGCTCGACGTTCCCCCACTCCAGCAGCAGCGCGCCGGCGGCCTTCCGTAATTGGATCGGCTACCAGACCTACGTCCAGTTCATGATGGACTACGGCCGCGACATGCGTCCGGTCGGAGGCCAGTACGTTCCCTTGTCGACCCAGAGCCCGTACTGCCCTTGGCACACGGAGGACACGGCCGGCGGATCGTTCCAGTTCCCTCCGCGCGAGCAGCCGGTTCACGCCTCGCGCCGGGCGTTGATTGCGGCGTTGGAGGTGGTCCGTGAGCGGAATGAGCACATCCAGGACCCCGACCAGCGGGACTGGGTCTCGGTCATCAGTTTTGATCGGCTTAGCGACGGTGGTCCCATCGTCCAACAGACACTCACGCCCGACTACGAAGAAGCGATGTTGGCCTGCACCCATCTGCAAGCGGTCGGCGACGGATCCGCTTCGACGGCCACCGACGCCGGTCTCCTGGCCGCGCAAAAGCATATTCGCCCAAGCGACGAAGGGGGCAAAGGCCGCCGAGGGACGAACAAGGTCGTCGTTCTGCTGACTGACGGTGTTCCGAACCTGACGGAGAGCAGCTCGTCGAGTGTGAGCAGCTATATCTCGTCCCACCGGAGCGACGAGTACTACCCGAGCAACAAGCTCTCGCACAACGCGCCGCTGGTCGCCGCGGCCCGGATGCAGGCGGAGAACTGGCAGGTCTTCCCGGTGGGTCTCGGTCTGGGGAGCGACTACGACTTCATGGACCGGATGGCCCGGCTCGGCGGCACGGCCAACGACTCCGGCGGCAGCCCTCGCGGCAGCGGCAACCCGGCCGAGTATGAAGAACGACTGGCCGACATCTTCCGCGAGATCATCACCAACCCGCAAGTCCGGCTTGTGCAGTAGGAAAGCCATTAAGGATCCACAGCCAAGCCTTCATTGTTGGCTCGTTTGAGACCGTTCCGGAATTGGATTCCGGAGACCCTCACTGAAGCTGGCGACGGCGTTGGGGAAACACGGCAGCCTTGTGGAGGTCTCACAAGCCGATGGAGAGTTGATGTGGTCGGCTCTGGGAGGTGACTGTTCCCAGTTCGTCCAAAACCAACCGTTTACTTCGTACCCAACGACCGAGTTGAGCCGTGTGGAGTAAGAGGAATGGTCACGGTTAGTGATTCACGCGCGGTGAGGACTGCGGATCGCTGGAGAGTGATGGTCAGATGCCGGTTGTGAAGGCGCGAGCTGGCGGGAACCTTGTGCCCTGCCACCGTGACTAGGATGTCCTCCGCCGGTGTCATGTTCTCCGGAAGATCGAATCGAAGTGAGTTCAATCGCAGTTTTCCCCAGGCCAATTCAATCTGATTGATCTGTTGGTCGGATTCGCGGTGCTGGTGGAGCGTCCCCCAGCCTTCGGTGCCGGAGAAGAAAGCCCGAAAGTGTTCGGGCGAAAGGCGAGGCGCGAAGCCCAACTCGCCGGCGGGGCCGTCATAGGTGAAGCCGGAGACTGCCAACAGACAGCCCCAGGAGGCCATGGCGCGGGAGTAGTGGTCGCCGCACAGGATCAGATTCCACGGATTGTGTTTGACTGCGTCGTACCGCTCGTGCACGCCGCGTACAATGCCCAGTCCTTCAGTGATCATCCCTTCATAAATCATGTTAGCGGCAACCTGAAACTCGATACCTGTCCAAACGGTATTGCGGTAGCGCACCGACTGGGGCCCCGGGTGTGGACTCGTCGGCCAGGTGCAAAGCAGCAGGCCGGCCTCGCCCGGATTGGCATAGTGGATTTCGGGCCGATGTGCCTTGATCTGCGGCCCGACATCAGGGGCCCAGTTATACTTCCAGACTGCGCGCAAGGCAGAGTGGACGTACTTTTCAGGATAGAGATAACCGAGACCCAGGGAATGTGCCCAGGTCTGCCCGATCATTTGGTCGGACAGGCAGCCTTTGCCGAATTGGTCGTGGGGGTGTTTTTGGAGATCGACGTCCTGAATGAAGTATTCGCCGTTGAAAAGTCGTTCGACCGTGAGCCTGCGGCCCGAGTCGGCGAGGTGCCGGCACCTGGCGGCAAAACGAGGATCTTCAACAGTGACAGCCATTTTCTCCCCGGCGAGCAAGGACGCATGATAAAGCGAGCCGATCATGGAGTTGGCCCCGTAGAAGTTGATGTCATAGGTGTTGTGTTGCGGGCCTTCAAGGATTCCGTCCTCGTTGCCGTCTTGTTTATCCTGCTCGATGAGGAACTCGATAGCCTTGCGCACCGCCGGCCAGTTTCGTTTCAGGAATTGGTCGTCAGGCGAAAGCTGATGCTCTCGCAAAGCCATCAGGATATTGCCTGACTGGCCGTCAGCGGCCCAAACGTCGAGACCTTCGCCGCGGTAGCGAATCATGCCCGTCGCGGCGTCGAATCCGGTTTGCGGATTGAATGTCTGCATTTCAAGCCAGGAGCGCTGAAGTGTCGGGAAGAGCCTCGCCATGGCCTGCTCGTAATGCCACACGTGATTACACGTGCCATGGCAACAACCGACGCCCTCGAACGCCCAGAAACGACCGTTGGCCCACCATTGGCAGGTTTCTGTGGCCAGGGTGGAAACCTGCATCGAGATCCGCTGGGCCAGCCAATAGGGTAGTGTCGTGTCATAGTAGGTGTCGCGAAAGAGGCGGGTTTCGCGATAGAGTCGGTCGGAGTTCTCAGCGACGTAACGGGCAACATCGAGCGAGGAATTGAACCAGTTGGCATACATGTTCCCGACGCGCTGACCAATGCCTGCATGAGTTCCCCATATAGGGCCGACGTTTCCTTGCCGGCGATTGGGGAAGTACCATGTAACAAGAAAGGTGGCTGCACGGCGCTGGCCCGGTTCGAGGTGCAGAGGCGTGCAAACGGTTCCAATGCACTTTGTACCCAACGGCTTTCGTGCCATGTCCGGCCCGCGAGGCGAGGCATGGGCGACCAATTCGTCAAGCATGGCGTTTTTCGATTTCCAGGCCGCGACTGCCGTCGCACCGCGGTCCATGGCGGTCAGTGCCATGTTGCCGAACTGCGGGTGCTCACGAAGCAGCGGCATTTTGGGCGGCATGTTCGTCAGGCACATGTGATCGAACGTGATATGGCCCCAAGGCCCCGATTCGCGATCGACGATTTCGACATGGGCTTTCTTGCCGATCCACGGTCCGACGTGCCAACAGTCTGACGAGAGATTGACGTTCCTGGTTCCCGTTGCCGTCCGGACGATTCGACCGTCGATAACGAGGTTCACACAGGTCCGACCCGGGTGATCGCCGCCCCCGATTCGAAATGTCATGAATGGTTCCGTGATCGTGAACTCCTCCGAGATCAGACATCCCTGTAGCCGGTCGTTTCCGCCTCGGTACGAGTTCACGAAGTATTTTCCCTCCCAGGCGCCGAGTTTCTGTTGGTTGGGCAGCGTACCGGTCGCCGGTGCGTCACTAAAAGCATCGCCTTCGACCGACCAGCCTGCGTAGGTGCCCTTTTCGAAGTCGGCCAATATACGAGTTCGGCGTGGCTCCGTCGATGAAACGGGTTCCGGCAGGAAGTCCATTTCGACGGAAGTCAAGCCACCGTGACGAATGACGACATTGCGACTCTCGCCGCGCACGCGATCGGCCAGTTCCAGGCACACGGCGTTCTGGAGCCAGCCGACGAGTGAAACATCGATCGGTTCTTCGCTGCGGTTCGTCAGTTCGTAACGCAGAACGGTCACAGGCATGGCCGAATCGCGGCAATTGAGCGGAATGAAGGGCGAAAAGACCTCGGCCCGAACGGCCACAGGGAGCGGAACCTTTTGCTTTCTTTCGTAGAGGATCGTGGCAATAGGATATTCGCCGATGAACCCGATGTCGTCGAAACCGTCGTGATCGAGAGTCGCGACGACCGCCTTGCCGTCGCCAGAGACAACACGGAGAGCGAACCGCTGCTCGACGTAGCTCTCAGGGCGATAGGTCCGATAAGCGGACTGACAGGGCCCCAAGGGCGTCTGCATCGAGTAATCCTTACGGGGATCCTCATAGGGCGGCCACCACACACCCGTGATGTAGGCGTTGTTGGCGATCCACCAACGTGCAAGTGTGCCGTCGCCGCGGACGTAAAGCTGCCCGGCACAGACGCCACCACAAGGCATGCCGATCGTGAAAAGTTCCTTGCTGCGAAAGATCTTGCGATGGTCCTTCGCGGTCAGGCTCGCGATCCACTCGGGCGACAGGTTCTTGTCGGCCGGCACGTGATGCTCAGGCGAGATGACCACACTGCTTGCGGGCAAGTCACAGCACGTCCCGGCCGGGCAGCTCGACGCTGCAGATGAATTCCCTTGACAAACAGAGGTCGCAATAAGAATGATCGTGAAGTAGCCAATCGTACTCAAATTGGCATTCATCATTAGTTTCCTCCGGTTTGACCCTCATGCAAGTTTACACAAACTGGTGACACGTGTCATGCCTGGATGCCAATGAACTATTGAGGTCTGCATTGCTCATGAGCGCTTCTCATGGCCCAAAGAGAGCCGATCAGGCCGTGAAGCGGCCCGTCGGCGGCGAAGTGTGAACATTGACCGCGTTGGAATCAACAAAATGTGATTCAGTGATTCACTGAGCACTATCGGGCCGATCCCCGTGGTTAAAGCGTGAGAACGTCCTTGGGGAGGTGCTGAAAAAGGATCGGTTTTCGGGCCGTCTCGCCTAGGTCATATGTTTGCTGAGAACTCGCCTATGTTCCACAAGACGCGTGAGGCAACGTGCATCAACTTTGTGCTGTGCTCCATCCGCGAACTCTTCCCATCAGTCATCATCGGACTCGTCCGCGAGACACCGCTTCAGACCACGAAGTAGCCGTTGCAGTGCATCGCCGAATGGATTATCGCTGATTAAATAGGTCCAAGTCGAGGAAGGTCCCACGAGTCCTTCCTTTGCCAGGTCGATACCCTTCTCGGTGGTCTCTGCGGAGCAGAACGTCTGAATGATTCGCTCGTCGATCTTCTCCAGAAGGCTGCTGAATTCACGGCCGACCATTTTATGAAATTCATCGAGGGGATCATACATTCCTCCCAGCACGACCAAATGGATGTTGTCACGAATGTCAGCCACCCGGACAAGATACTCCACCCAACACTGATCGATTTGAAACAGGGTAATTTGCTTTTCAACCTGATGGAGGATCTGATCGCCGACAGTCCATCGAAGTTGATCGTAGCGATCCGTTGCGCGTGTGGCCAGGAGAGTAAGGGGTTCTTGATCTACCAGAATCGCTTGACGCCTCCGGTGAATCTTCTGGCGCTGGTTCTCCACGAGCGAGGCATACCGCCAAAGAGTTCGGCGAATCTCAAAGGTCTGACGCTCGATGGTTTGCTGGGCGCGGGCAATGGCTCGGTGAACCGAGGAATCCGTCACCGGTTCGTCTTGACGCAGATCTTGATCGCGGGAAGGAAGCAGACGTCGTATGCCGTAGCGATCGATCAAATCGTCCTCCAAGCTGATGAAGAATCGCGACTCGCCGGGGTCGCCTTGGCGGCCCGCCCGCCCTCGCAGTTGATCGTCGATGCGCCGGCTCTCGTGCCGGTTTGTGCCGATCACGTACAGGCCGCCCAGGTCTTTTACCTTAACGCGTTGGTGGTCTTGAGGTGGATCTCCGCCGAGCTTGATGTCTGTGCCGCGGCCTGCCATGTTGGTGGAGATGGTCACCGCGCCGGGTAGGGCGGCTTGCGCGACGATTTGCGCTTCACGCTCGTCATTTCTGGCGTTGAGCACTTGGCACTCGATGTCTATGTCCGTGAGCAGGGCAGCCAGATGCTCCGACTCCGCCACACTGGCAGTACCCACAAGCACGGGACGTCCGGTGCGGTGGACGTGGGAAATCTCTGCCACCAAAGCAAGGTCTTTCGCTTCCTTGTGTGTGAAGATGGTATCCGGCTTGTCGGTACGTATGAATGGGCGGTTGGGAGGTATCGGTACGACGCCGAGTTCGTAGAAAGTGTACAATTCTTCCGCTGCCGGTTGCGCGGTGGCCGTCATGCCGGCAATTTTGGGGTAGAGACGCAGGAAGTGTTGCAGCGTGATTGATCCGCGGATGAAGCCTTGAGGTTGCAGTGCAACGCCCTCCTTAGCTTCCACTGCCGCCTGAAGGCCGTCAGGCCAGCGCCGGTTCTGTGCCACCCGTCCCGTAAACTCGTCGACCAGTTCGATCCTCCCGTCGCGAACAATGTAATCCACCTCGCGCTGTAAAAGGACCCGAGCATGGAGAGCCAGGCTCAGGTCCGTCAGCAGCTGTAAATTATCCGGGGCATGCAGACTACCGCAACGAAGCTCAGATTCCAGTTGGTCGAGACCCAGTTCGGTAAAGCGAACGTTTCGATCAAACTCATCGGCCTTGAAGTGCCGCTCTGCTTCAAGATTGCGCACTATCGCAGCGGCCCGGTAAGGATCGATGTGGCAAGCCTCCGCGCTGCCGGCGATCACCAAAGGCACGCGGGCTTCGTCGATGAGGATCGAATCGGCTTCGTCCACGATCGCATAGTGAAACGGACGATGGACAAGATCCTCTTGGCGAGTACACAAGTGATCGCGGAGGTAGTCAAAACCAGCTTCTTTCGCCGTCACGTAGGTGACATCGGACGCATACGCTTCTCTACGCTCGCGAGGGCTCATTCCTTCCTGAACCGTGCCCACGGTAAGACCGAGATAACGATAGAGCGGGCCCATCCATTGGGCATCACGGCGGGCCAAATAGTCATTGAACGTAAGCACATGCACTCCCTGGCCCGCCAGAGCATTAAGATACGCCGGCATCACGGCCGCCAGGGTCTTGCCTTCCCCCGTCTGCATCTCGACCAGTTTACCTCGATGCATAGCGATACCAGCGAGCATTTGTACATCGAACGGACGCATGGCCAGTACGCGCCGTGCGGACTCACGCACCAAGGTAAATCCCTCGATCAGAATGTCGTCCAGCGATGTGCCTTGTTGCAAGCGGGCTATGAGGCTGGCGGACCGTTCTTTCAGACGATCATCCGTTTCGGCTTCGAAGTTCAACTGGCTGATTCGGGCAAGGAGTTTCTGGTACGGCGTCAAATCGAGTTGAACATGCCGGCCGCGGGCCCGATGGAAGAACTCCACGAGTTCGGTGAATATGCGAAACATATTGGTTCCTGATGCCAGCGAGGCACTCCAGGAGTAATTCGCCACGGAAGAAGAGATCTTTGCAAGTGTGCCCCAACTCTCGCCCAATCACACGGCGGCAACCAATAGGGCGAACCGGTCGCGTATTCAGCCGACAGGGACACCTGTCCACTTGAAGCCAACTCGTCTACAAGCGTCTGACCTCGCCATTTAACTCAATTTAATGGGGCTCTACCGGATGTCAATAACCGTTCTGTTGCCGGCGCAAGCCCTTCCCGGCGGTTTCTGGACGCAACCCCGGGCCGGCGAGTCCCAAATTGCCGTCTCGGTAATCGAAGTCCCGGAAACTCGTGAAAATGGGACACGAATGAGACACGCTCGAAGTCGAGCCGGTCCCTAGATGATAAGCCTTGGCAGCCCGTACGGCGCGCCCCTTGCGCGCGTTGGTGACGCACACCGACTGCAATTGGCCGCCTGCACTAGGTTCCATCGGTGAAATCGACCGACACATGCAATAGGTTGCCGTTTGAGGCTTCGGCCACGGGTGGTCATAATGGCTTCGCTATCGGGGGACTGTCGGGCGCGGAAGGTTTGAAACAGAATAACTCGTTGTTTTGTCGCTGGTGCAACACAAGGTGTAGTTTCCCGGTATTTCAAACCAGATGGGTCCCGAGCTTTTTCGCCCGGCCAATTTTATCTTGCCTGGAACGAGCCGAAGGTAGTGGGAAAGGCCGTCTTGTTCCATCTCCCGGCGACGGCGATTGGATGTTGATCGGTCTTTCGCGGGCGGCAAGAAGGGAGCAGCTAGTGTACTAGGCGGACTCGAGCAGGATGCTGCCCAGCACGGTGCCGCCGCGTTGTTGGATGGCGCGGAGGGTTTGGGCGGCGCGGCGTTGGGGGGTTTGGTCGAGCCAGACGAGAATATAGACGCCGGTGCACATGCCGGCCAGGGCGGCGATGTCGGCGTCGGTGGAGAGGGTGCCGTCCAGCAGGACGAGTTGGTGGTGGCTTTGCAGCTCGCCGATCAGGCTGACCAGCTCGATCGGGCGCGGACGGGTCGCGTTGACGTCCACTCCGGGCAAGACGCTCAGGCCGGAGCAGGTCGTTTCGACCACGGCTGCTTGCCAGGGGACTCTGCCCGACAAGACGTCCGTCATCCCGATGGTTGCCCGCAGACCGAAGCGTCGGGCAAGCGACGGCTGGTGCAGGTCGCAATCGACGGCGACGGTAGGGCCTTCGATCCGCGTGGCCAGTGCCCGATAGAGCGGGGCCAGTTGACCGCCGGAGGTTGGTTCGTCAGGCGTGCAGGTAAACAGGAAGACGGCCCGGCGACCATTGGACAGATGGGGCAGGATCGAGTCGGCAATGGCGTCGAATCGCGGGTCGGCCGGCGGACGAGGGCGACGGCCTGCCGGCGGATCTGGCGGTTCCGGAACCGCTGCAACGGGTTCGGCGAAGACAATCGGCGGTGCGGGTTTCACGACTGGCTCGGGTTCAGCAGCCGTCATCGGCTCCGGTTCGGTGACCGTGACGGGCTCGAGCGGGGCGACGGCGATCGTTTCGGTTGACACCGTCTCGACCGGCAGAGTCGGTTCGGTGACGTCCGCCTGACCTTCAAGCTGCTTCAGTGCATCAAGCATCCGGCCCATCGCTGATCGTCTCCTACTCCTGTTCGAAGGCCTCGGTGTCGGGCGTGGCCCTCGCGTCGGTTCAGCCTCGCTTCAGCTTGGCGAACAACTGGCGGTATTGCGACGGGCGACCCACTGTGATCCGAGGGCGGCCGCGACTGGCTGCCTGGTCGTCCAGTTCTACGCTCTGGGTCGGGGCCCATGGCACCGTCGGTGCAAATGGCTCGGCCTTGGGCTCCTCAGGTTGGACCGTCTTCTCGGGCACAGGCAGTGGCAAGGTCGGCCGAACGTCGGACAAAGAAGATTTTGCGAGGGACTGGACAGACAACGTGCCCGTGGCGACTTCCATCCGTCCGACCAGGTTCGCCCGGGCACGCGACAAGGCCGATTCGTAACGCTGCCGAATCACCTCTTCCTCTTCATACGGCTCCTCGAACGGATTGCCCGAATCGGCGAACGTCAATTCGATCTCCGGCCCGATCGTTCCCGCCGGCTGGAAAAGTGAGCCGACGGGATCATCGTCAGCTTCCACGCAAGCGACTTCCCTCTCCAGTTTGTCCAATTCGGCCAGTGTCTTTTCGATCTGGTCGACCTGCTCGGCCGGGTCGGACACGGCCGGCTCGAAGCTGAGGACCGCCTCGGACGCATCCAGCGAGTCGCCCAGGTCCCCGGTCAGGTCGTTCGAGACGGAGGGGCTCGGGGTTGGCCCGTTGTCCGAGATCCCGTTGTCCAAGACGTCGTCGTCCAATGTGCCAAACTCAATTACGCCGGCCGTTGGGCAATCTTGCCGATCGTCGTTCCACGGCGTGGGTAGTTGCTGGAGATCGGCCCAGGCCTCTTCGATTGTCCGCCCGTTGATCTTCGATTTTCCTTCGGTGCAAGCCAGCACCATCGCGTGGTCGCACACCTGGTTGATCAACCGCGGCACACCATCGGTGGCCCGATAGACGGCTTCGGCAGCTTCCTTGGTGAACAGCACCGTGCCGTCGCCGCCCGCCAGATCGATCTGCGCTTGCAGATACGCCTGGGTCTCGGCCCGACCGAGCGGCTCGAGGTAGCATCGCACGACAAGTCGCTGGGTGAAGGATTCGAGCTTTGGGCTGGCGAACCGCTCTTCCAGCGCCGGCCCGCCGGCCAGCACGACGCGGACACGCGACTGCCCGCTGCCGACCAGGTTGGTCAACATGCGGATTTCGTCCAGGAGCCGAAGCGGCAGGGTGTGCGCCTCGTCGACCAACAGAATCAGCCCGTCGGGCCGGTCGTCGCACGTCGTCAGGTAGTCGATCAGGGCCAGCCGGAGTTCCCCTTCGTCCATTCCGCGGTAAGAACGGCGTAGTTCGAAGAGGATTGCCTGGTAAAGAGCGCTTCGGCTGCTGAGTCGACCGCTGCCCAACAGGGCGACGGCCAGCGTCTGGCGGAACTGTTCGGCCAGGACACGGCAAAGGAGCGTCTTGCCGGTGCCCGAGGGCCCGACGACCATGGCCGCTCCCTCGGCCCGGCCAATGCAGCGGGTCAGCGTCTGCCTGGCCGATTCAATCGCCTCGGCGGGGAAATACTGGCCCGTCACTGGCGCAGGCGAGAAGGGTCTCTGTGAAAGCCCGAAGCAAGCCGTATACATCCCCCACCTTCCCTCTTTTACACCCTGCGGCATCCATGCCGATCCAGAAGGGCACATCCCGCGCCCAGTCTCCCTATTGCAGAAGTTCGGCACGGGCAACCTGGCCGCTCCACTCCGACTCGATCGGCCGGCAGGGGACGTCAAGATGGGAGAAACAACCACGCTTCGGGGGCAATAGACTGCGTTGGCAGCGTAGACTTTAACGAAAACCGGGGTTCGGCAAGGAGAGGCTGAGCGTGTGCCACTGGCTCCGCCAGTGATGAATCGACTGTGTTTTTGAGCACGGGCAGAGCCCAGTGGGACTCAAAACTGGCTTTCAGCACGACTTCTATTCTGACGCACTACACTAGACCAAGCGACGTCGGAGCCAGAAAACGCCGACGAAGAGTGAACTGACCAAGAGGACCAGGCAGGACGGTTCGGGAACTAAGGCGACGTCCGCCTGCTGGGTATACGCCCGGTAGATGTAGAAGTCAGCTCCTGAGTACCACCACTTGAACCGGAGCCGCCCGCTTGATTCAAAGGTGACATCGGCCCATTTCGCCTCGTTCGTTCCGTTGGGATCGACGTAGCCGATCTGTTTGGGCACGTCGCCCTCGCTCCAGACGCCGTTGTTGTCATTGTCGTCGAAGCTCAATCCCTGTAACACGACGGCGTGTCCGACGCCGCCGGCGACAGGAAGAATACCCAGGTGGATTGCTTTGGAGTCGACCAACGAATCCCAGAGGAAGCCCCAATCGGGATATTTGGGATCGACCCGGGTAAGGTTTTTCGCATCGGGCCAACTGTAGACGCTTTGGTCAGAGCGGAGTTGGCCGCCCAACAGCGTGGTCGAAGGAGCGAAGTCGGCCAGCCAGTAGTAGGTCATTTCCCAAATGGCCTTGGCGGTGCCTGGGCCATAGATACCCGTTCGCACTGTACCTTGACTGTTCGTCCAACCGCCGGCCATCTTGTCCCGCGAGGTGACCTGATCATTAAAATCAACGATGCCGTTGCCGTTCCAGTCGGGAATGATGTTCGTGCCGGCATAGAGGGAGGGGTAGTGGTTTTGGAGATAGATCAACCCATTGATCGCCGAAGCAGCCGCACAGATGCCGCCAGTCGTGTTGGGCACTTTACCAAACTCGTCGAAGTCTGCCTCGAAGAGAGTCAGATCAGCCCGAGCAAGATCGCCAAACGCGACAAGTCCTAGAAGAAGAGCAATAAGACCGCAACGCACAAGATGTCTCACGGTGTCCACTCCTAGATGCGCATACCACCACACGAGACCTACGGGGCCTTCCACCCTATTGACTAGCATGATCGGTTTCAAGTGTTCCGTCAAGGGGCTGGGTCGTACCCCTTTTGGGCGGGTCCCTCGATAATCCGGAAAGCTTCTTTTCGGGCCCTACAATAACCCGAATTGCCCGCCTAGCGGCCCGTCAGGCGGCGGAACCGGGCGATGAAGTCGCGAGTCATCGGACCGGGGGTCCCGTCACCGATCGAGCGGCCATCGATCTTGACCACGGGCACGACCTCGGCGGCCGTGCCGGTCAGGAAGCATTCGTCGGCGATGTAGACGTCGTGGCGGGTCAGCGGGATCTGCTGGACTTCGATCCCCGCTTCGACGGCCAACTCCATCACCGCCTCGCGAGTGACGCCCTCGAGGATGCCCGCGTCGTTCGGCGGTGTGAACAGCCCGCCGTTGCGGACCAGAAAGACGTTGTCGCCGGTGCACTCGGACACCTCGCCCTTGTGGTTGAGCATCAGTGCTTCGATGCAGCCGGCTTGCAGGCCCTCGATCTTGGCTAGGATGTTGTTCAGATAGTTAAGCGATTTGATCCGTGGGCTCAACGCGGCCGGATGGATTCGTGGGACGCTGGCCGTGATGATCTCCAGGCCCTTTTCGTAGAACTCCTCAGGATAAAGGGCAATGCGATCGGTAATGATGATCACCTGCGGATCGCTACACTTGTTCGGATCCAGTCCGAGCGTGCCGCAGCCTCGGGTGATGACCAGGCGGATATAGCCGTCGGTGATGCTGTTTACAGCCAATGTCGATTCGATCGCCCGGGCCATCTCGTCCTTCGAGATGGGGATCTCCAGCATGATGGCCTTGGCCGAGAGCCAAAGCCGGTCGAGGTGCTCCTTGAGCCGGAAGACCTTGCCCCCGTAGCTGCGGATGCCCTCGAAGACCCCGTCGCCGTAAAGCAGCCCGTGATCGTAAACACTGATCTTGGCGTCTTCTTTGTCGTACAACGTACCGTTGATGTAGATCTTCAGTGACATAGGTCTGCCTGGGTTCGATTTTGTTCAGTGTGAAAGCGGTTTTTCGACGCCCCTACCCTCTGGGGGCAAAGGAACGCAACTTCTAGCAATATAACACACCAAGGAAGGAGGGCCCAGATGCCCGGCCGGTTCGCTCGTGAAGAGCACTTCCCGTAGAAGCGGCGTCCCGCCGCTTTCAAAAACGGATCGGCTCATAAAACGCGGCGAGACGCCGCGTCTACGGGGCGGTTAGGCGGCCCGGGCGAGCTGGCCGTCGACGAGGCGGACGGTCCGGTCGGCGGCGGCGGCGATGCTCTGGTCGTGGGTGACCATGACGATCGTCAGGTGGCCCTCCCGGTTCAGCCGGCGCAACAGGCCGAGAATGTCCTGGCCCGTCTCGTGGTCCAGGTTGCCGGTCGGCTCGTCGGCCAGCAGCAGGTCGGGCCGGTTGATCAGGGCCCGGGCGATGGCCGTCCGCTGCATCTCGCCGCCGGAAAGCTCACGCGGTTTGTGCTTGAGCCGGTGGCTCAGTCCGACCAGCTCGAGCAGTTCGGCCGCCCGGGTGCGGAGCTTCCGTCGCCGCCACAGATATCCCATACTGCTCTGCCCGATCATGAGCGGCACGAGGACGTTTTCGAGCATGTTCAGCTCGGGCAGCAAGTGATAGAACTGGAAGATCATGCCAAAACGTTCATTACGCAGCGCGTCGCGCCGGCCGGAAGGAAGGTTGTCAATCCGCTGGCCTTCAAAATGGATGGTTCCCTCGTTCGGCGCGTCGAGCGTTCCCATCAGGTGCAACAGGGTGCTCTTGCCCGAGCCGCTTTGCCCGACCACGGCCAGGAACTCGCCCCGGCGAACCGTCAGATTGACGCCTTGCAGGACGGGGATGACCACCGGGCCCTTGCGGTAGTTTTTCACCAGCCCGGACACCTCGAATACGTTGGCCGTTTCGTGTGCGCCGTCGCGCCGTCCACCGGGCGTGGGTAACGGAGCCACGGCAATCGTGCCGGGCTTGGCCGCGCAGGTCGACGAACCCAAACTGACCTCTTCGCGACGCAGGTGTGGGCCGCCTATCGTGTGCACCGGGTCGACCAGATGAAACGGCTGTCTGGCTGGGGCGGCAGGCGGTTTGGCCGGTGGGGCCGGACGCGGCGGCGAAGCCTTGGTCTCTTCGGCCGGGGGCAGGTTTTCCGGGGCCACGCCGGCGAGCAGCCCGTCGACTTCGAGCTTGGGTCCGCCGGACAGGGGCGGTCCGCCGCGGACCCGAGGCCCGAAATGGACCCGCGGATCGCCGGGGTGAAGAGGGACTCCCTCGTGGGGGACACGCTTCTTTTTCTCGTCACTCATGCCGCAAGGCCTCCACCGGGTGCAACAGCGCCGCTCTCATGGCGGGCAAGATGCTGGCCAGCACCGCAATGGCCAACGCTCCCAGGACGATCGACCCGACCGTCCACGGATCGACGAGCGTGGGGATTTTGTAGAAATAGTAGATCGACGGATCGAAGACGGGCTGGCCGGTCACGCGTCCGAGCAGATCGGCCAGCCAGTTGATTTCCTTGACGAACCAGAGCCCCAGCACCATCCCGGCGACCGAGCCGACCAGCCCCAGCGACAACCCGTAGCCCAGGAAGATGCCCATGATCCCGCGGCGCGATGCCCCGAGCGATTTGAGCACGCCGATGTCGCGGGTCTTTTCGACCACGATCATCAAAAACGTGGCCAGAATGCCGAACCCGGCCACGGCGATGATGAGAAACAACAGGACGTTGAGGATGGCCGTTTCCATCTGCACGGCGGCCAACAGGGGTCCCTGCTGGTCTTTCCACGTGCCGACGTAGTACAGTCCTCGCATCCGGGGGTTCTCGTCGAATCCCTTGGCCAGCCGGTCGCGGACCGAGGCGCCGTCCACGCCCGGCTTGAGCTTGATCTGGATCGAATTGACGAACCGCTTTCCCGACTGCGGGTCGATCATGCCACGGTCTTTTTGAAGCTGTTCGATCGGCACGAAGACGAGCTTGCCGTCGAACTCGCTCATCTTGGACTCGATCAGATCGACGAGCGTGTAATTGTCGTGCGTCACCTCGGGCGGACCGTTGCCGATGTTCTTGGGAAACGTGAGGATCACGTCGTCGCCCGGCAGGGCGTAGAACGTGTCCTCCCCGCTGCTGTCCCGGGTGGTGCACAGGGCAATGCCAATTACCGCGCCCGTGTGCTGCTTCTTGCACGGATCAAACACGTTGGTCGGTGCGGCTTGGAAAAACGGGTCGCCGGAACCGGTTCGCTGAACCGGCGTCTCCGGCGCGCCGGCCGGCGGCGGCAGGACATCGGTCGAAATGGGCAGTTTGGGGTTAAAAGCCTCGTCGGCCGGGGCAGGAAGGTCAGCGCCGGGCGGCGGAAGCTCGGGCATTTTCAGCCCTTCGGGCTCCGGGGGCGACTGCGGTTCGAGAAGCGGCTGGCTGCGCAGCGCGGGCGAAGGCTCGACCGATCGGGCTTCGTTCGGCCGCTCGAAATCCTGTTCGAAGCCGTATTTCGTACGCCGGTACTCCCAGCCGGCCAGGGCCATCTGCGGGCGGTCGGGCGCGTCGGGACCGGCCGACGGACTCCGGACGTCGTATCCGCCGTGATGTAGTTCCCAAGTCAACTGCTCGCGGTTCTTCGGATGTTGCATGTACTTGCCGACGTCGCTCACCAGGGCCTGGGTCTTGGCGTCGATGCCGATCATGCGGACTGGCTGGCTGACCCACTGGTGACCGTAACGGATGTCGATCATGGCCGGTATTTCGACCGTGGGCGTCATGGCTTCGATCGAGTCGCCGGCGATCTTGTTGATGAACTCCATGTGCCACTCGGCGTCCGGGAACCCGTTGACGCAGCGCGAACGCACGGCCAGGTCGGAATAGACCCCCTTGATGCGAGTCTGCATCTCGGCGGAGAAGCCCGACATGACGCTGTTGACCACGATCATCGTCGCCACGCCCAGCATGACGCTGATAATCGAGGCCATGGCGATGTAGCGAGTGCGAAGATATCGCAAGCAGAGGAGGAGCTTGTACATCGTCTACTCCGCTTCGGGTCGCAAGAGCGGAAACAGGATCACTTCACGAATCGTCGAGGAATTGGTCAAGAGCATGACGAGCCGGTCGATGCCGATCCCCAGCCCTCCGGCCGGCGGCATCCCATGGCGCAACGCCCGGATGAAGTCGCGGTCCATCTTGGCCATCGAGTCCTCTTCGGCCAGGCCTTCCAACTGGCGGCTGAAAAGCTGCTCCTGAAGGTCCGGATCGTTGAGTTCCGTATAGGCGTTGGCCAGTTCCATGCCCTGGACGAACAGCTCGAACCGCTCGGCGATCGCCGGGTCGGAGACCTTGCGCTTGGTCAATGGGCAGATGCTGGCTGGGTAGTCGTAGACAAACACCGGCCCGACCAGGGCGTCTTCGACCTTAGCCTCGAACAGCTCGTTCTTGACGACGTCGACGTGTTTGCCTCGGGTGGTGAAGCCCAGTTCGTCGGCCAGTCGGCGGATGCCCGGTTCGTCGTCGGCCGCCACGCCCGTGTGCTCGGCGAACAGCTCGTTGTATGTTTTTCTCTTAAAAGGCGGCGAGAAATCGATCGTCGTCTCGCCCCAGGGCAACACCGGCTCCTGGCCCGTGGCGGCGATGGCGTCGACGATGACCTGCTCGGTCAGGTCCATCATCGTCTCGTAGTTGCCGTAGGCCTGGTAGACCTCGAGCATGGTGAACTCGGGATT
>JAFGFF010000351.1 GCA_016931075.1 Pirellulales bacterium | reverse complement strand
TGATTCATGCCCGTGGCGGCGTCGAACACGCTTACCCAGCTCTTCGGGTCGTTCATGTAGTTTTCCCAACCGAAGTTGATAAAGAACTTTTGGCCCGGCTGGGCGATCGTCGATTGCGACGGGAGGGTAGCGATGTCGTAATGGTAGTCGATATCGCCAAGCGGCTGACTGAGGACCGCGCCGCCGATAGGCATGCCGAACAGACGCCCGGCATGGTACTCCTCGCCCGACATGGGCCCCCAGCCGCCGGCCCCGTTGCCCAACAGGAACTGCGTGCCGTCGGGCGAGAACCGGATCGGCCCAGCGTCGGCCATGTTGCCGGGCACCTCGCCGATCTGAGTGAAACCGTCGACACCGACACCGTCTTGCTGCCAGACGTAGGATCCATCCCAGAGGTACAGCAGTCCGTCTGTGCTATAGACCACGCTGTGGTGGAAGCTCGACCAGGGCAGCGCCGGCACATTCATGAGGTGGCCCACGGGCGCCGGCACGTCCTCTGCCCGAACCATGCCGGCGGCAAGACAACCAAGGGCTGCCAAGATCCCGGTGAAACAATGTGTTACACGGTGTCGTTGCATTGCGCGGGTAATTTCTACAAACGGCTTTCGTCCACGATATCGCCCCGGTCACGGGTGCAAATGGCGCGCAGGACGTCTTCACAGGTTTGATTGGCGAGAAATCGGACAGAACCGTCGCAGAAGGCGGCGTGGGCGCCTTCGGGGTGATCGCTCCAGATTTCGTTGTCCTGTACCGTGTTGATGGAGGTGTGCTGGTCGAAGATGTTTTCGCCGTTGGCCCATTCTCCGAACGTCTTCCAGCCTCGGCCCGAGTCCTCGGCGACGATGATCGTCTGCGACAGCCCGTCGGTCACCTCGTCGCCCGGGATACCCCGTTCGTGGATCATCACTCCGTTGTTCGTGGCCATTTCGTCAGGCACCTTATGGCCGAACATGCCGCCGTAGTCGATGCATCCCCAGTTGTCGCCCGGGTCGTCCTGCCCGTTGCCGTTGCAATCGCCCGTGGTATGGCCCACCCGACCGTCGAGCACGCGGCTCGTACTGGGGCAAAGATAGGTCGCAATGACATGCCGGTTGGCCGCGCCGTTGACCGGATCGTAGTAGGGAACCGACAGATCGATCTGATCGAATAGGGCTGACTGCTCGATATAGGGCAACAGCAGCGTGCTCCAGGCGATGAGCCGGGCCTTGGGGACGGTCGGCTTGGGATATCGGTCCGTGCAGCCGGGTGGGAACGAGCGATGATTGCCGTGATAGCAGGCCAGGCCGAGGCTGATCTGCTTCAAGTTATTCAGGCAACGCACGCGCCGGGCGCTCTCCCGGGCCGCCTGGACGGCCGGCAGCAAGAGCGCAATCAGTATGCCGACAATCGCGATGACCACGAGCAACTCGATCAGCGTCATCCCGGCGTGTTTAGCGCGGCGTGGGTTCATTCCATGCCCTTCGCGTTGGTTCTGTCCCGTCTATCCGTCTCGTCGGTTGTGGCGTCGTCGAAGTCGAACGAGCTGGCCCAAGCCGAGCGTGCCCAAAGCCGCGGCAACCGCGGCCAGCGTGCCCGGCTCGGGCACCTGGTGGAGGACGCCGACCGCTTCGAGGTCCAAGCCGCCGGATCCCCAGGTGGGCCAGGCGTCGTAGACTGGCTGATCTAGGCTGTCAACGAAGCTACCGTCGCCCGGAATATCGACCATCCGGACGAAATGGATCTCGGCCAGATCGACTAGCCCGGCCACGACGGCCGGCTCGTCAGCCAGGTCGTTCAGATCAAAAGGCGTCCCCCACGAGAAGCCATTGCCGTTGGCGTGTTTGCCGGCCAGGTTGTAGACGTCGGTCGAGTCGATCGTGCCATAGGGGGCGACGGGCGAGGCCGTTTGGGAAACGCTTGGAAACCGGACGAAATCGGCGCCGTTGGTCGAGACCTCGACGTAGGCCAACTCGGCCAGGAGTTGGCCGGCCGCGCCGGCGCCGCCCTGCGAGATAAGCCCGTTTTCGAACACGGCAAAATCGGGCCCCGTGCCATTGGTGATCGCGCGGGCGAACGACAGCGTGATCCGGCCGGGACCGTGGTTTGTGGCGGGGTTTGCCCGCCACGCGGCCAGTTCGTCAGCCGTCATATCGCCCAGACAAACGACGTCGGCATGATTGCCGGTCACCGGCCCAAGCGCCTTTTCCGGATGGGCGAACAGGCCGTTGGCGTAATTCTGGATCGCTTCGAGATCAAAGGGGTCATAGGCCACGACCACGGTAGCCCAACCGACGAACTGGGGATTCACGACGTTTCCGTTCCCCGTAATTCCGTCTCCCTCGGGCCCAACGAAGCCTGGAATGCCCGCGTCGGGAGCACCCGGATTGACGGCCGGGTCGTTGGCCATCGCGGTCGAGTAGGGCCCAGCCGAGGCCACGCTCCCCAGGAAGAGTGTCGAAGTCACAACGATCGCGACATTCCAGGCGACAAGAGTCTTCACTTCCGCTCTCCTTTCAGGCATGCCCAAGGCGCAAATCTCGCCGGCACAAGTGGCCGACCGTCCCGTGAAGCGAGAGCCGGCGTCAGACGCGCGATCCGTCACGACAGCTCTCCTTCAGCTTTGCCTTCCAGGCGCATTGAGGCCGGCACATGCCTGTACGTCATGCACGGCACGGACGGAATCACGGCCTCAAACGGGGCGCCGGAAAGAAAAGCTCCGAACAGGGACGTCTCGCGGTCTCCTTCCCTCGCGGAGGACCGCCAGCCTAGCGTTGGTAGGTCTTCTGACTTCCGAGCCGCTCGCGTTCCGGCCTTCTCGTCGCTTGCGCGACAATGGCGAGAGAGTCGAACGCGGCGTTCCCGCTCGGTCACAGCGGCGGGGACCGTCCCGGATTCGCACCGGGTTCCCTGTTGTCGGCCCTTCCAGCAAGAACGGCCGACCACCAACGCACACTACAGGAGGTTGAGTCTAGAGGATGATGGGCAGGTCTGTCAAGGAAGGGTATGCACTGTGTCCGGAGGAACACGGTAATCCCTTGCTCAGCAACAGCTTGTGATATACAGGGTGCCATGCTCAGGCGTCGCTTTAGCGGCGGATGGGCATGTTGTCGGGGTAGATATGGGGAAGGAAAAGGTGCCTATCCTGTCCAGGAATTACCGCGCCGGCGTGGCCGGAAAGACCAGCGAGACGCCCGACGGCGCCTTCTTACCCGGTTTCCCTTTGGGATCCCGGTCTAGCGAGGCCCAGCGAAGGCCGACATCCAGGGCGGGCACGGCATGGGGTGAGGTGCAGCAGACGGCGATCGTGTTCGTGCCTTCGATGAAGAGCTTGCGCTGAGCTTCATCCAGCGTGATGTCGTCGTAGTCGCGGGTATTGCCCGAGAGTTGGACCACCGGCTGGCCGTTGATGAAAACTTCGCCGCCGCCGCGGTGGAAGCACCGCAGGACGATTTGGACGGGCGTGGTGGGCAGGTCGAACTGGGTCCGCATCCAAAGGGGGCCGTCTGTCCAAGGCGTGGCCACGCGGAGGCCCGGCGTGCCTGGCACGCCGAACGCGCTTTTGCCGGTGGTCCACGCCGCGTCGTCAAACGCCGGTTCGGCCCAGTCGGCCGGCGGGGGTGTGGTTGTGTAGCGCCACGGGTGGCCCACGGTCTCGCCGGTCTGGATGGCTGTCACGCGACGCACCCGATCCAGGAGCCGGCCGACCGCGATCGGCTCGTTCGAGGTCCAGCCGGGCGGCCGGGTCAAGTCACGCGAGGTCTGGATGATCAGCGTCGGGTCGATCGGATAGCGGCCCAACCGCTCGCCGAAGAGGCTGATCCCCCGCGACTCCCGTTTGCCGCCCTCTTCGACCGGAACCGATCGGAACACCAACCGCAAAGTCGGTTCGGTCCGGAGCTTTTCCCGGAAAGAAACCTGGCGAAGCAGATCGACGTTTTGTCGTACCAGGTAGCCGTAGGCGCCGTGCTGGTAGCGCTGTTGGTGAGAAAGGACGCCCCGCGAATCGGCCGGGTCGTCGGGCAAACTGAACCGCCAAAGGGGCTTATCTTCCAGGAAGACGCCCACGCGGCCGGCATACTTGCGCTTCTCGGTCTGCGGGCAGTCCAGCGGGTTGCGGACCTCGGGCCAGTCGCTCTTTTCGTTGTCGGCCTTCGTGGCCAACTCGGCCATCAAGAGGACCTGAGTCGGCAAGGCCAGCCGGACGAAGCCGGGCAGAACGATGTTGTATTGCACCTCGCACTGGCCGTAGCCGTAGAATCGGCCACGCTGGTCCAGCCAGTGGTGCATCCGTTTGTCGCTGTGGAACTGGGTGAAGTCGTCCGGACTGAACCGCAAGGCCACCAACCGGCGGTCGAGCACCTCGACCCGAGGCGTCATCGGATGGTAAATCACGCCGGTCGGTCCGCCCGGGGCCATCGACACGGGCCGAACCACCAGGTTCACGTAGTTGGCCGCGATCCGCTCTTCATTCTTGTCGAACAATTCGAGCGTCACCGCTCCGACGAAGGACCGCCGTGTAGGCACGGTCACCTTGATCGGCTGTTGGAACATCACCTGGTGCGGCTGCCAGACGCTCTGACGCTCTTGCGGATCGCCCGAGAGCGATTGGCCCATGTCGTCCTCGCCGACCACCTGCCAGCGGAGCCGGGGCGCTTCGCGACGGTTGGAGTAGTGGCTGATGAACACGGGCAGGGTGAACGTTTCCTCCGGTCCGACGTCCAGGACGGGCGGCGCGTCGTAGCCGATGTAATCGGCCCTCTGGAGGTCGGCCGGCGTCATGTCGGGCACGAAGGCGTCGTAGCCGAACTCCTTGGGCGTCCGGTCGTAGTTGACCAGCCCGTTGTGCTCCCACTCGACGTCGAACAACTGTGCATACACGTAGCCGTGAATCAAGTCGTGCTGTCGCAGCAGGTTCGTCAGGTAGCGGAACGACCAGGAGACGTCCCGATCGCCGCCGCCCGGCCCTACGCCGCTGAATTCGGAGACCAGCAGCGGCTCGGTGTCCTGCTTTCGGCCCGGGACGTAGTTCAAAGGTGAATCCCGGTAGGCCCCCTTGATCATCTGTCTGAGGTGCTCTCGGGCTTCGGTGAAATCCTCGATCGTGAAATGCCACGAGTTCACGTCGGTTTGGACGTGGTCCATGAACACGGCCGAATCGTCGTCGACCAGCCGCGTCGGATCGAGCTTCTTTTTGACCTCGGTCCAGGTCTCGAACACCCATTGCTGCAGGTTTTTGTCTCGGCGATAGGCTTCGCCGCCCAAGCCCCACGACTCGTTGAACAAGCTCCACGCAATCACCGAGGGATGGTTGTGATCGCGCCGGATCGTCTCGCGCATCGCCTGGCTCCACCGTTGCCAGGCCTTTTCAGAGGACGACCGGGCGCAGGGCATGTCCTCCATGACGAGCAGGCCCAACCGGTCGGCCCAATAAAGCCGGCGCGGCTCCTCGGCCTTGACGTGCAGGCGGAGGAAGTTGCCCCCGAGCCCTCGGGCGATCTCCAGGTCGCGGCGAATAAAGGCGTCAGTCGGCGCGGTGCAGATTCCCTCGGGGTTGAACGACTGGTCAAGCGTGCCCCGGAGGAAGATCGGCTCGCCGTTGAGCAGGATCCGCTTCCGATTCGTGCCGCGCGGCGCGGCCGATTCGATCGTCCGAAGGCCGAAATAGGTGTGAACCCGATCGATCGGTCCCGCTTTGGAGTCGTCACCGCGCAGTCGGAGGTCCAAGTCGTAGAGATGAGGATCCTCCGGTGACCAACTCTGGGCCGAGGGGATGTCCAGCGTCACCCGACCGTGGCCTTGACCGTCCTTCAAGTCGAGATGGATTTTTTGTGTCAGGAACTCCCGGCCAGGCGAAATCACTTCGACGTAAGACGGCCCTTCGGGCCCCACGACGTCGACCTCCACGTCCAACGCCCATCCCACGCCTGAGTTTCGTGCAACCAGCCGAAAGTCGTCGATGTATTGCTCCGGCCTCGCTTCGAGCCAAACAGTCTGCCAGATCCCGCTGGTAGGCGTGTACCAAGGCGGACCCTGCTTGCCGACAAGTGTCTCGGGGTCGGTTGGATCGAACACGCGAACGACCAGCGTCGTTTCTTCGCCCGGCTCGACCAGGTCGGTGATGTCGATCGCAAACGGCGTGTAGCCCCCTTCGTGCCGGCCCGCTTCCTTGCCGCCGACCCAAATCCGGGCTTCCCAGTCGACCGCCTCGAACCGCAGCAAGATACGGTTACCCTTCCACTCACGCGGGACAACCATCTGGCGGCGATACCAGCCGATTTTCGGGCCGTTGATTACAGCGATGCCCGAGGCGCGACTTTCCCAACAGAAGGGCACGACGATCCGCCGATCAAAGCCCTCGGACTTGGCGTGCCACGCCTCGCGCAGGCCCCGGTCCTCGGGATCGAATCGGAACTGCCACGTGCCGTTGAGGCAATGCCACGTATCGCGACGGAAGTCGGGCCGTGGGTGCTCGGCGCGCGGGATTGCTATTAAATCATCTTGTTCGGCCACCGACGTTCCGCCCGGGCATATCGCCATTGCCAAGACGCTCATCCAGACCACGTGTCTCATATCGCTGTCCTTCACGATTCCGTGTGGTTATGTCTTGTTGAATGCCTTTTGCTGTCCTGAGGCAGCGGCTGTGTCAAAACCAATTGGCACAGAATGAGCCTGCTTCAGGTGTAGTGCTTTAGGTGGATGCAGAAAGACACCCCGCAGGCGACGCTTGGGTGCACGCTCGGCTCGTTTCCCCTGCAAACAACAAACAGTTTTAGGGGCTAAGCAAAGCTACCACGCCAATTTGCGCATGGCCGTGATTCGGCATGCCAGACAGGGCATTTGGACCCGTCGCCCACACGTGGGACACCGACGGGCAGGACCGGTGGGAGGGGGGAAGGGGTCGGGTTCACGCCGGCGAGACTCGTAATCAGGCCGGGTTCCCCGGGCGATTGCGCAGACCGTACTCCGGCTGACCCCCGTCCGTGTGGCCACCGTCCGTTGCGATAGCCCTTCCTCATTCAAGAGCCGTCGAACTTCGTTCACTATCCCAGGCCGAATCATCATAAGTCTCCTGTTCGTTCTTATCGACTTAATCCGACCTTGTATTGTTGACTGTTATTTATTGAGGGAAGGCTTGTTGCTCCTGTTGGTCTCCATCCAGAAATCACCCGGCTCCGGATGTGGCTCTCCTTCTTCGTCGAGTTGGCCGAACGCGTCCCAGAAATCGTTCTGTCGTTGGGACTTGGGACAGGCACGCTCGGGAGAGTGTCGTGGGTTATCGGCCCGGACGGGGTTGGCTGGCCAAGACCTATTTTTTGGTTTTTTCTTCATGGTGCGATGATTCACGAGAGTCCCTCAAATGGATGAAAGCCCACCCTTGTTCGGTGATACATCCCGGTCTGGCCCGTGAGGCACATATCATGCGCTGGTGAGCCTAACAAATGATAGGTGTAATTGCAAACAATCTTTTGGACATTATTTTTCCTCGGCATGAGCCTGTATAAGCTTGCATTATAGGAAATGTCCGAAGTTGGCCACACCACGTTAGATCAGAAAAAGACAAAAAAGCCACGAAAAAATGTGTCGACATCTGTCTGGGATGTCATTAGTATGGAATAATGTTTTGTATCAAGTCTGCCCCGTCCTGTGACTCGCGATGACTCTTCAGCCCTACGACTCCGACAAGCTGGACCGGCTGGCATTACGCCTGTTGGACCTGGCGGCCGCGCTCCGCGAGATGTCGCACCTCTGCCACGACCACCAGATTGAGAACCTGGCGTTGCACGACAAAAAGGTTTTAGAGTGGTGTGAAAACCTCGAACGCTGGTTGCGTAAGGCCCGGGCAGAACTGGAAGTAAAGGCCATTGACGCCCGGGCTGCCCGACGCGTCCGCGGTACGTCGCGACAACGTGGCAGCTCATGCTGACGCTCCGCTGAAGGGTGCGTGCCGGCGGTGTTGACTATGGATGATCCATCCCCGGCGAGCGAACTGCGCTGAGCACGGCGCGATCGCCGTCTCGACGCAGATGTCCGGAGGTCGTCGACCAAGGAGGCAAGGAGGAGCGTCGGGACGTTCACCGCTTGCTTCGCAGGGCAAATCTCCGGACACTCGATGATGCCGCAAACACGGCGGTAATTTTTCCGTCGTATGCCAGCAGAGGGGGCCTCTTGCCATCATCCTTGTCAAAGTGCCGTGAATGACTCGCGTTCTGGTGTGAGGCAATGAGTTCTTGTTGTTGCCGGAAACGTGATTCCTGACGGGACAGGCTGGGGGCGGAACCTAGACGCATGTAGGGGCCTGTGTGAGTCTGTTGTTTCTGCCGTCTAAGCCTGTAAAAGTTGCCGGCTGCGGACCCTTCGGCCATACGGGTCGCACAGGCACGATCGATCCCCACGTGAACAAGCAGGATGGGCCCTCGCGTGGCGTACAGGCATCCTACTATTGTGTGCGACATACTCTGTCAATGGCTGCAAGTTGCGCGACGCGGGTGTTGTCTGCCACGAGGTCCCTCGGTCACGGACAACTCCGCGTCATCCGTGCTCCAGTTGTTGACAGAAGCCCCGCCACGGACCACCTGCCACGCGTCACTTCTGCGACATGGTGAAATTGCTAGAGACGCGACAGGAGCAAGTCCGGCCGGCTGGCGAACGTGAATGATGCGCCATGCAATAACCGCTGGACGACTGCTGAAACGAGAGAAGATGTTGTTCCCATTGTCACTCCTGTCGACGCTGTGCCTTGTGGCTGGTTTGGCCACGAACGACAATGACATTGTCAGGCAGGATTCCGAGTACACGGGACGTCCTATCGATAATGCGGCGCTGCGAGGAGGCGAGGCGATTCCAAAGATCGTTTTTCGAGGCTCCACGACAGTTGTTCCAATTGCCGAGGCATTTGCAGAACACTTCAGGACTGAACACCCCCACGTCCAAATACTTGTAGATAGGACCTGCAGCGGTGATGGAGCAAAGGCGCTGATCCAGCGGCAGTGCAACGTGGCCCTCATGTCACGATTCATGACGGATAAGGAGTTCGAAGCAGCGTTGGCTAAGGGTGTTCACCCAGTGTTCCATACGCTCGCGATGGGGGCTTTGGTCGTTGTGGTACACCCAGATAATCCAGTGGACGGACTGAGCATCGATCAGGTTCGAAAGATCTACAGCGGGGCAATCACGAATTGGAAGGAGATCGGCGGACACGATGAGCGCATTCGCGTTCTTCAGCGCCAATCTGGTAGCGGGGCAAGAGGTTTTTTTCACAAGTGGGTCATGGAGCAGGCTCCCCTTGGGCCTGCTGAGCAGTGCGACAGCAACCGTGCAGTCCAAGCTGAAGTGGCCCGGTCTCATGCGACAATCGGTTACGTGGGGATCGAGTTCCTGGGCGGGGTGAAACCGTTGGTCCTCAACGGCGTCGAACCGACACGTGCGACCGTTGCGAATGGGCAGTATCCCCTTATTCAGCCACTGTATTTTGTCACCGATGGTTTTCCTCCGCTAGGTTCAGACGTCTACCGTCTCGTCACGATGCAGAGAAGCCCCGACGGTTGTAAGATGGTGGTTGCTACTGGCTGCATTCCGATTGAAGAACACGCCCGATTAACCGCCCATGATGCAGTACGGACGATTTGGCCTTGGTTAGCAGTTGCGCTGGGAGTAATCGTCCTGCTGGGATTCTTTGTGACCCGGGCCGGGCAGCTTAACCGACGGTTGGCTCAATCGGAAACACAACTACGTAATGTGTTGGATGCGGCGTCACAAGTGTCAATTATTGCTACCGATCTCAACGGAATGATCCGGGTGTTTAATCCGGGCGCCGAGCGGATGTTGGGCTATTCGGCAGATGAACTTGTCAACAAAAAGACCCCGGCCGTCATTCACCTCAAGTCAGAGATGGCGAAACGGAGTCTCGAACTGTCCGACGAATACGGCAAGCCTATCGAGGGATTCGAAGTCTTCGTTCACAAGGCACGAAATGAGCCTCACGAGGAGCGCGAGTGGACGTATGTTCGCAAGGACGGGCAGCATATACGAGTGAGGCTTCGTGTCAGTGCTGTTTGCGATCAATCCAGAGAGATCACGGGGTTCCTCAGCACCGCACTGGACATCACCGACCAAAAGCATGCAGAGGAGGAAGCTCGTAAAGCCCACGAGATGACCAAAACCATTCTCGCAAAAGCTCCCTTTGGCGTTGTTGTTATCAGCACAGACCGCAAGATTCAATGGGCCAACGATGCCGCAATTCGAATGGCCGGCGTGGCAGACAGTGAGACGATATGTGGCAAAAATTGTGGCGAGTACCTTTGTCCTGCCCAACAGGATGAATGCCCGATTCTCGACCTGGGCCAGACGGTGGACAATTCAGAACGAATCTTCCGCCGGAACGACGGCCAAGAGAGCCCGATCCTGAAGACAGTCACCAAAGTCGAGATGAACGGGGAGAATGTGCTTCTTGAGACTTTCATCGACATCACTGAAATGAAGCGGACGGAGGCAGAACTACAGCGCGCACTGACCGAGTCGGAACGCCTCAACCGCCTCATGCAAGGCCGGGAAACCCGACTTCGTGAGCTCAAGAGTGAGGTTAACTCTCTTCTACTTCTGCTGAACCGACTGCCTGTCTATTCCGTCGACGCCATTTCGGTGTCGATAGAGAATGTCGAAACACGGGTTCGCAGTAAGAACAGCCTGGATGACCAGATTGAGGCTCCGGGAAGCAGTCACCAGCAGACGCTCGAGAGTCCCGGCGGGGATCGTCTGTCGGAGCTTGAGGAGGCCCGAGAGAATGCATTGAGCATTGCAGAAGACGCCGAAATGGCCAGGCATATCGCGCAAGAATCGCAGGCAAATCTCGAGGTCTTTCGCCGCTTCGCGGAAGAATCGTCGCATGGGATTGGGTGGGCCGATATGCAAGGCCGGATTATCTACGTCAACCCGACGCTCTATCGCATGCTAGGTGAGAAGAGTCACGAGGATGCCTACGGCACGCCCGTCACGCAGTATTACGATCATGAAACCCGCAAGAGACTGACCGAAGAAATCTTTCCCCAAATACTCAAGGGCCATCAGTGGTCGGGTGAGTTGGATCTTCACGGGCGAAACGGGACAGTCGTGTCCACCTTGAATAACCTCTTTGTGCTATTCGACGAGGAAGGGTTACCTCTCCACTTCGCAAACATGCTGACCGACATCACGGATAAGAAACACGCTGCTGACGAACTCCGCCAGTTGAACGAACACCTGGAACAACAAACGATCCTGGCCAACGAAATGGCAACCCAAGCTGAGCTGGCCAGCATGGCCAAGAGCGAGTTTCTGGCCAACATGAGTCACGAGATTCGCACCCCGCTCAATGGCATTATCGGCATGACAGGACTGCTTCTGGATACGGATCTGTCGGATGAACAGCGACGATTTGCTGAGGCAGTCAAAGCAAGCAGTGAGTCGCTGCTATGCCTGATCGGCGATATCCTCGATTTCTCGAAGATCGAGGCGAAGAAACTTGAACTGGAGTTCTTGGACTTCGACCTGCGAAGTATGTTGGAGGACTTCACGGCAACCATGGCAGTCAAGGCGCACGAAAAGGGATTGGAGCTCGTCTGCGGCGTTGAGCCCGACGTTCCGTTGCTCGTGCGAGGTGATCCAGGCAGGCTCCGTCAGATCCTAAACAATCTAGTTGGAAATGCCCTGAAATTCACCCAGGAGGGTGAAGTCGTGATCCGTGTTGCTGTTGCTCAGGCAGACGAAACGACATCCTCTGCCGGCAAGGAAGTGCATCTCCGTTTCACAGTTCGCGACACAGGTATCGGCATTCCCGCAGATAAACAAAGCGGGCTATTTCAACAGTTTACACAAGTAGATGCTTCAACGACGCGGAAGTTCGGGGGAACGGGGCTGGGATTGGCCATCTCAAAACAGTTGGCCGAAATGATGGGGGGAAGGATCGGCGTTGCCAGCGAAGAAGGACATGGGGCTGAGTTCTGGTTCACGGTACGCCTGGAAATCCAACTCGAAGAAACGTGTCCCGAGGCAACCCACTCCGAAGACCTTTCCGGGATTCGCGTACTCGTCGTGGATGACAATACCGCGAGCCGTGAGGCAATGAATGCTCACTTGAGCGTCTGGGGAATGCACGTGACCGAAGCCGAGGATGCTACCGTCGCCTTCAAGGCCATGTGTACCGCCTGGGAAGATAATAAACCGTTCCGATGTGCGGTAATCGACATGCAAATGCCTGGTGTGGATGGCGAATCGCTTGGCCGGGCAATTAAGGCGGATCCTCGACTGGCCGATGTCCGAATCGTTCTTCTTACCCCCCTGGGAAGCACGTGCGACGCCAAACGATGTGTAGAATCCGGATTCGAGACATGCCTGTGCAAACCGCCTCGGTACGTCGACCTCAAAGCAGTCTTTATTCGGGCCTTAACCAGACCAGACGGCGCGACCAAGATAAGGCATCCCGTTGAGACCAACAGGACGCGGCGCCAGGCACGCAAGCTTCTCGCCGGCCGCCATGCCCGTGTCTTGGTGGCTGAAGACAATCTGACCAATCAACAGGTGGCGCTGGGCATCTTAAAACGACTTGGTTTGTCGGCCGATGCGGTGGCTGACGGAGCCGAGGCCGTCACGTCGTTGAAGTCGATTCCGTATGATCTGGTGCTGATGGACGTGCAAATGCCTGAGATGGACGGACTGGAAGCGACGCGACGCATCCGTGATTCAGCATCGGACGTTCTCAATCACAACATCCCCATCGTCGCAATGACAGCCCACGCCATGGCGGGTGATCGCGAGAAATGCCTGGAAGCGGGCATGAACGATTACGTGGCTAAGCCGGTTGAACCCGAAGTGCTGGCGATGACATTAGAAAAGTGGCTTCCGTCAGGAGAAGTCCTCGCGCCCTCGAAAAAGGTATCCTGCAAAAAGAAACACCGAGCTGACGCAGAAACGGTTGTTCCTGCGCATGCCATATGGGATAGTAGGGCGATGCTGGATCGTCTAATGGGGGACGAGAGTCTAGCGGCGACGGTCATTAAAGGATTTTTAGATGATATTCCCAATCAGATCGAGATCCTCACGCAGTTTGTGGAAGATGGTGACGTATCGCGAACGGAACGACAAGCTCATGCGATCAAAGGTGCAGCTTCCAACGTAGGAGGTGAGGCGATGCGAGAAACGGCTTGTGAAATGGAAAAGGCGGCAAAGGCCGGGGACTTGGATGCGGCTCGGATTCACTTGGAGGAACTCGCGCGACGTTTCGAATTATTGAGAACGGAAATGAACATACACCTGTACGCGAAACTCTAGACGCAACTAAAAAGACTAAAAAACGGTGCAATGAAAAATGCATTAAGACTTGTGTTGCACCCTCCCAGACGGTTGTTATTGCATTTTCGCAAACCTGTTGAATCAGGAGAAAATAGACATGAAGACGCTAATTGTTGAAGACGATTTTACGAGTCGGTTGTTGCTTCAGGAGATCTTGAAGAACTATGGTCCAGCCTACGTAGCAGTCAACGGTATGGAGGCCGTCGACGCGGTTCGCACGGCGCTTGAGGCCAACGATCCTTATGATCTGATATGTCTTGATATCATGTTGCCTGAGATGAACGGTCACGAAGCGCTCCGACGCATTCGCGAGCTAGAGGAAGACAGAGGCATTTATTCGACGGATGGCATGAAGATTGTGATGACTACGGCCCTGGGCGATATCAAGAGCATGAGCGCTGCCTACGGTGAGCTATGTGATGCCTATCTGATCAAGCCAATCGACGCTACTAAACTCTTGGAAGAGTTGGAACGATTAGAACTACTGCCATCGAGAAGGGATTGTTCATGCGAATCTTGATCGCAGAGGACGATTTTACCAGCCGAACCATGCTGACGGCCGTGCTTGAGAAAGGGGGGCACGAGATCGTCGAGGCGCGCGACGGTAACGATGCCTGGGAGGCGATACAGCAGCCTGACGCGCCGGGACTTGTTATACTGGATTGGATGATGCCGGAAATGGACGGACTGGAAGTGGTGCGCCGAGTACGCCAGATGCCCACGGAACGCCGGCACTACATCATTATGCTCACACACAAGGGCGACAGGGCCGATATCGTGGCCGGATTAGAAGCCGGAGCGGACGATTATCTGACGAAGCCATTCGATGCGGGAGAACTTCGTGCTCGGGTCAAGGTGGGTAGACGGATGGTCGAGATGCAGGACCGACTCTCAAAATTCGCCAACAAGATGCAGACACTTGCCGAGGAACGGGCTCGGCAACTTGTCCACGCTGATCGTCTCGCCACGCTTGGCGTGCTGGCTGCCGGTATCGCCCATGAGATCAATAATCCCGTGGCTTTCGTTGCGGGTAATGCGCAGACCATCGAACGTGTTTGGGACACCGTGGCTACACAACTCCAAAACACTGGCGACGATGAGGAAATTGCTTTTATCCTCGAAGAAGTTCCAAAGATGCTTGCCGGCATCCGCAAAGGAGTAGATCGCATCTCGAAAATCGTTCGCGGCCTGAAGAGCTATGTTCGACAAGAAAAGATGGGTACAGCACCCTTCCATCTTGATGACGCCATTGAGACCGCGCTGGAATTGTGTCGCAACTCCCTGAAGTACAATGTGACCGTCGAGAAGAACTATCCTAATATCCTCCCGGAGGTCCTTGGTGACTATCGCAAGATGGAACAGGTCCTGGTAAATCTCCTGACCAACGCGGCCGATGCCATGTCCGAACAAAAACAGGGTACTCTGAGCATCGACACTTGCGTTGACAAGGACTTCGTGCGCGTCACGATCACTGACAATGGACCGGGTATGACGCCTGAAGTGCTCGATCGGATGTTTGATCCATTTTATACAACGAAGACAGAAGGTAAGGGTACCGGACTCGGCCTATCCATATCCAAAGGTATCATTGAACAACACGGTGGCACGCTCGAGGCTCGCAACACGCCAGAAGGCGGTGCCGAACTGTCCTTCACGCTTCCCGTTGCCTCGTGCGCAAGCCCCGTAACTAAAGAGGATGCTTCTCCATGAAGGGACATTTGTTAATTGTCGATGACGAAGCCGAAATTCGAGAAATGTTGTCAAGACATTTCCGGATGTTGCAATACGATGTCGACGTGGCCAGAAACGGCCTCGAGGCGTTGGCGGTTCTTGCCATGAAACGTATCGAAGTGGTCATCAGCGACATCCGCATGCCAGAGATGGATGGAGTCTCGCTCTTGCGGGAGATCCGAAAGCAGTATCCCATGGTGCATACCATCATGATCACGGGATATGTCACTCTCGAAAACGCCTTGGCCTGCATGCGAAATCAGGCCGACACGTGCATCTTTAAGCCATTGAATGATCTCGGTGAATTGGAGGAAGCTGTCGAGACGGCCATGGCAGCGTTAGACCGGTGGAATCGGATCTTCCATGAACTCAAGGGGCTTGCACCGGTTGAAGAAGGGAGCCAGACGTGAGGAATATCGAGGAAGGGATCGACGCAACCCTGCTTGCTGAGTTCATCGACGAATCCCTCGATGGACTGGAACAGGTTTCGGAGCTCTTTGTCCAACTGGAATCGACTCCAGACAGCCTGGAGACAATTCAGGCAATCTTCAGGCCGGTCCATTCGATCAAGGGCAACGCCGCCTATTTCGGGCTGTTGAAGACGAAGGCGCTTGCCCACGAAATGGAGACGATCCTTGACTTGATGCGCAAGGGAGCGCTCTCACCGACTACTACCGTCACCGACGTCCTGCTCCGTGGGACAGACGAACTCAAGACGATGCTTGCCCGGGCTCGCAACCAGGAAGCCGAAACGCCCGACCTCGATGCTTTTGACCGACTTGTAGAGGAAGTCACCAAGCTCGTAACCGACGAGAAGGCTGACGAAGAAAGTCTCTGGCGCGCACTGTTGGCCGATCTTCAAACCGGAGTCGGTCCCGAGGTTCTAGCTAAAGCCAGACAATTGGCTCAGTTCAGCGCTACCGGCAGAAAGGCCCTTGGTGAAACGAAAAAGGAGGATGTCGAATCAGCTTCTCTCCCAGGCCCCGCTCACGAACTCCACAGCCTACTGTCTGATCCAGACGCCAATCCGAACGCCGATACGGTGCGCCACCTTCTGGAGGAATGCCGACGTTGCGCGGCAACGCCGGAGGCCGTTCAAATCGCCAACGAATCCATTGCCGATGTTGGCGCGTTCGCCGATAGCATCGGATTAGGTGATCCGCTCGCTCGAGATTCCTTTCTCGATCGGCTTCAGAAGATGACGGAGGCTGGGGCCTGGGGGGCCAACGATTCTCAGGCCACACGTGCTTCAATCCCGAGCGACCTGCCAAAAGAGAACAGGGTTAAGACCGTTGTTTCTCCGTCTGGCGCGATCGAAGACACCAAGTCGCAAAAACCGGTCGGGAAAACCATGCGCATTCCTGAAGAAAGCATCGACGTCTTTCTAGCCCACATCGGGGAGCTGGTCACTGTGGGCGAGATGTACTCCCACCTTCACGGAAATCTAACCCGTGGTTTGGACAGTGCACGAGCAAGCATCGAGCTGCGCCGCGTCAACGATGCTTTCAGTAGCCTTTCGCGCTCCCTGCAAGAGAGCATCATGAATATCCGGAAGGTGCCGATGAACGTCATTCTGCAACGGGCGCCGCGCATGGTTCGTGACATTGCCACGGCTAAAAGCAAGGAGATTGAAACGCAGGTGACCGGCGGAGAACTCATGGCTGACAAGAGCCTTGTCGATGTTCTCGAAGCCCCGCTGGCCCATATCGTCCGCAACGCAGCCGACCATGGGATCGAAATGCCTGATGTACGTCAGGCAGCAGGCAAGCCCGCAAAAGGGATCGTCGAAATCACTGCGGTGGAAGGAGCGGACGAAATTGTGCTCTCGGTCAAGGACGATGGAAAAGGTATCGATCGACGTGCACTGGCCGAGAAGGCCGTGAGCCTGGGCTTCATCACCTCCAGCGATGCACTGAGTGAAGAAGGTGTCGTTGACCTCCTCTTCCAATCTGGCGTCTCTACAGCAAAGGAAGTCACCGACGTCTCGGGACGAGGCGTGGGAATGGACGTAGTTAAACGCTCCATCGAACGAATGGGAGGCCGCATCTGTGTGACCAGTACGCCGGGCGAAGGGTCCCAGTTTACCGTCCACCTTCCCAAGACTGTGACTACCCAGATTCTCACCGGATTCATCGTCCTGGTGGGTGGAAACCGCTACGTCTTCCCGCTGGAGAGCATCGTCCGAACGATGCGGCCCACAGTGGCTGACATCGCCACTATCCGTGGCAAGGCGGAATGTGTTAGACACGGGAACCAATTCGTTCGCATCTGCCGGCTCACGGAACGATTCGGTGATGAACACGACGGCTTCGACAACGTGCTCGAACGGGGTATTCTGGTGATCGTCGAAACCAAAAGAGAGTCAATCGCCGTCCACGTTGACGATATTGAGGGAGTGCGGCAAGTTGTGCTCAAAGACATCTCTTCCGCGGTAAGCGGCGGGAGCCTTTTCCTGGGCGCTGCCCTGATGGGAGACGGTACCGTTGCCCTTGTCGTCGACATTGAACAGATAGCTGCCTCGGGCCAGTCGACTCTGACCGGTGCCTGGCCGCGCGTGCCGATGACGGCCAACAGCGGGTAACAGCGACCGCCGCGGATGAGTCCGTCGTCTTCTGTTTCGGCCAGTCCTTACACTGTGCCCGCCGTGCGGTGCAGACGGCGGCGGAGGTGGAGGGTTGCACCGGTGATCAGGGCGACGAGGGCTGGCAGGGTGAAAATGCACAGGCCGACGAGGCCCAGGATTATTAGGACGTTGGAGCCGGTAGGCGAGGCGAGCCAGCGGCCGATCGGGCTCCAGTCGAGCCGGACCAGGAGGACCAAAAGTCCGACAACCACCACGACCGCCACCAGCCGGCCCAGGCCGTCGAGCATGTCGCCCGAGGCGGCCCGGCCGACGATCTCGATCCGGCCGCGGGGCGTGGTGAAGAAGTAGGTGCAGTAATAATCCTCGTCGGGCTTGGGCAGTTCGACCAACAGGCTGGCCAGCCCGGCCGGCGCGGTCGGCATGGCCCCGGCGGGCTCCGGAACTTGCATCGTCGGCGCCCTGTCTTCCAGTGGCTTCTCCTCTTCTTCTTGCACGATGATCCGGGGGGTGACAAGCATGTGCACCGGAGCCCCGCTGGGCCTTGTCGCGGCTGAGGTCGTTTTGGCGGTGCGGGCGTCGTGCTGGGCAAAGCTATCGCCCATTGCGCCGCCCATGCCCACGGCAGGCATTCCACCGTACCCCACGATCTCGCCTGAGCCGGGACCGGCCAAGCCTCCGCCGGGCACGGACATGCCGCTGCCGCGCTTCGCCTGCCCTTTTTGGCGGAGCTTCTGCTTGTAGCGAGCCACGGACGATTGCGGCTGGGACTCCGCGCCGAGTTCGTCCTGGGCGGGCATTCCCTTCGCCGGGTACTTCGCCACGGACTTGCCCAAGCTGACCTGCGGGGCCGGCTGATAGGGCTGGTTTGCGCTAAATCCGGGCTGGCCTGATTGACTGGTCACGTCGGACACCTCGGGCAACTGGACGGTGATTTGACGCCGTGAAGACGAGACAGCCAATTGCGGAGTGTTCTCGTCGATTTCCACTCCAGCGAACGCTTTTTGCATCGCCTCCGCTGGCGTAGAGGCATTATCGAGATTATTCGAACGCAGCCAGCGTTGGTTCATGCTTTGTGTATCGTTGAAGACCTGAACCGTCTGAGGGCTACTGGGCAACTGCGGTGTGGGCGAGACGAAGTTACGGCCCGCCTCGGCCACGACGTTTCGTGCCCGTTTGGGCGCCTGGACGGCGAATCGCTTGTTCAACAGCCCACGGTTGCCGAGATGCTGGGATTGCTCGGGCGCTGCTTCGAGCGCTTTCACCTGCTTTTCGAGTTTTCCCATAATCGCGCTGTTCTTGGTCCATTCCGCGTCGAGCGCATCGTTGTTGCCCCGCGAGACGTCCGCCTGCTCGCGCTGGATTTTCGACTGGAGCTGCTTGTAATTGTAGACAGCCCGCTCTTGGGCAAACGGGTTGTCCGAATCGACGCTCTGCTGGATCTTGGCCAGTTCCTTGTTCGTGTAGGCCATCTTGCCGGCGGCCAGGTCGCCTTCGTCCTCGACCAGGCGCATCGTCCCGCTGAAGTCGAACCAATGTTGAGTCTTCGGCAGGTAGAGCCGGACCTGGCTCTGCTCCGGCTGGAGCTGCAGGCGGATCTTCTCGCCCTGTTCGGTGGTGATTTCCTTGTCAAGCGTTCGGATCAGCGGGAAGCTGACCGACGTGTTGACCAGGCCCAGGGCCGGCAGCTTGCCGCCGTAGACCAGGCGGACCTCGTAGTCCAGATCGCCCTCGGCCGTCTTGACCAGCGGGATGCACAGGTGGCGTTTGTCTGCCGCTTTGGGGTCCTTGATCGGCTTGACCGGCTCGCCGGCCACCTGGGCGGCCCAAAGCCGGGCGTTGTGGGGCAACTCGATGTCGAGGAACTGCTCGGTCCGGTTGCCCAAGTGGTAGACGACCAGGCCGCGATAGGCCCCGTTGGCGTCGACCATCAACTGGGTCTCGGCCAGGCCGATCCACGCGCCGGCCGTCTCGACCGCCTTGCGGCTCTTGGCGTGGAACACGAGTCGGGGATTTTCGGTCCCGGGCTGGACCAGATAGGCCCGGGTGATGTTGTCGCCGAAGACAGCTTGGAGCGTCTTCCATTCGCGTTGCTGGCGGCTGATCGATTCCAGCCCTGCCAACTGCTTTGGATCGACGACTACTTCGTCGCGTCCGGCGCTTTCGATCGTGACGTAGCGTCGCGCGGTCTGTCCGGTCTGGACGGTCGGGATGGGCGCTTGATGCGCGCCCGGCGTGAGCAGCCGGTCCTTTTCGACGAGCACCTGAAGTCGGCCCATCACTTCATCTTGAAGTTCGATCGTCACTTGCAGCGGCGAGTCCTTGTCCTTGCCGACCGGCTTGATCGACTTGTCGCGGAGCATGGGCGACTTGACCCGGGCGCCGACCATCCAGGAGGGCAACAGGAACTGGATCCGGCGGACGCCCGCCTCGCGGATCGTGAAGTCCAGCGAAATCGTCTCTTCGACGGCCCGATCGGTCACGCGAACGTTGCTGATCGTCACGCACGAGACGTTGGGCTGCCGCCGGGTGAGCTTCAGCCGTCCGGCGTAGTCGTCGCCCCGATAGTGCAGGGCAAGCCGGGTCAGTTCGCGTTGCTGGGAACCGAGCCAGCTTGCGAGCTGCCGGACCAGGACGGCTTGCAGGTTCGTCGACTCGGCCACCTCGACGCGGTAGGCCGGGTCGACCTGGACGGCCATGTCGCCTTCCTGACGCTGCACGCCCAGGACCGTTATCTCGGGCAAGACCAACTCATCGGCCTGGGCCGGCTTGGGCAACTTGCCGTGCAGCACCACCGACACGTCGCCACGTTGGCCTTGTGTCAGGTAGACCGTCAGGAGCCGTCGGCCTTTAGGGTCGGCCGGCTTCGGATCGGTCAGCGCCCATTCGAATTGGCCGGGGGCCAGGACCTGATCGGGCTTGAACTGCTTGGGCAGGAGGATCTTGACCTCGTAGAGCGGGCGGTCCTCGACTCGGAGCTTGATCCGGGTTTCGAGCGTCCGCTGGAGATCGGACACTTTGATGACCGACTGCAGTTCGGCCCGAACGTCGGCCGCGACCGGCGAGGCGGCCAGCCGGATCTCAAAAGGCGTCGAAGTGAACTGATAGGCCTGGAACGGCCGGATGCCCAACGGGCTGGCAGCCTCGTCGCGCGCAATGCGAGCGAGATCAGCCGGGACGTCGGTCCGCGAGACGCGCGAGGTCTTCACCGTCTGCAGGTCCAACATCGGGCTGCGGCGGATCGTCAGGCGTCCCTGGTGCAACGCGGCGTCGGCCACATTGACGATCGGCGCGTCGACCGTGTCCGGCTTGCCCTGCCGGTTCATAACCAGCGTCAACTGCTGGCGGTCCTTAGCCGGTTCGAGCAGGGTGACCTTGACCTTTTGGACCTTATCGCCTGGAGCGACTTCCCAGCCGCGGACGTTGTCGCCCTCGACCTTCTTGACCAGGTAGCCGGCCGGCGCTTCGAGGGTGAAGACGTCGCGCCGGGTGCGTCGGAACGAGAGGGTCGTGGTCCAGCGGACTTGCAGACCGTCTTCTTGAATGTCCAGCACGGCGTCACTCTGGGCGGTCAGACTGCGATCGACCTCGCCCTCGGCCACCTTGGGCCGCCACTGGACGCGGAGCAGGCCGTCGGCCGGCAAGGCCGTCTTGATTTCCTCGGCCGGTTCTTTCGTTTCATAGCTCGCCCGATCGGCGACCTGACGCAGGCGGACCTCCGTCTGGGCGTCCGGCACGGTCAGGGTCAGCGCGCCGGCCGGGGCTGAGGGCAACGTCCCCTCGACCAGCCGCCAACCACCCTGCCGAGTCAGACCCAGCCGTACGGCCAGCGCGAGCTGGTGACGGCCCTTGCCCGAGACGTGGATCACGACCAACGGACGTACCTCGGGCATGCTCCGACGCTTGGAAACACTCTGCCGAGGCATCGGCTCGTCAAACGGGTTGTTACCGTGCATCCTGGGCTGCACAACGCTCAATCGGGCCGGCTTGCCGTCCAGTTCGGCCTTGGCCAGCACGCCGCCGTCCAGGCCCAGCGGGACGGAGACGTAGCCGTCGTCGTAGACGTCGATTTCGAGTCGGCCTTCGACCAGCAGGAAGTCGTCTCCTTCCAGGCGGGTCGTGTAGTTCGCGCCGGCCAGGGCGTAGGGGCTGGGCGGCTTCTTTTTCGAGAGCTTTTTGTCCGGATAGGCCCGGTCCCATAGCTCGACGTACTTGGCGTACGGCACCAGACGCTGCTCGGCGTCTTGGATGCCGGTGACCGAATCGGGATCGTAGGGGATGATGATCGCCTCGCCCGGCAGACGAACCGGCTCGGGCGGCGGAACGACCTGCACCGTGATCGGCATCTTGGGCAGCCGGCTCACGTCTTGAACCACGGGCGGGCGGGCGAAGGGATTTTCATCGCTGGGGCTCGACCCGCCGGCCAGGGCCGCCGGCGCGCAAGCCAGCAGCACAATCAGGCCGACGGCCGTCATCGCCCGGCAGATCGGGCAGTATTGAATCATGTAGCGGACGATCGCTCGGGCGACCCACACGATGAAGTAGTAGGGCAGCAACAGGCAGATAGCGTAGAAGGCCATGTTGCACGGCACGGCCAGCAGGAGCAGCCCGGGCAGGAACGGGATGACGGTCGCCGCCGTGCCCAGGCCCACAATGTAGCGGAACTTGGCCCAGGGCCGCCGGCACGTCAGGGCGATGCCCCCGACGGCCACGGCCAGGGCCAGGCCCCATCCGAGCGCGTTCAGCCCGGCCCGATTGGCCAGCGTCACCTCGAGTTTCGGATCGACGCCGAAGCTGGCGAACGTGACCGTGCCTCCCTGGCCCAGGTCTTGCTCGCCGACCTGGATCTTCAGGCTGCGATGGCCTTGGGGCGACCAGGGACGATACTTTTCACGACGTTCCTTTTTGGCATCAACCTTTGGGGGTGCTTTGGGCTGATTCTGCTGAGACATAAGCGCTTCGACCGTAGCTTTATCTTGTCCACCATGGACAGTTATTTTGCTATACAATCTGGCCTTCGAGTCCTCACCCGATCGAGGCTTGTCCGAAGGCTTCGTCTTGGTCTCCCAGGCAGGTTCCAGGGCCTGCGGTGTTTCGACCGCGCGGGTTTCAGTGCCCATTTGGGGACCCGCCGCAAATGGAATATCCAAGTCCGCGCTGAAGACTCCGGGCGCGGCCATGCCCACATCGGCGGCCTTCTCACCGCGATCGGGCTTCGCATCCTTGGATTCATACTTCTTTGCTCCTTCATGGAAGTTATAGCAGGGAGCGCTAGCGCACTTATCAACAGCACTCTTTTTTTTGCTTTCTCCGGCAGTCAGGAACCAGGGCCCGACCAGGGCCGCCGGAAGGACATTCCGGCCGACATTGATCACGGCCGGCGTGGGGCGGTGGATGTCGTCGGTCGTGACGGTGCCGCTGCTGCCGACCACTTCGTAGCGGCTGGGCAGCTTCAGCTCCCACTTCAGGTCGACCAAGGGCACCTCGACCGGGTCGCTGTCCTTCTTGTCGCGGAGCAACAGCTTCGGCGCGGCCACGGCCACCTGGCCGGTCAGACCGATCGACGCGGCGGGCGTCGCGTAGACGATCTGCAAATCGCGGATCGTCGTGTCCGGCGCCACGGGCAGACTCACCAGGACGTGGCCGCCTTCCTCTTGCGGCTTGACCGGAGTCTTGTCGAGCCAGACGGACCACAGGGTCGCCTTGGAAGGAAGCTGCACTTCGAGGAACTGGGCCTTGGTGCGTAGTTGGAAATGGACCTCGGTCTGTGCCGTCCCGTCGGCCGAAAGGGCCGTGGTCAGCTTGGCGTGTTGGACCACGACCGGGCTGATCGCGTAGGCCGGATGGCGAAACGCCTTGACCGTCACCGTCACGGGCTCGCCCACGAATCCGTAGGCCCCCAGCAGGCGGCGGCCCGGCTCGTAGGTCGCGTCGACCAGCTCGCCGACGTCGACCCGTCGGGCCTTGGTCTCGATTCGCACGTCCAGCTCGGCGTTGCCTTCGAAGGCGACCAGGCCCGACTGATAAGCCACGCCCTCGGCGCGGACCACCGGCACGGCGAAGTCCTTGGCCTGCTCGGTTTCCAGCGGCTGGCGGAAGTCGACCAACAGCCGGATCACGCCCCGCCGGGCCTCGGCCAGGGGGACCGTCCAGTGGCGCAGCCCGTCGGACACTTCGGCCGAATGGGGCTTCAGCCGCACGCCGTCGGCCGCGCTGAGCCGCACGTCGGCCGGCGTGCTCTCGGGCAGGGCAAAACGGAGCGTCCGCGTCCGCGCTTCGTCGACCTGATAGTGAATCTCGGCATGGCCGATCAACTCGCCCGGCGTGACGCGGGCGAACGAGAACGTCCGCGCGGTCAGACGCGGCGGGGTCCGCCGGACCGTCAATTTCGCGTTGTAGGTGCCCGACTCATGGCGATAGGCCAGCTTCGTGTCGACGCCTTCGAGGTTGAACTGCTTCTTCTGCGTTTCGTCCAGCGGGATGAGCCCTTCTTCCTTCTCGGCGGTGACGGTCAGGTCGTCCATCGTCTCGACGGCGATCGCGCCGGTCTGATGGGCGTCGCCGACGATCTGGAAGGCGGGGAAGTCGACCTGGCGCGATTTCCAGTCGTCCAGCCATCCGGAAGGCGTGGCCGTCGCGTCGAAATGGATCTGCGTGTCCTTGCCCGGCGGAAGCCCTTGGCCCAGCCGGATGTGAATCCGTCCGGCCTTGCCTTCGGGCCCGTAGCGCTCGAAATCGAGTGGCCTGTCGTCCGGCCCCGTGACCTGGGTGATCTGCCACCCGGCCGGGACGGCCAGGTCGAGCGAGAACAGTTTCTCTTGCTCCGGCCGGATGCCCAGCCCGCCGTGGAGTTTCTGGCCTTGGTCCGACAGCGTCAGAAGATAGACGCTTTTCAGGGTCACTTCGGCCGGCGGCTTGACGAAATCGGCCGAGAGGTCGAAATCGCCGCCCGGCGCGTAGTAAGCCGACACGGCCCGGAGGGGGACGCGATCGTCGCCGCCGCGCGTCATCGACTCGGGCAACGCCCCGACCAACGCGGCCGTGTCCAGCGGGATGAGCCCTTTGGCGGCGATCGACTCGGGCTTGAGCCGGTCCTCGACAAACAGCGCGACCTCGGCCACGTGGCCGACCACGTCGAGCGGCTCGAGCTTCGGGGCCTTCCAGCCCGAACGTCGGGCCGGCGCGCGGACCGCCGCGATGTTCAACACGACCGGCTTGTCGGTCGCCTCGCGGAGCTTGACGTCGAGAATCCGGTCGTCACCCTTTTTCACAATGGCCCAACGGGCCAGGTCGGGGGAATGGACCTCGGTGATCTCAAAGCCCTCGGGCAAGGTGAACTGGAACTGGTCGACCGCCTGGTGCAGAATGGCCAGCGAGACGGTCGCGTGCAGGGCCTCGTAGGCCTGGGTCACTTCGTCGATCAAAATGCTTCTCGCGACGACCACTCGCTGCCGACGCACCAGGTGGCTGTTGAGCGTCATCACCAGCGCGACGTCGCCGCCCTTGGGCAGCAGTTCGAACCGGGTTACCCGGGCCGCCTCGTCGACCTTGCGGCTGACGACGTCCAGGCCGCTCTTGACCTCGACGTCGCCGGCCACCGTCATCTGGATCCGCGCGGCGGGCGTCTTGGGCAGCCGGAATTGAAGTACCTGAGTGGCGGCCGTCGTCGTCAACGGCGTGACCATCTTCAAGGACAGGGTGTGCCGGCCCTTGCCTTGGACGAAAAGTCTCAGTCGGCCGTCGGAACCGCGTCCGATCGGCGCGGCCTTGTCGTCCAGTTTGGCTTCGCGCAGGCCCACGCCGCCCAAGTCCAACGGCAGCGCGTGCAGGCCGTCCTTCATCACGTCCAGCACGAGCGTGCCCTCGATCCGGCCTCGCTGGTCGCCGACGTCCAGCCGATAGTCGGCCGAACTCCAGAGGACCGCATGGGGGACCTTTTCCTCGGGCGTTTTCTCGGCTTTGGCCAACAGGTCCTCGTAGTCCTCCTTCGACATGAGCACCCGGCGCGGCTGACCTTCCAGCAACACGTTCAAATCGGAAAACGGCACGAGAATCTCCCGCACGATCGTCTCCGACTTCGGTTTCTTCTGAGGCGCCGACGCGCCCGCCTGAACGGACGAAACCATCGCAAGAACCGCCATCACGGCTAACATGATTCCTCGCCTTCGGCCGGGTGGCACGGGCATTTTGCCCGTGAGGTTGTTTTCCATGGAACCGCAACACTGGCGAGACGCCAGTGCCACCCGTCGCGTTCGGGCCGAAAACCCAGCCGTTCGCCCAGCCCAGGGCAACGCCCTGGGAACGCGGCAGGCTTGAATCCGATCCTCGGGCCAACGGCCCAACGGTTCATCGGCGGAAGGGTTGGCCCGTTGGGCCGAGGAGAACGATTGGTTGGCAGCCTCCCTACCCAGGGCGTTGCCTTGGGTAGGGTGAACCAAGCCCCTTCGGGGCAAACACGCGCGGGTGCCATGGTCCACGCTTGCGTGGCCATGCATGGAAGGCGTTGCCACATGCCCACGACGAGCGTGGGCATGGCACCCAAG
>JAFGFF010000350.1 GCA_016931075.1 Pirellulales bacterium | reverse complement strand
GCGGCCGCTATCGACCTGGCCGGGCGCGACGTGCTCGAAGCGGTCCAGACGAGCGTCCATCCCAAGGTGATCGATTGCCCCGATCCACGCCGCTCGCACCGGACCACGCTCAGCGCGATCGCCAAGAACGGCGTTGAGTTGAAGGTCCGTGCCCGGGTCACCGTCCGCACTAATCTTGAACGGCTCATCGGCGGGGCCACCGAGGACACGATCATCGCCCGGGT
This sequence comes from Pirellulales bacterium, assembly GCA_016931075.1. Taxonomy (GTDB): domain Bacteria; phylum Planctomycetota; class Planctomycetia; order Pirellulales; family Thermoguttaceae; genus JAFGFF01. The sequence goes on along the minus strand of JAFGFF010000350.1, from coordinate 2,638 downwards.
GGGCGAGGGCATCATCACGTCAATCGGTTCCTCCGAGACCCATCTGGCCGTCATGGAGAACCCGGACGTCGTCTCCCGCGCCGTGTTGGCTCGAGGGCTGGACGCCCAGACGGCTTTCGAGATCGTCTCGATCGACATCGCCGACATCGACGTCGGCCAGAACATCGGCGCCCGGCTCCAGGCCGACCAGGCCGAGGCCGACACTCGCGTGGCCCAGGCCAAGGCCGAAGAACGCCGCGCGTTGGCCAACGCCCGCGAGCAGGAAATGAAGGCTTCCGTCGCCCGCAACCGGGCCAAGGTCGTCCTGGCCGAAGCCGAAGTCCCCCTGGCCATGGCCGCCGCCTTCCGCGAAGGCAACCTCGAGCGGACGAACTCGAAGTAGCGCGACGGTTCAGCCTCAGGCCGGCTAGGATGGTCCCACCCGTACCGCCGCTAGACCAGTGGGTGGATGAAAGCAACGACCCGGCCTACAACCTGGGCATCAACGGCCTCTCGTTCCGGAAGATCCCTTTCGAGCACATGGACAAGTATCTGCCGGCGTAGTAGGACGCGAGGTTAACGCGCTCCCAGTCGCGATCATTGGATCGTTCCGAAACGGCTCCAACCCACCACGGGAAAGTAGACGTAATCGGCACGACCTTTGATAGAACCGGCCGGGACGAAGCCGTACTATTCCGCTTCCGCGCCACCGCCGGCCAGGCCATCCACGGTATCGAGCCCTACGTCGGTTACGAATACCTCGACATCGACCGCCTCCACCACAACAGCCTCATCGCCGGCGTGCACGTGTGGTTCTAGTGCCTGTTGAAACGGGTGACACGTTCTGGTCTCGTAGCTACAATGAGGTTTCGGCTCCGCCATCCACCTAGCGGTGGCCATCTTGTTCCCGAATCCTTTGCACCGAGGGCTATAGTCTGGTGACCTATCTCGTTCGCTGTTCTTGTGGCAATGAGATTGCCGTTTCGACGTTCCAGATAGGCTCCGATGTGCTGTGCACATGTGGCCAGCTGGTGCCCGTTCCTTCGCTGAGCGAGCTTCGCCGAAATTCGGGCCAGGCGGCGTTCGAGAGCAGCATCATTGATACGATCAACCGGATGGTTCGTAACGGCGAGTTACCGTGGGGCAACGAGTGTGCAATCTGCAGACTGCCGACCGACGACACCTTTTGCCTCTATGCCCAGTGCGAAAGAAAATGGACGATAAGATCCGGACGGACGATGAAATCCGGATGTGACGAGTATGCCTTTTGGATTCTCGGTTTCTTTCTCATTCCGTTTTCCTTCTTCAGTTTGTTCGACGACGATGCGGACGAGGGCCCTCGCGAGATGGGACACGATCGTGGCGTCGAGCTTCCGCTTCGTGTTCGCAAGGAGCACCATCCGAAGCTCCGCCGTGTCCGCAGCCAGCGCAAGCTGCGTCGCCTTCTGCGCGACGTGCCTATTTACGCGAAGTTGCTCAAGGAGTACCCAAGAGCAAGGATTATGATCTGAGCACACCGGCCAATGGCATCTGCTGGAAAGCCTTGTGTGCAATGAAGACAACGTGCATATGCTCTTTTCCTGTGGGTGGATTCCCAGAAATGCACCATCCTGGATGCCATCTCCACGCGTGACATGCTCTCGTCCCAGGGTTACAATAATACTCTCGGCTCAGCGATTTCCTGAGTCGAAACCCTACCTGCCTGTTTTCCTACCTTTTTGGCCCCCCCGTTGCGAGGACCATCGTCATGACTGCTCCTGCCAAGACGTTTTTGTTTGTTCTGTTGTTTTCGTTGTCCTGTGTCGTGGCCGACGCTGGGCTGACCGACTTGGGCAAGCCGATCGAAGGGCGGCGGATGAGGGCAAGCAGCACCGGGCCGCGGGAGTTGAATCGGGATCATGCGGTGATCGAACCGGGACAGACGATCACGCTGGCCGAGCTGGAAGGGCCGGGCGAGATCCAGCATATCTGGTTCACCGTCTCCAGCCGCGACATCCGCTACCCGGCCAAGGCTATCTTGCGGATCTACTGGGACGACGCCAAGGAGCCGTCGGTCCAGGCCCCGCTGGGCGATTTCTTCGCCGTGGGCAACGGGATGCGAACCACGGTCAATTCGGCCCCGGTGCAGGTCTCGGCCGAAGGGCGGGCGTACAACTGCTACTGGCCCATGCCATTTCGAAGCAAGGCCCGAATCACGGTCGAGAACCAATCGCACATCAAAATGAGTGCGTTGTACTACTACATCGACTGGACGAAGCATAAAAAGCCCAGGCCGGACGATCTGTACTTCCACGCCCAATACCGGCAGGAACGCCCCCATGACACGACCCATGATTACACGATCCTGGAGACGACCGGCCGCGGCCACTACGTCGGCACGGTCCTCTCGGCGCAGTGCGGCTACCACGCCTGGTTCGGCGAAGGGAACGACCGGATCTTCCTGGACGGCGAGAAGGAGCCCCGCCTGACCGGCACGGGCACGGAAGACTACTTCAACGACGCCTGGGGTTTTCGTGTCTTCAACCATCCTTACGCCGGATGCACGGTGTTCGAAGGCCGCAGCATCGACAGCCGCGTGACGGCCTACCGGTGGCACATCCCCGACCCGATCACGTTCAAGCAGTCGATCCGGTTCACGATCGAGAACAAGGGCTGGGTC
>JAFGFF010000349.1 GCA_016931075.1 Pirellulales bacterium | reverse complement strand
TCCACATGCCCACGCAAGCGTGGAGCATGGCACCCAATAGTTTTTCAATAGATGATTAAACCATCCGTCCCAGCGCCAAGCCGGCGATGACGGCGGCCAGCCCGAGGACGTTTTGTGCGGCCAGATTGCCCATTGCCCAGAGCCACTGCCCGTCCCTGGTCAGTTCGCCCGTCTCGAACATGAACGTTGAAAAGGTCGTGAACGCGCCCATGAACCCGATCAGCAGGATACTCCGCAATTCGGCATGCCCGGCCCAACGTTCCATCACTGACACAACTACTCCGAACGCCAGGCACCCCAGCAGATTCACCGCCAGCGTCCCCAACGGAAACACGCCCTTCGTGCCCGCCTGCACCCAGCCCCCCAACCCATACCGGGCCAACGTCCCCGCTGCGCCTGCGACGCCGATCCAAAACAGTTTCGCGATCACCAGGAACTCCTTCGCGTTCGCAACAGAGAATAACAAGCATTGGAGGACATGAAGGTCGTGCCCACATCTCCATCAAGAAGATCTATGCAGCCTCCGCCGAACAACGACGCAGATCCAGCCGCTCGCCGCGGCGATGAGCCAGACGACGGACCAGCTTAGGGAGCGGGCGTCCCAGGAGAGATGCCAGCCGAACCATTGGGTCAAGAGTTCATGATGCCTGGGCGCCAGGCCGAGGATGCTCAGCAGGAGGTAGCCCGACGGGAAAATGGCCCCCAGGCCGAACGCCCGTTGGTCCGGGTTGCCCCAGATCATCAGCGTCAACAGGACGGGCGGGATGATGATGGCCGTCATCCAGAACAGGGGGCCGATCAACCAGTCGGGCGTGCCCAGGATGAGTGAGAAGCACCCCGCCACGACGGTTGTCAGAACGAACATCGACCAGAGCGACCACTGGAATGGCCGACGTTCGGGCGGCAAGGGCGGCGGCTGGGGTGTTTGCTCGGGCGTGGATTCGACAGCCGGCTCATCGAGTGGGTGCATCGGGACACCTTGGGCAATCTGTGCAAATGTGCTGCCCACATTCTAGTCCTCACGACGGGCTGCACAAACCCCGCGAAGCCTGATATCCTGGTGTCTTGAGCGTATCTCGACACGTTTCCCGCGGAAGGAACCCGGAACATGGCCGCCAAGCAAGTCGATCTGCCGCCGGACGAACCGGCTGTCGATGGCATGAAAACGGCCGGGTGGTGGCACGAAGACGCGTCGGGCCGCGTGGTCTGCGATGTCTGTCCGCGCGGATGCGTGCTCGGGCCGGACGACCGGGGGTTCTGCTTCGTCCGCCAGAATCGCGCCGGGCGGATGGTCTCGACCACCTACGGCCGGAGCACCGGTTTCTGCATCGACCCGATCGAGAAAAAACCGCTGCATCATTTCTTCCCTGGCACGGCCGTTCTGTCGTTCGGCACGGCGGGCTGCAACCTGGGCTGCAAGTTCTGCCAGAACTGGACCAGCTCGAAGTCGCGCGAGGTCGACCGCTTCTGCCAGGAGGCCACACCCGAGGCCGTCGCCCAGGCCGCCCGGCAACTCGGCTGCAAGAGCGTCGCCTTCACCTACAACGATCCGATCGTCTGGGTCGAGTACGCGATCGACACGGCCCGGGCGTGCCGCGAGGCGGGCATCCAAACGGTGGCCGTCACGTCCGGCTACATGAGCCCGGCGGCCCGCAAGGCCTTTTACTCGTGGATCGACGCGGCCAACGTCGACCTCAAGGCGATGGACGACGAGTTCTATCACAAGCTGTGCGCCGGACGGCTTGAACCGGTGCTCGACACACTGCGTTGGCTTGTCCACGAGACGGACGTTTGGGTCGAGATCACCAACCTGGTCATCCCGCGGGAGAATGACTCGCTCGAAGCGATCCGGCGGCTGTGCGACTGGGTGGCCGAGGAGCTGAGCCCGGACGTGCCGTTGCATTTCTCGGCGTTTCACCCCGATTTTCGCATGACCGATCGGGAGCGGACGCCGCTGGAGACGCTCATCACGGCCCACGACCTGGCCCGGGCGGCCGGTTTGAAGTACGTTTACACGGGCAACGTGCCCGACCCGAGCCATCAGACAACATACTGCCCCGGTTGCGGCGAGGTGCTGATCCAGCGCGACGGATACGAATTGGGCGTCTACGCCCTGAAGGAAAACCGTTGCGGGCATTGCGGCGTCGAGGTGGCCGGGCGGTTCGACGCCTCACCCGGCGACTGGGGCTCTCGACGTCAGCCGGTCCGCATCGCTGATTTCGCCCGACCCGATACCACTAGCGGCCTGCCAAAGAAGGGTGCCACTGCTGGCTTGTCCAGCAGTGCGATGCCGAAAGGCCCGGATAACACTGCTGGACAAGCCAGCAGTGGCACCCAACTACCAAAATCCCAACTTGATCAACAAGCTGCTAGTTCTCCTATTGCTCCATCCGATCCCACGCCCCGGGAGGAACGCCCCATGGTCGAACAACCGACGCCCACGCCCGAAGGTGCTGAAGCGGGCGGACGCCCTCTGTTGGACGACGCGCAGCAACAGCAGGTCTTCCACGTCGCCGCCGCCCGGGTGGTCGCCACGGTCAACGTAGGCACGGCCGCCGCGGTCGAGTCGCTGCCGGCCGAGGTCGCTGGCCGACCGGTACTCGGCGCGTTCGTGAGTCTAAAGCGGGCCGGGCAGTTGCGGAGTTGCTGCGGATTCATGGGCGATTCGGTCCCGCTGGGCGAGGCCGTCGATCGGGCGGCCATCCGCGCGGCGAAGGACGATC
>JAFGFF010000348.1 GCA_016931075.1 Pirellulales bacterium | reverse complement strand
TGTTCGTCGGGGCATGGCTGCTGATGGTGGCCCTCGAACCCGACGCGACCTGGATCAGCGACGGCCGCTCGGTCCGCGACAAGCTGATCGACTGTGCCAGCGCCGTCGGCGCCACGCTCAACGGGGTTGGGCCGGGGCTGGGCATCTGCGGCGAAGCCGAGAACTACGCCCATTTCCACTGGCCCAGCAAGGTGATCCTGGCGAGCATGATGCTCTTGGGCCGACTCGAGGTGTTCGCGCTGCTGGCGATCTTCATGCCCGGCTTCTGGCGAAACCGCTGAGTTTCGAGGCTCTCCGTTTCGAACCTCCAGAGCCGGCAGGGCACACCACTCTGAAGGGGCATATTTTGACAAAAGCCCACCGGATCACTTGATTATTTCCCCCAATTTCACTACAAAGGATGTTGCGGCCCTATACGATTACGCCTTTCTTTGGCCAGCGTTCTGGCGGCCGCTCCGCGTCTCGATTCTCGTTCATTTTCGTCGGTTATTACCCCATCGAGAAAAAGGAACCATCATGGGAAGCAGGCTGAACAAGAGAAGTCGTTGGTTGGGTTGCACATCGTGGCTATCCTCGATCGCCCGTCCGACATTGAAACCGTCGTCGCCGCTGCGGAATGTCTTTCACCATCGTCTTCACGTCGAACCGCTCGAAGAGCGGCAGTTATTGACCGTGATGACGCCTTACGAAGCCGAGTACCTGGTCATCACGGCCGACAGTTATGCCGACGAAATCGAGCCGCTTGCCGACTGGAAACAACTCAAGGGCGTTCCGACTTATGTTGCGACAATGAGCGACGTGGGCACCACGGACGACGACATCTACAACTATATCTCCAATGTCTACAGCTCCAACTCGGATCTTTCCTATGTGTTGCTGGTCGGCGACCACGAGGACGTGCCCGGCTACGAAATCGACGATGGCGACATTTGGTACTCCGACTATCCGTATACCTGCGTCCAAGGAGGCGACATGCTGCCCGAGATCGCGGTCGGTCGCCTTTCGGGCGACATGGGCTCCCAAATCACCACGCAGGTGAACAAGATCATGGACTACGAGCGAACGCCCGACATGGGAGATTGGTACGACGACGCCCTGGTCGCCGGCTACTTCCAGGATCTCGAGGGCGACGACGAGCCGATGGATGGCCGGGCCGCTCGCATGTTCATGGAAACCACCCATCGCACGGCCGATTTCTTGGGTGGCGACTATGATTTCTGGGGCACGGCGGGCAGTTCGTACGATCGGTACGACACGGGCTACACGGTTCACACGGCCCTGATGGCCCAGGACCCCTTCGACACCTATTACTATCAGGGCTGGTCATACCCGGGCCGCGACACGCCCCCTAGTCCCGTTCCGGAAGTCTGGACCGATCTCTGGACCAGTGGCAGCCAAGCCACGACCAACATCAGCGCGGCCATTAACGGCGGCGTGAGTCTCGTCATACACCGCGATCACGGCTCGCCAAGCGGCTGGGGAGAACCGCATTTCTACACCTCCAACGTCAATGCGCTGAGCAACGGAGACAAGTTGCCGGTCGTTTTCAGCATCAATTGCTCCTCGGGCAGCTTCGACACCACCGAGTGCTTTGCCGAAGCCTTCATGCGAAAATACAATGGCGGAGCCGTCGGCATCATGGCTGCGGCCCGCGTTTCCTATTCCGGGTACAACGACGCCTTGGCGCTGGCCATTTGCGACGGATTCTGGGACAACGCCGACGACTCGTGGACCAGCAGCACCTATCCTACGTCCTGGCGCCCGGCCGAGGTCATCAACCGGGCCAAAGTTCGCGTTCTGACCGGGTATTATTACAGCTCGACGGCGAAGCGAACCGCCAGGCTTTTCAACTGGTTCGGCGATCCTGAAATGATGCTCCGGACCGAGACCCCGTCGGCCCTGAACGTCTCTTATCCGTACAGCACGCCCACGGGCGTCGCCACCGACTTCACGGTCACGGTCACCGACGGCGTGTCGCCGGTCCAAGGGGCCTTGGTGTGCATTTCTCACCCGACCGCCGACGATTATTGGGTGGGCACAACCAATGCCGACGGCGAAGTGACCTTCACCGGAATGACACCGACACAGAACGGCACGTACAACGTCGTCGTCACCGAACACAATTCGGTTCCTTTCGAAGGAACGCTCGAAAGCATGGTGCTCGGCGGAATCGACCTGATGGGAACCGGCTTCGACGTCGTCCCCGACAACCTGCACCTGGCTTTCGGAACGGCGACCGTCAGCTTCTCGGTCCGCAACATCGGCGACACGGGCACCGGGGAGTTCGATCTCAAGTTCTACCTTTCGGACGACGCGACCATTGATCCGGCCACCGACATGCTCCTTGAATTGAGCCCCTCGGATCCGCATTCCGACAACACCGAACCGTCCGCCTACCACGTATCGGGTGGCTTGGCTTCGATGAGTACGATCTCGGACACGATCACCCTCGTCGTGCCCGGCCAGGATCCGTTTGGCACCGACAACGACTACTATCTCGGCATGGTCGTCGACGCCGACGGCGACGTGAACGAAGTGAATGAGACCAACAATCAAGACCGGGGCCAAGGACTCGACCAGGACAACGCCGAATACGTCGTCAGTACGCCCGTCGTCAACTCGTTCGACGACGTCGTGGCCGCCGGCGATGGAAAACTCACGCTTCGCGAAGCGCTCGAAGCCTGCAATACGAACACGGTCGTGGGCGACGCCCCGGCCGGCAGCCCGAGCCAGGTCGATATTATCACGTTTGCAGAGGGACTCTTCGACAGCGGTCCGCAAACCATCGTCCTCAAC
>JAFGFF010000041.1 GCA_016931075.1 Pirellulales bacterium | reverse complement strand
AAATCAAATCGCCAACCGAGAAGCAACGCCTTCTCGCCAAACAACTAACGCCCATAAACCTCAACACCTAGTGAACGGCGTTGAGTGGCACCCCGCCGTAGCTGGATATCCAAAACTACTGATGCCCTTGTTCCCTGCCATGAGCTCGGCAAAATACGCGAGTTGGGCATGGAGGGAAATCCGGCTGGTGTTCGCTGTCCTTAGACGCTAACATACCGGGTAGGGGCGACTTGAGAGGGCGGGACGGACGGTTTCTGGTTAGATTGGCCGTGCCCAAGGCAACGGCTTTCGGAGGACCGAGTTGAGGAGGTCTTAAGATGGGTTTTGCTCTGCGACGCAATCCGATGTGGGCCATGGCGATTGGGCTGATCCTGGGCCTGATGATCGGGGGATTCTGCCCACATGCCCCCCTGCACGCCACCGCGACCGACCGTTATGACACGTTCGCCGTCGCCACCGGGCTGGTCGACGACGGGGTCGAGGCGGTCTATTTTCTCGACTTCATGACGGGCAACCTTCGGGCGGCCGTCCTCTCGCGCCAAGCGCCGTACAAGTTCAACATGTTCTACGAGCGGAACATCCTGCCCGACATGACGGTCAAGCCCTCGGAGAATCCTCGCTACCTGATGGTCACTGGCATGTGCGATTTCCGCCGGGTCGGAGGCCGAGGAAAAATGAGCCAGTCGGCCGTCTACATCGTCGAGGTCACCTCGGGCCAGGTCGCCGCCTATGCGATCCCCTGGGACCAACAGCAATACGCCACCGGCCGAACCACGCGAGGCGCGCTCATCCCGCTCGATTCGTTCCAAGCCCGAAACGTCGCTGTCCGTGAATAGATCCCCGTGCCGGAGGATCCCCGCCGTGGAGATCCAACTCAACGGCCAGCCCCGTCAGATCGAGCCGCAAACCACGGTGGCTCGACTCCTGGATGAATTGAAGCTGGCCGACAAGCCCGTGGCCGTCGAAGTCAACCGTCAGCTCGTGCCGCGCGCCGAGCACGCCGGGCACTCGCTGGCCCAGGGCGATCAGGTCGAAGTCGTTACTCTCGTGGGAGGAGGTTAGCACCGTGGATTTACAGTCGTTGGCCGTCACGCCGTTGGTCATTGGATCACATACCTTTTCGAGCCGCCTGGTCGTCGGCACCGGCAAATACGCCGACTACGAGATCATGCGCGAGGCGCTGGACGTCTCGGGCACCGAGTGCATCACCGTGGCGGTGCGGCGCGAACGGCTGATCGACGCCGAGGGCAAAAACCTGCTCGATTTCATCGACACCGGCCGCTACACGATCCTCCCCAACACGGCCGGCTGCTTCACGGCCGACGACGCCGTACGCGTTGCCCGGCTGGGGCGTGAAATCCTCACGCAAATGAACAATCCCGGCGCCGATTGGGTCAAGCTCGAGGTGCTGGCCGACAAGAAGACGCTCTTGCCCGACCCGGTCGCCACGATCCAAGCCACCGAGCAGCTCGTCGCCGACGGGTTCCAGGTGCTCGTCTACACGACCGACGACCCGGTGATCGCCCGACGGTTGAAAGAGGCCGGCGCGACGAGCGTCATGCCGGCGGGCAGCCCGATCGGCTCGGGCCAGGGCGTGCTCAACCCGAACGCCTTGCGAATCTGTCTGGAATACCTCAAGGAAGACGATCCCGACTACCCGGTCATCATCGACGCCGGCGTCGGCACGGCCAGCGACGTGACCATCGCCATGGAACTCGGCGCCGACGGCGTCCTCCTGAACACGGGCATCGCCCACGCCCAGGACCCGGTGCGGATGGCCCGGGCCATGCGCCTTGCCTGCGAGTCGGGCCACCTGGCCCACCGCTCGGGCCGCATCCCCAAGAAGCTCTACGCCACCGCCAGCAGCCCCACCGAAGGCACCATCCAGTTCGGCAAGCCGTAGACGTGCTGTTGTAATGTCTCAACCGGATCGTGATTCATCACTATACCACATGCCTGTAGGGAACGCCCTCTGTGGCGTTCCGGGTCGCGGTTCATTCCACAACAATCCTGCAGGGAACGCGCTGCGTGGCGTTCCGATGGCCCGGTCAACCGCGGAACGGCACAGAGGCCGTTCCCTACAGAGTGCCAAGATTGTCCACGATGAATGCTACCAATTGCGGGACACTACACTATGTCATTCCCGCTCGTACAGAATGATCAAGATCACATCCGACGAAGCAAAATGGCTACCGCCCAGCGAGCCGATGGACGGATCGGTCGACGCCGACTGCGGGGCGATGTTGCCCGTGATGCTCACCACCTTAACCCCGCTGGACCGGATCCACTGATTCACATCTTTCTCCAGTGAAGAGAGGTCGTTCTCGACGCCTTTGAAGAGCTTGACTTGTTGCATTGTGGATTCCTCTTCGGATTCCTATCTCGTGCAGTCTGTAGGAGGCGACTCCTGTCGCCGAATGGGAATCGGTTTGACAGGCTATTCGGCGACGGGAGTCGCCTCCTACACTACATTTCATGTGGTGCGGGTCTGTCCTGGAATGAGTTCGAACCGAAACCAGTCTATCTCGACCACCCAAAGGCGTCAAACGCGCCGGGGCCGGCCTGTTGTCCAATTGGCCTGCGTGGTAGGCTGGGGCCATGTTGACGCCGCATGACATCTTGGGACCGGAGGGCCGGATCGCCGCCCGACTGCCGCAGTACGAACATCGGGCCGAACAGCTCGCCATGGCCGACGCCGTGGCCGGGGCGATTCGGGATCGCCACCATCTGGTCGTCGAGGCGGGCACGGGCGTCGGAAAGAGCTTCGCCTACCTCGTCCCGGCCATCCTCGCCGCCGCAGCCGCCGGAAAGGACAAGGGCAAAGGGGAAGACAAGAAGGACGCGCCTCGCTGCCGGGTCGTGATCGCCACGCACACGATCAGCCTGCAAGAGCAGCTTATCACAAAGGACATCCCGTTTCTCAACAGCGTCATCCCGCTGGAGTTCTCGGCCGTGCTGGCCAAGGGGCGACGGAACTACCTGAGCCTCCGCCGGTTGCAGGCCGCGAGGGAACGGGCCCTGAGCCTGTTCAACGACGATCAGGAGATGGACCAGGTCCGCCGGATCGCAGCCTGGGCAAAGCTGACGGGCGACGGATCGCTTTCCGACCTGGACTTCCGGCCCGTCGGCCAGGTCTGGGACGAGGTGGCCAGCGACCAGGGCAACTGCCGGGGGCGGAACTGCCCTCGGTATGACAACTGTTTCTACTACCGTGCCCGGCGACGGATCTACAACGCCCAGATCCTTGTGGTCAACCACGCCCTGTTCTTCACCGACCTGGCCCTGCGTCGCCAGGACGCGAGATTTCTGCCCGACTACGACGTGGTCGTCTTTGACGAAGCCCACAACGTCGAGGCGGTCGCCGGCGCCCATCTCGGTCTGAGCGTCACGAGCGGCCAGGTCGACTACCTGCTGAGCCGGCTGTACAACGATCGGACCAACCGGGGCCTGCTGGTGCACAAGGCGTTGACCGAAGCCCAGAAGGGCGTGCTCGTTTGCCGCAGCCGGGCTGAGCAGTTCTTCGGCAGCGTGGCCGACTGGCTCGACGCTCAGGGCCAAGGCAACGGCCGCGTCCGCCGCTCGGGCATCGTCTCCAACCCGTTGAGCCCCGCGTTGGAACGCCTGGCCGGCGTGGTCCGTCGCGACGGGGCCAAGCTGGACAACGTCGACCACCGGATGGACCTGACGGCGGCGTCTGATCGGCTCACCGCGCTGGCCGGCTCGATCGACCAATGGCTCGACCAGCGGGACGACGGCTCGGTTCATTGGGTTGAGACGACCCGGCGGCGTTACGGGCGGCGCGTGACGCTGGCCGCCTCGCCGATCGACGTCGGGCCCGTGCTGCGAAAACATCTGTTTGAAAAAGTGCCGACCGTGGTGATGACCAGCGCGACGTTGGCCACAGGGACCGGTTCGTTCGATTATTTCAAGAGCCGGGTCGGCCTGACACAATGCGAAACGCTCTGCCTGGGCAGCCCGTTCGACTACCGCCGCCAGGCCCGACTCATTCTCCCGCAAGGCATGCCCGATCCGGCCAGTCAGAGTGACCTGTTCGAGCGTCGTGCGATCGAGCAGATCCGCCGGCACGTGGCCCGATCCGACGGGCGGGCGTTCGTCCTGTTCACCAGCTACCAGATGATGCGCCGTGCGGCCGAGGCCCTGTTGCCCTGGCTGGCCGAGGAGAACCTGGCCCTGCTGAGCCAGTCCGACGGCCTGCCGCGCACCCAGATGCTCGAACGGTTCAAGACGAATCCACGGAGTGTGCTGTTCGGGACGGACAGTTTCTGGCAAGGTGTCGACGTGCCGGGCGACGCGTTGGTCAACGTCATCATCACCCGCCTTCCCTTCGCCGTGCCCGACCACCCGCTGATCGAAGCGCGACTTGAATCCATCCGCGCCGCCGGCGGCAACCCGTTCCGCGACTACCAGCTCCCCTCCGCCGTCCTGAAACTCAAGCAAGGCTTCGGCCGCCTGATCCGCTCGAAGCGCGACCAGGGCACCGTTGTGATCCTCGACCCGCGCATCCAGACGAAGAGCTACGGCAAGACGTTTTTGAAGTCGCTGCCCGAGTGCGAGCAGGTGGAGGAGGGGATGGGGGATTAGGGGCTGGGGGCTCGGGAATGGGGACTCGGGGCTGGGGACGAAGGGGTGACAATAAACTGTAGGGAACGCCCTCCGTGGCGTTCCTTTGTGGAGAATGCCCTGTGGCGTTCCAGATTTTCGGTCGGCACGGGAGTCAAAGCAACGTGGTGACCAGGAACGCCACGGAGGGCGTTCCCTACGGATTATTCCGTGGTATGGATCTGATTAATCCACCCTCACCCGGCGGCTTTGCCGCCACTCTCTCCCAAAGGGAGAGGGTTGTTTAAGTGATCGGTGTTGTCGAGGTCAATAAGTTCGAATCGGCCGTTAGAATCAACCGACAGCCGGGTGATGGAGCCGTTTTCGAGTTCGTGAGGTGGATGGGTTGACTGAAGGTCCAGCAGGGCCTTCATGCCGGCCAGCAGCAGGCCGCCGTGGGCAACGACGGCCGCGTGGGCGTGACCTTGCTCGCAGACGGCTCGCAGGACCTCGGCGCCGCGGCGGATCACGTCGCGACGCGATTCGCCTTGAGGAAAAGCGAAATCGAGTCGCCCGCTGCGCCAGTGGTCTATCGCTCCAGGGTACTCGACGAGGATCTCCTTGCGGATCCGATTCGTAAACAGCCCGGCGTCGACTTCCTTGAGCCGCGGGTCGTGCCGCACGTCCAGCTCCAACACTTGGGCCAAATGCCCGGCCGTCTGGCTCGCCCGGAGCAAGGGGCTGGCGTAGATCGCCTCGATCGGCAAGTCGGCCATCGCTCGGGCGACCGCCGCCGCCTGTTGGTGTCCCAACTCCGAAAGGGGCGTGTCCGCCTGACCCTGGATGCGTCCCTCGGCGTTGTAAAGACTTTGACCGTGACGTACGAGGTAGAGGATCATGAGTTTTTTTGAGGTGAATGCGCGTCCTAAGAGGGTAACGGTATCTCTCGACTATACCGGCAGAAACCGCGTCGCACAACGCCGTTGTGATGGACTCCCCCTGAGACCGGTTGGCCCCCAGTGGTGCTTGACGCAGCCAGGGCAAGATTGAACAATGAGACTGGACGTCTTCCTGACGACGTTCACCTTCCAGCCTGTACCTTTCCTCCCTCCCGCCGATTGGAGTACCCCCGATGAAGACTCTTGTTCGTTGGCAAGCCTGCCGTGCTCGTGTTGTTTTTCGAGCGGCGGTGTTGATTCTGTTGGCCGCGTTGACCGTCGGGCTGGTGTTCGCAGGCGAGGCCCGTGCGGAAACACGATGGTACAAAGGGAGCACCCACGCCCATTCGTTCTGGAGCGACGGAGACCAGTTCCCCGAGATGGTCGTCGATTGGTACAAGAGCCACGGTTACGATTTCTTCTGCCTGAGCGACCACAACGTCCTCATGCAGGGCGAACACTGGCGAAAACTCCAGACAAAGAAACGGCCCGTCACGGAAAAAATGCTGGCCGCCTGTCAAAAGCGTTTCGGCAAGGATTGGGTCGAGTTGCGAGGCGAAGGGGCCGATCGCGAGGTCCGGCTGAAGACGTTCGACGAATTGAAGCGACATTTCGACGAACCGGGCAAGTTCCTTCTGATCCAAGGGGAAGAAATCACGGGCAAGTGCGGCGAGAAGCAGGTTCACGTCAATGCGATCAATCTGACGAAAGTGATTCAACCTCAAAAGGCCAAGACCGTGCCCGAGACCATCTCGGCCGACGTCGAGGCCGTCGCCCGGCAGTCGCGCCAGACCGGCCGGACGATCCTCGCCCACGTGAATCACCCAAACTGGAAGCACTACGACCTCTCGGCTCAAGACCTGGCTTACGCCAAGAACGCAACGATTTTTGAAGTCTGCAACAACAGCGGGGGCGTGAGTCACAACGGCGACGAGACCCATCCGAGCGTGGAACGCCTCTGGGACATCGCCAACACGATCCGTCTGACCCGGCTGAAGTCGCCGCCGCTCTACGGCGTGGCCTCGGACGACGCCCACCGCTACCACAAAATGACCTCCAAGGCGGCCAACCCGGGGCGGGGGTGGATCGTCGTTCGGGCTGAAGAACTGGCCGTCGAACCGCTCCTGAAAGCCGTGCAGCGGGGCGATTTCTACGCCTCGACCGGCGTCGTGCTCAAGGACGTCCAGTACGACCCGGCCGCCGGCACGTTGCGCGTTGACGTCGATCCCGAGCCGAGCGCCAAGTACGTGATCGAGTTCATCGGCACGACCCGGGACGTCATCGGTTGGCAGGGCTCCCCGGCCGCCGATCCTCACACGGGCCAGGTTCTCGCCCGGCATGAGGGAACCTCGGCCACGTACCATATCGAGGGCAACGAACTTTACTTCCGAGCCGTCGTCCGCTCCGACCGAAAGCTCGACAACCCGCCCGCCGACGGGGTCGACCACAAAACGGCCTGGACCCAACCGGTGGGTTGGGAAAAGCATGTGGGGAAGAAGCAGTAAAGGCGGGGTGGAGCACGCTTGCCCCGGCAAAAACAATATGCGATGCTGGCGGGGCAACGGCGCCCGTGCCGTGATCCTGCTTTGAAGGACTGCGTAAACTCAAGGAGGAATGCCATGGACACATCGTCTCCAATTTCTCTGCCCGAGGCGTTTCGCCATTTCGGGGACGCTAGCGAGTCTTTCGGCTGGCCCGACGGCGATCCGGACTACGTGGCTAAGTTCGGGCTGACCCCCGGGCACATCCCCGCGTTGATCGAGACAGCCTGGCTCTGGGTAAACGAAGCGGATTTGCCAGACGACGAGACGGCCTGGGCGCCGGTGCATGCCTGGCGGGCGCTGGGCCAGTTGCAAGCAGTCGAGGCGGTCGAGCCGCTCTTGAAAATGATGAATCCGCTGGACGCCGGGGGGGATGACTGGTACGTCGAGGAGTTTTTCCGCGTCTTTGGACTGATCGGTCCTCCAGCCGTTCCAGCACTGACGGAATACCTGAAAGACAGAATCAACGAGGACTTTCCTCGGGTCGCTGCCGCTGGCGGCCTCTGCAATATCGCACAGCGCTTTCCAGAGTGGCGAGAGCAAGTCATCGAAACCCTTGCCGCTCAACTGCGGACCCCCGCGGCAAACGCCTATACGCTCAAGGGTTTGCTGGTTGGACAGTTATTGGATCTCGAAGCGGTTGAAGCGGCAGAGACCATCGAGCGCGCTTATGCGGAAGAAACCGTGGACGAGACCGTCTGTGGTGATTGGGAGATGGTCCGCCGGGAACTTGGCGTCGAAGGCCTCGGCTTGGTGCCCGATCGACCCAAGCCCGATCCCCATTTCCGAATGCCTGGCTTCTGGGGCCCCGATCCGTTTGAACCGTTCCAGGCGTCGCCGGAAGAACGAGAACGCCGCAAACGAGAGCGGAAGAAGCTCAAGGCCAAGCAGAAGCAGAAGAAGCGGTCAAAAAAGCGCAACCAAGTGAAGAAGTAGCCGTGAGAGCTTCCTGCCCTTGTCTTCCGTCTTACCCGAGGGCCGTTACACGTCGCTGATCAACTTGTCGTAGAACCCGACGTAGTTGTCGCGGCATTCGGGCCGGGTCCGGGCGGCCATGGCGTCGCGGGGGTGTTGGTTGTACTGGCCCGTCATGTTGTACTGCGGGTAGGGTCCCCACTCGACGCGTTCACGAAGCGGCAGGAGATGGTCCTGCAGGGCCTGGTAGATCGGCCGGATGTGGAACTTCGGGTTGCGGAGGAAGCCCATCAGCAGCTCGATCGGGCAGTTACCGGCCCCGCGGCCCAGCCCGGCCATCGAAGCGTCGACCCGGTTGGCCCCGTGGATGATCGCCTCGATCGTGTTAGCGAACGCCAGTTGCAAATTATTGTGGGCGTGGATGCCCACTTCCTTGCCGGTGGCCGCACCGTACTGCTGGTACTTCTTGACCAGGATCTCGATCTGCTCGGCGTAGAGCGAGCCGAAGCTGTCGACGACGACCAGCGTGCCGGCGGGCGAATCGGCCAGGACTTCCAGGGCCTGGTTGATCTCGTTGTCCTGGGCGGTGGAGACGGCCATCAGGTTGGCGGTGACCTCGTAGCCGTGGTCGGCGGCGCATTTGATCATGTCGACCGCCTCGGAGACCTGGTGGACGTAGAACGCCACACGGATCATGTCCAGCACGCTCTCGTGCTTGGGCTGGATGTCGGTCCGCCAGTCCGATTTGCCCGCATCGGCCATAGCCGAGAGTTTCAACTCGGTCGGGTTGTCGCCGACGATTCGCCGGATGTCGTCCTCGTCGCAATGGCGCCAGGCCCCGAACTTGTCCTTGCCGAAGAGCCGCTTGGAGTTCTTGTAGCCGATCTCCATGTAGTCGATGCCTGCCTCGACGCACGTCTCGTAGACGGCCTTGACGAATCCATCCTCGAATACGTGGTCGTTGATCAGTCCTCCATCGCGGATGGTGCAATCCAACACCTTCAACTCCGGCCGATATGTGATCCAAGGGGCGGTAGCCACGGCGAGACTCCTCGTGCGATACGCAGCATTCAACATCCGGCCCGACCGGCGGACCTTCGAGCCCACAATTGTACTTTGCCCCCCGGGGGAGTCAAAAAGCACGCATAGATGGACCGAAGACGGCTGAAATCCCCCCAGAGGGGCTGCCTTCCCCGCATGGCCACGTGCAGAGCCGCTAAGAGACAAAAAGAAGCTTAGACGCCGCGCATGAATAAGCTGGCTGATTTCGATATGTAGGAGGCGACTCCTGTCGCCGAAGTGGACCTGTCCTGTCGCCGAAAGGAACCTGAATGGCAGACATTCGGCGACAGGAGTCGCCTCCTACAGACACGAACAACACCTCAAGTTATCCTGACGCGAGCCCTTATCACCTCGATTTGCCCGGAGGCATGTCCTGGGCTACCAAGCTCGCACGTCACGTGCCAGAGTGCCGAATCCACTTGGAAAGAGCTTTTCTAACTGCGGCTGTTTGCCTTCGTCGACAATCCGTCGGACCCATTCGACGATCCGTCGTGTTTCCTCTTCCAGCGACGGGCGACTCATGCCATAGGTCCAGATTTTGAGTTGCTCCTTGGTGTAGGGCGGCTTGCCTCCCTGCAATCCCAGGTTCCACTCATTCTCGCTAACCCGGTGTTCGCTGGGCACGAGACACCACGCCTCGATGGCGGGCACGGCCAGCCCGATGGCCGTCTCGATTGGGCCTCGCCCGGCACGAGGGCGAAGGGATTCTTGCACCTCGTCGATCATTTCTCGGAACCGGCACAGGCGACACTTCGGGGCCCGGCCATCCGGTTCGTCATGGGCTGGCTGGTGGCTAAGCGAGCCGTCCGAGTCGAGACTGACCACAAGAGCGTCCGCGTCGGTCCGATAGTGCAGATGTCGCAACACGGCTGGCACCGCGCCGCCCGGTCCAGCCGCGTGTGCGCAAAGGCGGCTTTCCCACCGGCTCGACCGTCCGCCCGAGAAGTCCCTCGACAAGAATACGAAGCGCCGCCTCGTCCGCCGATGACTCGCTCAGGAAGGCGACCTTCATGATTCGGTGGGCACTCCGCCGAGGACTCCGGAAAACCAAGCCTCTCCCAGCGGCGTGTCGCCGAGGATCTCCTGAATATTGGGTTGCTCCGACACCCGCTTGAATTCCACGTTGTCGCCCACCCGATTGGCGACCACGATCTCCTCGGGGTGGTCCTTGAACAGATCCACGAAGTAGGGCGAGTGGGTCGTAGCGATCACTTGCACCGGCTCACGGTCCTCGCCGCACTCCTTTGGGTAGCACAACCGATAGATGGCGTCCTGAACGCACCGCAGGAGCCGTGGGTGGATTCCTCGATCCGGTTCCTCCAGACAAACGATCGACGGCGGCTCGGGCAAGTAGGCCAATGTCAGCAGAGCCAGAACGATCAACGTCCCGTCCGAAAGCCCCGTCGCCGGCACCTTCTGTTGCGTGCCCGCTCGCTGAAGGGAGAGCGATTTAACGCCCTGAGACGGACGATCGAAGAGGATTCGATCGAACTCGGGCAGCCAATTCTGCAACTTCTGTTCGATTGCGGAAAACCGATCGGGAGAATCGTCGCGCAGCGCATCTAAAACTGTCGCCAATCCCGCGCCATCAGGTCCCAGGCTTACGGTTTCTTGCACATGGCTTGGTGTTGCGATGGCCGGTGCACTGAATGAGAAAAGCTTGATTTGCCCGATGGTGTACGAAAAGTCTTCCTGTGACCTTACTTCGTTGCCATCCGAAATAAAGCTCTTGAAATGCCATGCTTTTAACGACTTCGAACCTTTTTCGGTATGCCCTCGGCTCGGATCCCAGTTGAGATGTGTATAATCGCCGTGTTGATTTCCTCCCCAATGCAGAGTCAACCCGACGATTGTGTTCCCTTGATCGCGACTGGCCAGGCTTACGAAGTCGTGTGATGCCTCGGCAACATTTCTCTTTACAATATCACGCGCAACCACCAGAGCCTGCAAAACCGTGCTCTTGCCCGTCCCGTTGGCTCCCACCAGAATCGTGCAAGGCCCCAACGGCAACGTGGTGTCGCGAAGGACTCGAAAATTGTGGAATTCGATGGATTCGAGCATGGGACCAATCCCTCCTTTCTGTAATCCTACCAGACCCCCAGGCAAAATCCAGCCGGTCCCGGGCCCGTGGTAGCCTGGCAGGCTCCCCCCATCCGGCTGTTTCTTAAACGGAAGACACGTCACTTCCACCAGCAGTTCGACTTGTAGGGGTATTCGGGGTGCTGTCCGCCAGGCAAGGATGTCGCCCTGCGGTCTCTCTCGCGAAAACCAAAGGACTGCGTAATGCTCCGATAGCGAGGGCCTCGGCGGCTCGGTTTTAGAATGGGTATCCGGGCGGTCGAGAAAGACGGAGGACGCTTCCGTTCCCTCCCTGCGGACGCGACAACGTGAAAACCGTTCTCCCCATCATCATCGCCCTGCTGGCGACGGCCGGCGCGCAGGCGCGCGCCGAGTCGACGGGCCAGGTCCATCCGGCCGTGGTCCGGGTTATCGTGCCGGATATCAACGGAACCTCGCTCGGTTCCGGGGCGCTGGTCGCCACGGCCGGGTCGTATGGACTCGTCGTGACCAACTGGCACGTAATCTGCGACACGCGGGGCCACATCGAGGTCGTCTTCCCCGATGGGTTTCGCTCGTCGGCCACGCTGGTCAAGTTCGATCGCGACTGGGACCTGGCCGCGCTGATCATCTGGCGACCCCGTGTCCGGCCGATCCCCTTGGCCTCCGCCCGACCTCAAATCGGAGAGCCGCTGGCCATCGCCGGCTACGGCCGGGGGAATTATCGGATCGCGGCCGGGCAATGCACCGCTTACGTGGCGCCTTTGGGGAGTTTCCCGTCCGAGATGATCGAAGTTTCAGCCGGCGCGCGAAAGGGCGACTCGGGCGGGCCGATCCTGAACCGGCAAGGCGAGTTGGCCGGCGTTCTGTTCGGCTCGGCCTGGGGAAAGACAACCGGCAGCCACTGCCTCCGGGTGCGTGAGTTTCTTCAGCCTGTGCTGAATGATTTTAACGCCCTGCCCAACACCGTGCCTGGCAACAATGGCACGATGCTGGCCAACCAGACGTCTCCAGGGAATCAAACACCAAACCAAGCGGCCGCGCCTCGCCCACCGGCCCCGCCGTCGCGTCCGGCCACGGCGTCGATTGCCGCCCGGCCTCCGGCCCCACGCCGATCGATCGCCCCGCCGGCACGGACCGGTCCGACCGTCGCCCAAGGCGGCTGGGTTGCAGCGGCCCCGACGACGCCGTCGAAGGCCACCCCCTCGCAAGCCGCCGCCCGGCCGACCGTCCGTGCCCAAGACGCCGATGTCGACATCCTGGCCCAGCTCAAGACCTTCCTGGCCGCCGTCGGCCTGTTCGCCCTGTTGTTCCACGGGATCCGGCTGTTGGGGGCGAAGTAGGGAACCGTAAAAGAACAACTTTCCGAATTGAGTCCATTGCTGTCACTGTAGGGAACGCCCTCCGTGGCGTTCCGTGGGCTTCGGAAAATGGGCCATACTCACGGTTCACGGAACGCCACGGAGGGCGTTCCCTACAGAACAAAGTTATTACTTGACAGCGCCTAAGGACGGTAGCAACCGGCGATAGTAGAAGCGGCGTCTCGCCGCTTTGAGGAACGCGGCGGGACGCCGCGTCTACGGGGTGTGCCTTCGCGATGTGCTAACCACCAGCACTGGCGAGACGCCAGTGCCACCCTATGAATCAAACGTCGTCGAAGAGAATGCAGAGGACGTCCAGGGCTTGAGCGGCGCGGGCCGGGTTGCGGGGGCTGGAGCCGTCGCGGGCGTCTTCCCAGATGAACAGGGCGTGACGCAAGTACTGCTCGCGCGATTCGTCCAGCAGACGCTGACCCAACTCGGTGGGCAGCTTCGGCCACGTCTCGCGCAACTCATCGAGCGCCTCGCGGCTGCCGCCGATCGCCTCGAAGACCAGGTCGTCGAGCTTTTCGAGCCGTTCGAGGACCTCGGGGCTGTTCGAATTGAGGTGCTCGACCGGGGCCGGGGCCTGCTTCGCGCCGGTCGAGGCCAGCGAAGCGCTCCCCTGGAACCGGCGATGGGCGGCGTGGGCCTGCTGCAGACCGTCGAGCCAGTCACGCGGTTCGCTCGACTCGGGCTCCTTCGGACGCGACGGCTTGCCGCCACGCGGGGCGGGCAGGGCCGACGTGTCGAACTCCTCCATAAGCTGAAGCCCCAGGGCCGGAAGGTCTTCCAGGGTCAACTCGAATCGCCGTTTGGCGAATTGGGTGGTCAGGAACGACGTTCGACGCGACGCGACGACCTGTTCGATGAATCGGGCCCAACCGTCCAAGGGGGCGAACTCGACCGGCGGTTTCTTTGACAGATCCAACACGGTCGCGCCGTGCTGCCTGGCGAGCCGGCGACGTTCGGACGCGTCGTCGGCCGCGGTCGACACTCGAAACGGACGCCGAGACGAATACCGCAGCCCGGTCGAGAACGTCAACTCGGTCCGGCACTCCGGCGGCAGGCAGTTGATCAGCCCGGCGATGACGTGCTCCAGGCCCGGTGCGCCGGAGAGCACCAGGCAGCGCGTCGTCAGCACGGCCTGGACGATCGTGCTCATCCACTCGGGGCCAGGCTGGTTTTTGAGCCGCGCCAGCAAAGTCGAATCGACCGAGGCCGACCGGCCGGACAGACGCAGCGGGGCCAGTTCTTTCGGGATCTCGCGGTGGACTTCCAACGCGCCCCCGGCCAACGCGGCGCGGAGCACGGCGAACGGGTTGTTGGCGAATCGGGCCAGTTCCTCGGGCGGAACGAGCAGGCACTGTGTGTAGACGCGTGTTCCACGACCGCTGTACTCCCAGCCGGCCGAGGTGGTCCGCGAAACGCAGAACGCGCCCGTCGGCAGGGGATGGAAGTTGAAGCTCACGCCGTCGGGCCCGGTGTCGATCAGCGAGTCGTGCGACGGCCCCCAAACGGCCAATTCCCGCAGGTCGGTTTCACAGACCCCGGGACTGGCCGCGACGACCTGATAGCCGGCGGCCCGGTCGGTCTCGGCGGACGTGAATATGGCCTGTTCAATCAACGCCATGGAGGACAACTGCTCCGGTTGCACGAAGGGGCCTCGTTTTGACAGCGCGCAAGGCGCGTAAAACAAACCGCGACGAATGCGGGATGGCGGGGAGGCCCATCTTCGTTAGTCTAGCTCTCTTTCTCCACCCTCCGTGCCGGTCAACCGGTGCGGTTGTAGCGATCGAAGGGAACATGAGGGGTCACCAACGTCGTCTGCCTTACTTTCCCAGTCCTTCCAGCAGCCATTCAAACGGTTCGACGATCCCGCGGGGCTCGATCCGCAGGGGGACGCTGACCCGGCCCTCGCGAGGATTGTCGTAATTAGCACAGGCCCCGGTCACGCTGGCGGCGAAGAACCGGTGGTTGTCGAACCGCTCGTGGCACTGCTGCCACAGGCCGGTGGCGTGCGATTGGGCGAATCCGTTCGGATCGTCAAGGCATTCGTCGCACTGGTCGGCCTTGGTGAAGACGATGGCCACGGGCCGCTTGCGCCAGCTCTGCTTCGGGTCGACGTTCAATTCGGCCAGGTAGCTAAGCAGCTTCATCGTGAAGTAGTCGTGGTCGTGCCTGCCCCGCATCAGCTCGACCGCGTCGACCAACACCAGCACGCCGGAGCACTTCTTCAGGAAGGAGTGAATCACGCGGTACGTGTGCGGGTGGTCGACCTCTTCGAGGATGGCTTCGCCGGCCATGTCGGGCATGATCAGCTCCATCGGCTGCCGGACCTTCGGGCGGCGGACCTGGCAATGGACCCAGTTCCACCGGTCCGGCTCACTGGCCGTCTTGTCGGGAAACCGGCAACGCGAAAGCCAGTGGGTCGTTGTCTGCTGCAGGGTGATCGAGAACGCGCCCCGGGCCATGATTCTCAGGCGTTTCGGATTGCGCGAGAGCATGTCCATCAACATGCCCAGGTAAACGGTCTTGCCCGCCCCGCTGGCCCCCAACGCGCCGATCAGCCGCGGCGAAATCTTCTGACTTTTCGCCTGATGGGCCAGCGCCATCGGTGCCTGGCAATGGGTGCAGAGCTCCGCGTCGAACGTGTTCTCCGTCTCGCAGAGGTAACACGACACGGGCACCGCGTATTGGGCCAGCCGGTAGGATTCCAACGGTTGGATTACGCTCTTCGTCATACCTCGATCTCCTCGGCCTCTTCGGACGCCGGCGGCGCGTCCTGGGGCTTGTCAGTCGCCTCGGGCTTCTCGGGCTTGGTCAACGCCAGGTCGCACACGCCCACGGCCAGGCGGAATCCGATGTTGCGTCGCCGGGCCAGGGCCGTGTCGGCGCTTTGGAACTGACAGGTCGCCTGGCTGTCGAAATAGGTGTCGTAAGCGCCGCCACGCAAGTTCTTCAGCGGTGTGTGCAGCGAAAATCCTTCCTCGACCAGATCGGGACGCTCGTACTGCCCGGCCGTCCACTCCCAGACGTTGCCGATCAACTGGTAGACGCCGCCGACGCTCACGCCGGTGGCGAACTTGTCCACGTCGACGATCTCTTCCGGGCCGGAGCCCCACAGGTTCGCGCGACGACGGTCCATCGCCTCGCCCCAGGGGTATTTGCGCTGCAGGCGTTTCGTGTCGGACATGGGCACGGGCCAGCTTCCCGCCTTGATCCATTCGGGATCGGTCGGCAGCCGTTTGCCGACCCATCGGGCGTAGGCGGCCGCCTCGTGCCACGAGACGCCGACGACCGGATGGTTCTCTTGCCCCCGGCCGTAACACCCGTCCTCCCAGTAGCGAGGCCCCGGTTGGCCCGACCGGTCGACGAAATCGAGCAGCGCCGGGAGGATCGACGGGTCCCACAGGGCCGTCTGCTGGTAGCCCCCGGCCGCGACGAACTCGAAGTATTGCCGGTTGGTGACCGGGTGCCGATCGAGGAAAAATCGCCGCACGGAGACGACGCGTGTCGCGTTGGCTCGCGGTTCGTCGTCGTCCCAGTCGTCGTCGGAATCGTCGACGATTTGCTCGACCACGACCTCGCCGTCAGGCACCAGGGCCATGTGTTCCTCGAGCGCGGTTCGGGCGAGTAGGTACTGATCTTCCTCGAGGGTCGCGGCGATCTGCGGACGCAAGAGCAGGGCGAATCGGCCCTGGGCGAGCATTTGCTTGACCAGCGAATCGGGGTCGTCGGCGTTGGCCGCGCCGAATCCCCCGGCCGGAATCGGACGCGGGGCCGGCCCTTCGTCGACGGCGACCGCCTTGGCCTTCCACTCCAGCACCTTGCGTCGTTCGGCCACGAGATAGGCCAGGGCACAGATCACGACGATGCCATTGCCCGTGATGAAACCTTGCCCCAATTGAAAGTTGCACAGCCCGAAACCGGGGAGAGCAAGCAACAACGTGACCATCGCGACGAGCACGAGCGCCGTCACGGAATGGCTGCTGGGCCAATCGGTCTGAGTGTGGGAACGTGACATGGGCGACCTCGAAGGGCTCTGTTTCCGGAGCAGTTACTATTTGGGTTTGGTACTGTTGCCGCGCCGACGCGCGACGTCGCGTTGCAGCATCTCGAATTGGGCCATCACCGACTCCAGGGCCGAATCGGCCGCCTCGGTCGGCGGTGGCGTCTTGTCGGCCTTGGCCGGTTTGGCGGCGACCGGTTCAGCCGTCGCCGACGCACGCAGTTGGGCCTGCTCGATCAAGTGACGCCCGAACTCCTCCAGGCACGTCCGCTGGTTCCGCAGTTCTTCCTTCCATTCGGCCTGTTGTTGGGCCGCCTGTCGACGTTCTCGCTCCAACTCCTCGGTCAGCTCGGCCGCCCGGGCACGGACCGTGTCGAGTTCGGCTTCCAGCAAGGCTCGCTCCTCCGACGTCGCCGCCTGTTGCTGCCCCGCCTGCTGGATCTGCTGCAGGGTTTCGGCGTCGACCGATGCTCCTTGACTGGCGACCGCTTCGAGTTGACCACGCTGTTGTTGGATCTCGGCTCGGGCTTGCGCCACCTCGTCGCGCAACTGGGCCAACGCGGCGACCGTCTCGGCCAGACCGTCCGACGGATCGTGCGCCGACGCGGCGTTGGCCAGGAGGGACGCCTGCTCGCGCCCGGTTTCTTCGATCTTCTCTTGCAATCGCTGCTCGAGTTGGTCGATTTTCTGAAGCGTCCTTTCGTCGGGCGATGTGCCTTGCGCGGCGACGGCTTCGAGCTGATCGCGTTGCTGTTGGATCTCCTGCCGTGTCTGGCTCAACTCGTCGCGCAACTGGCCAAGCGTGGCGATCGTCTCCGCCAGTCCGTCGGACGAACCGCCCGCCGAGACGGCCTGCGACAGGAGCGACACCTGTTCCCGAATGGCCTTTTCGATCTTCTCTTCAAGGCGTTGCTCGGTCTGGCCGATCCGCTGGATCGTCTCCTCCTTGGCCGACGCTTCCTGGACGGTGACCGATTCGAGCCGATCTCGTTGCTGTTGGATCTCCTGCCGCGTCTGGGCCAGGTCGTCCCGCAACTCGGCCAAGGCGGCGGTCATCGCGGCCAGGCCTTCTGATGTATCGCCGGCCTGGGCCGCTTGGGTCAGGGCCGTGGCCTGTTGACAAATCGCTTCTTCGAGCTTTTCTTTCAAATGCTGCTCGGTCGCGGTCAGGGCCTCTTCCTGCCGCCTGGCGACCGCCTCGATCGTCGTGTTCAACGTCGCTCGATCCTCTTGGATTCGCTCCAGAAGGGTCTGAAGCTGCGCCTCGCGGGCGGCGGCGACCGCTTGATCGTCGTCGTTCGCGGCGGCTTGGAGTGCCCGGGCCTGGGCGACCTGGATCTTCTCCTCCTGCAACCGGATCTGATCCTCTTGCAGTTGGGCCTGCTGCTGCTTAAGTTCGTCGAGCTGCCGGGCCAGGTTCCGTTCGCGCTCTTGTTGCTGTTGTTCCCATGCCTTCTGCTGCTGGGCGAAATCGGCCAGAATCGCCTCGAACTGGGCGAAGGCGTCACGGAAAAACGAATCGTACTCTTCGCAACCGGCGCGGACTTCCGAAAGCGCTTCGGCAGCGCCTTCCCACTCGGCAAGTTGTGCGGAGAGATTAGCAGACACAGTACCGCGCACCGATGCTCGTTTTCAACGTGACGTGTCTCGTCGTCCGCTGCATGGCCCATACCGCTCGCGAGACGGCCACACCACGGTCAACAATTGGCCGAACGGCCTTTCCGTAACTAGTTCCTGCTGGACAGGAGCAACACCGCGCGTCTGCGTCGTGAGTTCATGGACCCGACGGGCAGCATTGCGGTGCAAAGGCCCCTCTCGAACAGGAATGACAGGTCGTGAAAGTCGGATCGCGGTTGCCACCAGACGATCCGCGCTGCAGGTCGGAAGTCGAACGCTCCGGCCGGCGAGCTTTCTCTCGGAAGCCGGGCAGCGACTTCGACTTGCGCCCAGCCTCACAGGAAAGTCTAGTTCAACTCCGGGGGCCGAGCAAACCAACCAGCGACCGCGCGAAACGGGCGATACTGCGGAAGAAACCGGTCACGTCCGTCTAGTCCGATAAGCGCGTCTGGCCTGTTGACGCAATCCGTCCACGCATGTGGTCGGGAAGAAACCGTGTTGTCTAAAGACAACATGGTCACGGCTTGCAGTACTGCTCAAGAACCTGTGGCGTGGTGGCACTAAGTCTGGGTAGGTCACTTCAATCCGCCCCAACTGGGCCTGGTTCTCCCAGCCCAGGGCATCGCCCTGGGAATTCAGGCCAGTAATGCAGTTGTCTTTCGGGCCAAAGGCCCAACGTTCGGAGGAACGGTTGGCCCGTTGGGCCGATACATCCGATGCTGCGGTCACCCGATCCCCAGGGCGGTGCCCTGGGCTGGGAGAACGGCTGGGCCTTCGGCCCGTGTGGCGAAGAACCACGCTTAACACGGATCGCAAAAAACAACTCAATCCGAAGGACACGAGAAAAAGGTGACTGTCACCAAATCTGGATAAAACCGGCAATGTGACAGCCGGCGGAACTACCCAAGGTGCCCATATTTGGTGACTGTCACCTTTTTTACTTCTCCGGGTCTGGTTGGCGTGGGCGGCCCGCGTCGCGGACGGAGGGATGGCCGTGGGGGCCGTCGGCACGGAGGTGTCGCGTTCCGCGGGCGGTCTCGCGCTGGCCCAGGGGACGAGGCGGCGACGGGTGTGCGTCCACCGGCCGCGAAGCACGCATTCGAGGGCCCAGTCCAAGCAGCCGAAGCTTCGGCCAGATCAGGTGGGCGTTCTCGCGTAAATATTGCCAACGGAAGTAGTACTGCCGAAAGCATTTGGAGTGGAGTTGTTCGACCCGCTCGGTCGTGAGGTTCTGATACTTCAGCACGGGCGTGTAGACGTCGAAATGGCTGAAGTCGAAATCGACGATCTGGTCCTTCATTTCCTCGAAGAACTCGGTGCCCGGGTAGGGCGTAACGACGTTGAAGTTCGCATACGTCGGGCCGACCATCTTCGCATAGCTCAACACGCCGCGGATTGATTCCTCGGTGTCCTCAGGGAACCCGATCATGAAACCGGCCACGGTCCGGATGCCCAGCCGGCGGCACTGATCGATGAACTCGCGTTGCCGGTCGTCCTGAACCGGAGCGCGACGGTAGCGCCGCAACAGGTCCTCGCTGGGCGTCTCGATGCCGACCGTGATGCTCGTCAGGCCGACGGACCGGAGCACGCGAAGCACCTCGGGCCGCATCAGGTCGATCCGCGACTCGACCGAAAACTGGATCTTCCGCGGCAGCTTGCCGATCCGCTCGGCCAGTTGGAACATCCGGGCACGGTCCAAACCGAACAGCGGATCGCGGAACTTGAACGACCGGAACCCCCACTGCTCGATCCCGTAGCGCATCTCGTCGGCCACCGCCTGCGGATCGCGGAACCGGGTCTGATTCTCCAGCATGATGTACGGGCAGTAGTTGCACTTGAACGTGCAGCCCCGGCTTTGCTGGATGTAGGTCGTCGGGAACCGCCAGAAATCGTAGCCGATCCGAAACCGTTTTGGATCGAAGAGCGACCAGTCGGGAAAAGGCAATGAATCAAGGTCTTCGATCGACCCGAGCTGCACGGTCGCCCCCGGCCGGGCCAACACCTCGTCCAGCTTCCAGAGCAACTGCTCGGCCTCGCCCTTGACGACGGTGACGTCTAGATCGGCCAGCGCCTCGGGCATGACCGACGCCACCGTGCCGACGACCAGCACCCGGGCGGCCGGCTCGCGCTCCAACAGCCGGACGATCGCCTCGCGCTCCCGTTTCAGCGTGATCAGCGACGGGTTGAAGACGTAGAGATCGGCCCCGGACGGTTCTTGATCGAGAACGTATTCGACCTGATGTCCCAATTGGCGGAAGATGGCCGCCAGGTGGGCGAACAGCAGGGCTGCCGGCCGACGATCGCGGCGGTAGAAGCGGCGGATGACCCGATCGCGGAAATCGCCCCGCAGCGGATAGGCCCCGACGCCCATCCCGCCGGCGAAGTCCTTCGAGGCGTCCTGTCCCCGCGTGTCCCACAGCACGACGCGCATGGCCTTCTCCTCATGCCACCTGTTCGAGATCGGCCGGCCGCGACCGCTCGGGCAACAGGGCGTCGTCCGTGGCCGGAAGCGGCAGCGCCGGGGGCAGGCTGGGTTGATCGGTCTTGACGATTTGGACTCGCCCGCCGGGCAACAGGCGATAGGTAATCCCTCGCCACGAGATCTGGTTGCCGACGACCGACGCCAGCATTCCCAGCATGTTGGCCAGGCCGACCAGAGGTCCTGCCCAAATGTCCAGACGCCGTGCCGGCTTCAATGCGTCTTCGAGGTCGGGGAAGTAGAGCCCGACCAGACTCTGGCGGATTATGGCCGTCGCCACACAAAGCCCGTAGTGCAGGCCGCCGGCGATCAAAGGAATCCACACCAACGGGCTACCTACCGCCAAGGCCCAAGCGAGCATGGCAACCGTGGCGGCCCAGGCCATGTTGGGCGCCAACACGATCAGCAGTCCGAGTCCCCACCAGCCCGGAATGTAGAACCGCCCGATGACGTACTGCCGTCGCAGGAACGAGAACAGTTGGATCGACGTTCCCTTCAAAGGCGAGGCGACCATGGCGGGCGGATCGAACCGGACCGGTCGTTCGTGCTGGTGCAAGAGATTGCTGGCCACCAGGTCGTCGCTGAGCGTGCCGCTCCAGGCCTGGGGAAGTCCGATCTCCTCGAAAAGGTCGCGTCGGATGGCCCAAGAGCCGCCCCAGACTGGATATCGTGCCCGGGAACCGAACAGCATGGCAATCCGACAGTTGATTCCGGCAATCAGAAGGCTAAAGAGATTTCGCTCCCGCGGAACGAACCACCGATAGCCGGTCACCGCGCCGACCCTCGACGGATCCTTGCCGCTGAGCGATCCCAGGAGGGCCCGAAGCCAATGAAGACTGGGCCGGGCGTCCGAGTCGACGAAGACGAGGTAGTCGATCCGCTCGTCCAGGTTGGACGTGGCGACGCGAAGGTTGTGTACTTTTTGGCCGCTGGCCTCGGCGTGGCCCGCCACGACCAGATAGGACGGCACGTCCGGATTCTCGGCGCGCAATTGGCCGATCAACTCGCAGGCCGGATCGTCAACGCTTTGGACGACGAACGTGATCTCGTAGTTCTCATAGTCCTGGTGAAACAACCGGCGGAGATTTTCTTCCAGGCCGACGTCCAAGCCCTTGCACGGCGCGAAGACCATCGCGCGGCCGCGGGGCTGGGATCGATTCAAGCAGAAGAAGCGGTTCCGGGCGAACCGACGGTGCTCCCACGTCTGCATGCCAACAAGAAAGGCTTGCACGACAGCCAAGACGGCCAGGACAAGATAGGCGACGAGCGCGGCGGTTCCCATGATCTCGGTGGCCACCCTCCTTGGTGGAGTGGGACAAGCGGCCTCCCTGTGCTACAAGCCGCCAACCGGGCACGATAGTCCGACCCCGCCCTTGGGGTCAAGGGCAATCAGAACAACCCCAGATGCAGGGGGGATTTGGGGTAGCAAGCCGACCTGAAAGAGGGGCGAAAAAGGCTACGAATCGGGCGATTCCGGCGGCGCGCCGGCGATGTTCTCCCGCGGCGGCAGCGGCAAGAGGTGCGGCCGAAGCCGTTCGAGCGTCTTCGGCCCGATGCCCCGAACGCGGCTGAGGTCTTCGATGTCGACAAACGGACCGGATTCGTCACGCGATTCGACGATCCGCCGGGCGAGCGTTTCGCCGATCTCCGGCAGTTGGGCCAACTCCGGCCATTCGGCCCGATTCAGGTCGACCTGAAACGCCGCCGGACAGGGCACGTCCTTCTCGCATTCGATCAACCGCCCCCCCAGCCCTCCCTGGACGGCCCACCACGCGACCATGCCCACCAGACCAAAGCCCACCAACACGGCCACCGTGACCTGGTCCGCCCGGCGAAGCAACCAGGTCGGAAACGGCTTTCGTTGATCGTCTTGCGGGCTGGCCATAGAGATTGCCCTAGGACTAGGAACTCCATCATTATGACGTGTTTGGTTGGAGCCTGCCACACTCCTCGAAGCTCCTGCTCACAGAGGGATAAGGGTTACGCAAACCGATTCGGGGGGGTATGCTGAAGAACCGTGTGGGTCAGGCTGGTTATATTCCTTCGGCTCTCTTTCTGCTTCACCCTTCCTCAGGCAACTCCTCGTGAACAAGCAGTTCCACCAAATTACCTGGGACGACGCGAGGGCCAGTTGGCAGGCCCTCTTGCGGCTGGCCGGCCAAGAGGACCTGGGCGAGACGGGTGACCTGACCTCCCGGGCCCTGATCGACGAGACGGCCATCGGGCACGCGGTGGTTGTCGCTCGAGCGCCGGGCGTCCTGGCCGGGATGCCGGCCGCGGAGCAAGCCGTCGAATACTACGACCCGCGACTGGTCTGGCTGCCCGAGGCCAACGACGGCGACCTGCTCGAACCGGGCCGTCGGATCGCCCGGATCGAAGGGCCTGCCCGAGGGCTGCTGGCGGTGGAACGGCCGCTTCTGAACGTGTTGTCACGTCTGTCGGGCATCGCCACGTTGACCCGGCGTTTCGTCGACGCCGTCGCCGGCACGCCGGCCGTGATCTACGACACGCGCAAGACAACACCCGGCTGGCGGCGGCTCGAAAAATTCGCCGTCCGATGCGGCGGCGGGTGCAATCACCGCACGGGCCTGTTCGACGCCATCCTGATCAAAGACAACCACCTGGCCCTGTGGGGGACCGGCGTCGAGGGCATGTCCTACTCACTGGCCCAAGCGGTCCGTCGTGCCCGGCAGTTCATCGAGATCCACATGCCCGAGCCACAGCGTCCCGACGTGCTCGTCGAGATCGAAGTTGACACACTGACCCAACTCGACGAAGTCCTTCCAAGCAAGCCCGACGTGATCCTGTTGGACAACATGACGCCGTCCGATCTTCGCCAAGCGATCGCCCGCCGCGACGTCCTCTCGCCCGAGACGGTCCTGGAGGCCTCTGGCGGCGTGGACCTCAACACGGTCCGCTCCTTGGCCGAAACGGGCATCGACCGGATCAGCGTCGGCGCGTTGACCCATTCGGCCGTCGCCCTGGACCTGGGGCTCGATTGGCTTGGCCTGCCCGGTTGATGTGGGCAACAGTCTCAGGTGGGTGCCGTGTCAGGTACGGTACCTCAGCACGAATACAGGTAGCCTGCCGCGCTGCATGACTATTCATTCCTTGCCAGTCAATCGCTCATGTTCGGACCGCCACCACGATAACGAATAGTCGTCGTCGTAGACCCCGGCTTCGAGGTCGGCGAGGTTGTTGGGCAAGGTTGGCCTGAATTGCTCATAGTTGTGCGCGTTCGGCGCCGACCGATAGTATTCATCCCAAAGCCAGTCAATCGTAGCCCGGTTCGGGCCTTCGTCGATCTTCGCTTCAAACTCGGTGACCATGCGTTCAAGGTCGGCGGTGGGGATGAAATCGGGAACCACACCGTAATTGCCGTGCAAATTCCACGTCCAGAAAATGCAGTGCGCCCACTGGTCGTCCGTGAGATCGTCAGGACGATAGAAGGCCAATCGCGTGATCGCTGCCTTCATTCGATCGGAAACGCGGCTGTGTCGATAGTATCGGTAGAATTTCGTGCCGAAATACACACATGGAAGCGCGATAACGAGTACGGCTACCAGGATCATCCCAGCCCAAACTCGCCGCCCCCCGACGTCCGTTCGCTCTAGCCTCGCATCGGTCTCTTGTGGATCGCGCA
This sequence comes from Pirellulales bacterium, assembly GCA_016931075.1. Taxonomy (GTDB): domain Bacteria; phylum Planctomycetota; class Planctomycetia; order Pirellulales; family Thermoguttaceae; genus JAFGFF01. The sequence goes on along the minus strand of JAFGFF010000041.1, from coordinate 4,714 downwards.
TGTGGTTCTCCCGTTCGAGAGTGTTTTTCATGTGGGTGGCCCCGACAACCGGGTAGCCCCGATAGCTCCGCTATCGGGGTCGCGAAGCGACAAGAGGTGTTGAGACATCAAGCACGCTGTCCTTGACCGTTGCCAGAATCCGAAACCTCCTAGGCCTAACGGCCCCCGGATAGCAGAGGGCCACCCGCGGTTAAATACGGCTATTGATGTTAGGCGTTCCGCAACCCGAGCTTCTGTAAAACCAAGCATCCGATAGGAGTCCATTTGTAAATAACCGAATGGCTATTGGGATCCACGACAGTCTCTATGACCTCAAGCCGATGTAGATTTGAAACTGCTGTGTTGAAACCCGGTGTGTCAAGATCATTAGCCGCGACTCCGAAAACGACTCTATTGGTTGGTGGAGGTGATATCATATCTTGGTTGGCGTATTTTCGGAGAAATACTTGGGAATACGCGTCAAGCTGCGTGAGAATCTTTTCAACCCCACAATGCTCTGCCCGAAGTACGGAACGAATTGCTTCCTCGATTCTTGCGGAAAGACAGTCACGTTGTTGGACTATCGAGTTCTTTTCGTCCGGCCCAAGCCTATAGCAGATGGGATTACGACGATGTTTCAAGTTAAAGATCTGATCGTCAATGGAACCGTAGAAATCGTTGAATACACATACAATACGTTCCCACCCAATCGAACGGGCGGCATAACCGAGTTCGACTAACACATTTGGGTTTGGCAGCATTTTTTCTTTTACTGTTCCTGTTAGTACTTTTGTCTTTCCTACAAACGTAACGTCTCCGAGAAAGACTGCCGCCTTTTCAATTTTTGAAAAGATGGTATCGGCTATTCCTGGAATGCCGCTTTGTCCTTTTGTGTCGTGGTCGAGTCGGGGTGACTCTTGCACTATTGACTCACTTGCTATTCGGTGAACTGCTTTCTGTGCTGCACCTCGAATGAAGTAGCGGCAGGTCTCGTTTGGCTGGTCATCTTGCCACGAATAAAAAACAGCAAGGTCCATTGTGCGATTCTCCCGTCAATGTCCTCATGTCTGGTGGTTGAAAGGCAGTTGGCCCAAAAGGATCTGGGTGGTACATTCTCCCCAGGCAACTACTCAACCTACCACCCAGCCGGCCAATCAGCCAGCATCCGCCGGGGGAAAACACATTGCCCCGCTTCGCGGTTTTGCGTAGAATGACACCTTGCGACTTGTGAGTTTCTCGGCGGAGAAGGCCATGCGGTTCACCAAGATGCAGGGGGCGGGCAACGACTATATCTACGTCAATGCGTTTGAAGAGACGCTGCCGGACGATCTGCCCGAGCTGGCCAGACGGGTGTCGGACCGGCATTTCGGGATCGGCGCCGACGGGCTGATCCTGATCGGTCCTTCCGAGGCGGCCGACGCGCGGATGCGGATGTTCAATGCCGACGGGTCGGAGTCGGAGATGTGCGGCAACGGCATCCGATGCGTGGCCAAGTACGTCCACGACCACGGCATCGCCCGAAAGACCCGGCTGACGATCGAAACCGGGGCGGGCGTCCTCACGCTCGATCTGGAGGTGGCCGACGGTCGGGCTGAGCGGGTTCGCGTCGACATGGGCGAGCCGATCCTCGAAGCGACGCGGATTCCCACGACCCTGGCCGGCGATCCCGTGGTCAACGTGCCGATGACGGCGGCCGATCGGGCGTTTCGCGTGACGTGCGTCTCGATGGGCAACCCGCATTGCGTCACGTTTGTCAAGCAGCTCTCCGACGAGTGGGTTTTGGGCGTCGGCCCGAAGGTCGAGACCGATCCGCACTTCCCCAACCGGGTGAACGCCGAGTTCGTCGAGGTCCTTTCGCCGACCGAGATCCGGATGCGGGTGTGGGAGCGTGGCTCGGGCGAGACGCTGGCCTGCGGCACGGGGGCGTGCGCCGTCTGCGTGGCAGGCGTCCTGGCCGGACGGACCGAACGGACCATCCTCGCCCACCTGCCCGGCGGCGACCTGGAACTCACCTGGTCCGAGACCGACAACCACGTTTTCATGACCGGCCCCGCCGTCGAAGTCTTCTCGGGCGACTGGCCTTTGGAAACCGACTGAACGGAATGGGAATAAGAACTGTAGGGTGGGGCACACCTGCCCCACCACAAAACCGTCGCGTGGGAGCGATTCTCTCGCGTGACAAAATGGACTACGGGGAACACTCGTTCATGGTGGGGCAAGTGTGCCCCACCCTACGCGAGTCTTTATAACAAGACACCATTCGGCTCGCGGCAAGGAGGCCGATCGTTGAAGATCCGCAGCCCGTTTCTTTTCAAACTCGCCGGCTTGCTGACGACGTCGGCCGTCCGTCATTGGATGGGCACGCTCGACTACAAGGTGGCGTACTACGACCCGACGATCGATCCGGCCTTTGGGCAGTGCGGCGGCCAGAAGGTCTACGTCTTCTGGCACGAGTACATCCTCTTTCCGTTCTACCTCCGTGGGCACAACAACATGGCCATGCTGTTGAGCCGGCACCAGGACGCCGAGGTGCTTTCGTATGCTGCCCGATACATGGGCTTCGATTTCGTCCGCGGCTCGACCAACCGGGGCGGCGTGACGGCGATCCGCGAGCTGTTGCGCAAGAGCCGCGACATGCACCTGGCGATCACGCCCGACGGTCCTCGCGGCCCCCGTCGCCGCCTGGCCCCCGGCCCGATCTACCTGGCCTCGCGTCTGCAACTGCCCCTGGTGGCCCTGGGCTTCGGCTTCGACCGCCCCTGGCGCGTCCGCCGCGCGTGGGACCAGTTCGCCATTCCGCGTCCCTACTCCCGTGCCCGCGCCGTGCCCAGCGGCGAACTTCACATCCCCCGCGACCTGGACCGCGCCGGCATCGAACACTTCCGCCAGCGCATCGAAACCCTCCTCACCCGTCTCACCCTCGAAGCCGAAACCTGGGCCGCCTCCGGCACCCGCAAGCTCACCCAACAACCCCTCGCCCCCCGCCCCGCCCCCTTGCCCACCCACCGCCTCGATCCGCCCACCCTCCTCCCCGGGCCGCACCGCCGGCCGGTGCTTTCCGTGGTAGAACCCCCTCCGGTCGACGAAAACGTTCGAGTTCGCCGCGGGGCGTAGTGTCTAGCACTCGCTGAAAGCCCCCGATCCATTGCAGATCCGCAATAGGCGTGTTACGCTCAACGTCGCGGAGGAGAGCACCATCGGCCGGTGAGTAAAAAGGAGATATTGGGCCGAGTCAATAGACCACAAACAGTCGCTAACGATACTCATCAACACGGGGAAATGCGATGTCAGCACGTGGAAGCCTTGTCTCAAGTCCAGGATCTCGCCCGCAACTGGTTGCCGAATCGGCGAGTTACATTCCGTTGTTCTGGCTGTCCTTTCTCACGGCCGACGATCTTACCGCGGCCGAATATCCGGGGCAGTACGAACTCGACCGCAAGGAAGCGATCGATCGCGGCGAGGCAAAAGTGCCGCTGTACGTTGAGTCATTTTCCGACGTGCCCCGTGTTGCCGAAATGGTGAATGCGCTGCTCGAAAAGATCAAAGAAAAGAAAAGCAAGACCATCGGTATCGAAGTGACGGAATTAATGGCGGAAGAGAATGACACCCTTCCCCCGATCGACGTGGCCGTTCAAGCGGTTCAGAGCGGCTCGGCGGACTGCACGATCACGATTCCCGAACGCACCATACAGAATCCTTTCTCCGGCGAAGATCTGAATATCCCAGAGAAGACCTTCTCGTCCCTGCGCGAGGCGCTGCTTGCCGTCTGCATGGTCGATGGCCGTGATTTGAAATCCAATAAACGAGAGGAAGTGCGCGACTGGTTCGTCGGGCACCTGTGGGACTGATTCAACTGACGAGTGGCTCCGAGAACACACAAGGGGTGCTGGAGGCACAAGAGGCAACAATACTCTGTTTGCCAGCGGAGCTTTAGATAAAGACCTCTTGCGGCTGTTCTGCCCAGACAGGCAAGCTGTCTAGGCCAACCGATGACCTCAACGAACACCAACCATTACGGGGGCAACCATGAACGTCGAATCCACGCAACAAGAACAAGAAGAGCAAGAAGGCCCGCTGAACCTGTTGGGCTTGATCCTGGTGCTGATCACGGTCGTTATTTCCTTCGCCTTTGCCTTGTGGTTCACCCCCTGGTTCATGGACTTGCTCGGGTGGCCGGCGTATCCGAGGATACTGCTCGTCATCCCGATCGTCTTGGTCGGTCTTGGCTTCTGGATTCCAGCCTACTACATCTGCAAGTGGTTGGGCATTCCTCTTCAAAAGGCCCCCAAGTCGGATGAGCACATGGGGCAATAGCCATTCAGGCTGATTTTGCCTGGGCGCCACTGCAGCAGATTGCTTCAAGCAGTGGCATTCTAGTGCAGGAGGTTATTACTTGAGTGGCCCCCGGCACCGAGGGGATCCCGTAGACGCGGCGTCTCGCCGCGTTCGCTACGTGTTTGCATCTCGACTGTACCGTGGCCCAGTCGTTCTTTTGGAGCATCAGACTCGTCGGCAACGGATGCCCGTCTCCAAACGCGGCGGGACGCCCGTCTACGGGGAAATGGGTGGCCTAAAAAGACTGATTCCCCAAAAAGGTGGCCTAAAAAGAAAGCTTGCAATTCGGCAAACGATTTGTTAGGCTCGGGGACGTGAAGCGGGTATCCGCAGAGCCTGGTTTTCAGGTATCAAAAAGAGCCCGCCGGTGGAGAGAGTTCTCCGTCGGCGGGCTCTTTTT
>JAFGFF010000040.1 GCA_016931075.1 Pirellulales bacterium | reverse complement strand
TCCCCGACCTCCAGCCCGGCAGCTCGATCATGCCCGGCAAGGTCAACCCGGTGCTGTGCGAAAGCCTCATGCAGGCGTCGGCCCGCGTCCTGGGCAACGACCAGACCCTGGCCGTCTGCGGTGCGGCAGGCGGCCAGTTCCAACTCAACATCATGATGCCCGTCATGGCCGACACGCTCCTGGAAAGCGTCCGCCTATTGGCCCGGGCGACCTCCGTCTTCACCGAACACTGCCTGGCCGGCCTGGAGCCCAACGCCGAAGCCTGCGAAGCGGCCGTCGAACGGAGCCTGGCCATGGTCACCGCCCTGAATCCCCACCTCGGCTACGAACAGGCCGCCGCCTTGGCCAAGGAAGCCTTCGCCACCGGCAAAACGATCCGCGAACTGTGCCTCGAAAAGCAAGTCCTGCCCGAAGCCAAGCTGGCCGAAGTCCTCGATCCCTGGCGAATGACGGAGCCGGGGTAGTAAACGGAGAGAAACGTCATAGGGCTCGATTCCGTTGAACTGTTGATGGATGTTGAGGAATCGTTCAGCGTTTCGCTTTCCGAGTTGCAGTGATTTACCGAATGACGAACTCGGGGCGCTACCCGACAAGACGAACTCGCATCCCTTGCCCCCTGCCCCTCATCACCGCTTTACTTCTTCTTTCCTTCCCAGATAGGTTTCAGGTCGGGTGAGCATTGGTTGCGGATGCCTTCGTCAGAAAGGATATCTTCGGTCGCATCGAGTAGGGCTTGGCGTCGGAAGACCATCGGGGGATAGCGGCCCTGGAAGGTGATCGTCAGGAACTCGCCTTTGGCGTCGCGGATCAACTCGACCAGGTGGGCAAGATTCTTGACCTTGGTCCCGTTGATCTGGTCGACCACGGGCAAGAGCGTTCCTTCGTAGCCTTTCGAGATCCGATGGGGCAACAGCTCGTGGGCGAGCATCACCAGCTCCTCGCCAGCGAACGCCGGCGGGTCGAATTGACGGCGCAGAATCGGGTTTTTCTTGAACCGCATCCACGGCTCGGCGGCTCCCCCCAAAGACTCCACCGCTTCTTGCGAGACGGTCGAAAAGACGAGCGGGCCGTGGATGAAGTAGCGGGGATAGGTGTTGTCAAGGTAGGGAATCACTCGCGAGAGTTTCCGCGGCGCCGGCACGTCCACCTCGATGCGCTTTCCCTCACGAATGACTTTTATCCGAACCGTGCCGTTCTTCGCCAACCGGGGAACGAGGTACTCGAGGCTCAACCGCAAGTCGTCGCGCACCGTGACCAGACCGTGCTGATCGACGCGATGATCGCCGACGTGGGTGATGACGTCCCAGGGCTTGAGCGGGCTGGGAATACTCTGCCCCAGGGACGGCTCCCAGACCACCAGGCCACCATCCTCTTCCGTCATGCCCAGCTTGTCCCGCAACGCTTCATTCTCGGCTGGCGCCAGGACCTCGCCGTCGAGTTGGGGTTTGCCGTCGTATTTGCCGTCGGCCACGTCGTCGAGGAATTGGGCGATCTCGTCGGCCGCGATCAGGTAGCCGATGTTGTCGGCCGTTTGGAGCCCGCTGAAGGACAGACCGACGATCTTGCCGTCAACCACGGCCGGGCCGCCGCTGTTGCCCGGGTTCAAGGCCGCGTCGACCTGGATCCGCAGCGCGGTTGTGAATTGGGTGAACTCGCAGTACTCGATTCGCGAGATGATGCCCTGCGTGGTCGAAAGCTGATCACCGCCGATCGGGTAGCCGTAGACGGTCACCTTGTCACGGACCTTGGGAATCGTCTTGTCCAGCGGCAAGGGTTTCCGGCCCTTGAAAAAGTCCTTGTTGTCGACGGTGATGAGGGCCAGGTCCAAGCCGGGCACGACCACTTGCGCCGTGGCCAGGTACTTTTTGGTCGACAGGTTCGGCTGGACGAAGATCTGGCTGGCGTAGCCCGCGATGTGGGCGTTGGTCAGAATCCGATTCCCCTCGACGATCACGCCCGACCCGACCACCTCCGTCGGATCGGACTTCGTCCACGGGCGATAAGGATCGGGATACCGCTTCTTGACGCTGATCTTGACCACAACGTCATAGGCGACGTCCTTGGCCCAGGCGCGCGAGTCGGCAAGCCAGAGGATCCCCAAGGCGATCAAGATTCCCGAGACAACCCGATACCCCCTTCTCATGGTGCTTCTCCTGAATGCTCAGCCTGGTAGTACATTTGGTGCTACGGCGAAGTGGTGTGCCTACCGGGCGAGACCTATTTGGGTAGAGAATGTCCCATCCGGGGGATTATCCTCCCGCGCCGGTCGTTAATTCCTCCATAGTAGTACGGCTGCACCGCAGCGCCCAGATTTATTCCGGCCCCTGTCAGGGTGGGCGTTTCGGCGGAAGGCCTATTCGGCCATGGCGTTTGAATGCGCCTCGAACTGCAGCAGGAGGGTCGAGGGGATAGCCATCGGTTGGGAAAGCTTGATGTCGAAGCGGACGCCGTAGGGCAACTGTTGAACGGCCTTGATCCGTGCGGTCGGACCGGACGTTTGAACGACCTCGACCGACGGCGTCCGGGCCAAGGGGGGGCAGAAGGCCACGTGGGCCGCGGCCGTCCGTTGGCCCGGTTCCAATTCCACCCGCAGCCAGCCGGCCACGCGTTCGCCCCCCTCGGCCGTCCGCGATCGGGCAACTTGCTGAGTCAACGACTCCTCGGGCGGCGCCGTTGCCTGCGCGGCAGAACCGACGTGCGGCGCGGGGACCTCGGGCGGATCGAGCCGATGACGGGTCGACCTTCCTGTCGTAGCCGAACGCCGACCTGCCCACCGGCGTTGCAGGAGGGGAAGGCCGACCGCCAGTTCTTCCAACGCGACCAGGCTCCAGAAGCCGGCCAAGGCGGCAGATGATTCGGCCCGAATGCTCACGACCACGCCGAGCAGGACAATCGCCGCGGTGGGCGCCCAGAGGACGAATCGGGCAAGCCCCGGGCTGGCCAGCCCGAGCGCCGTTTGGCCCGAGCGCCAAAGCCCCCTGGCCCCGAAGCTTCCTGCGGTGGCCAGCAGTCCCAGGACGCAGATCGTCGGCCCGGCCCAGAATACGCCCTCCGGCGCGACGAGCCCTTGCCAACTCAACACGACGGCCGCCAACACCAGCAGCCCGGCCAGTGCGACCGCCGACCAGCCGGCCAGTTCGCTCGACGTTCGGCGGGACAACGGCACGGGCGCGGTGTTCATGGAAGCTTACTCGCCGCAGGCGCCGGTTCCGGCCGTGACGTCGCAGGCCGACTTGGGCTTTTGGACTGCACTACTTTTCGAGCAGCAAGCCGTCTTGCCCACCGCCGCGGCCAGTTCTTCGGCCCGATCGGTCTTTTCCCAGGTGAACTCCGGCTCACTTCGGCCGAAATGGCCTCCAAAGGCCGTCTTGCGGTAGATGGGTCGGCGAAGATCGAGGTATTTGATGATGCCGCCGGGCGTCAGACGGAACTTATCGCGGACGAGTTTGCAAAGTTCCTCGTCGCTGACCGTGCCCGTCCCTTCCGTGTCGACCAGGACGCTGACCGGCTCGGAGACGCCGATCGCGTAGGCCAACTGGACCTCGCACCGCTTGGCCAGGCCGGCGGCCACGATGTTCTTCGCGATGTGCCGGGCCATGTAGGCGGCACTGCGGTCGACCTTGGTCGGGTCCTTGCCGCTGAACGCGCCGCCGCCGTGCCGGGCCCAACCGCCGTAGGTGTCGACGATGATCTTCCGCCCGGTCAACCCGCAGTCGCCGTGCGGTCCGCCGACGACGAACTTGCCCGTCGGATTGATAAAGTACTTCACCTCGCCCTTGCACAGCTCGGCCGGCAGCAGCGGTTTAATGATCTTTTCGATGACGTAATCTTCAATTTCCTGGTGGCTGACGTCGGGATCGTGTTGGGTCGAGACGACGACCGTGTCGATCCGGACCGGC
>JAFGFF010000347.1 GCA_016931075.1 Pirellulales bacterium | reverse complement strand
GTGCCAGGAGCCCGGCACGCTCAGCGACCTGTTGAACCACATGAACCAACTACTCGTCCAAGACACGGGCGGCGAGCGTTTCATGACCATGCTGCTGCTGACCATCGACATGGACCGCCGCGAAATGCGCTGGGCCTCGGCCGGCCACGATGCGCCGATTCTGTTCGAGGCCGACCAGCCCGGATTCATCGAGCCCGACTTCGAAGGCAGCCTGCCCCTGGGTCTGTTCGACGAGGCCGACTACCAAGAACACCTGATCGCCCCCTTCACGCCCGGCCAAATCTACATCATCTCCACCGACGGCCTCTGGGACACCCACAACGAACACCACGAGCCCTTCGGCAAGGAGCGCCTCTCCGAAGTCGTCCGCCGCCACGCCCACCGTTCCGCAACCGAAATCAGCCAACAGATCCAGACCGAACTGAACGCGTTTCGCGGCGTTTCCAGTCAGGACGATGATGTGACGTATGTGGTGGTGAAGATTGAATAGCGTACGTTGAGTAGATTCGCTTCGCTCGGCAATATCCTCTCCTGAGGCAAGAAGGTCGTGTCTGGCTCGACGTCAGTCCAGGCCGACGAGTCTCCTTCCTAGGGCGACGGCGAGGGCCGGGTCGGCGGCGGAGGCGTCGGCCCCCAACTCTTCGGCCAGGCCGTTGGATGCCGGGAGAGCGTGCCCGCCAAGCAGAATCTTGACCTGCGTGCCGCGCGCCGTGCCGCGAACTGACCGAATCGCCTTCTTGGCGGCGTCGAACTGAGTGGTCTGGGAAACGGACAGGCCGAGGAGATCGGGCGAATAGTCCTCGACGGCCTCGACCAGATCGCGGCTCGGAACGTTTGCCCCAAGGACGATCACGCGCCAGCCGTCCATCTCGAAGAAGTCGGCGACGGTCTGCAGGCCGAGGTCGTGCTGGTTGCCGGCCACGGCCGCCGCAAGCATAGTTTTGCCGTTCGACCGGGGAATCGTAGCGTGGGCAAGGAGCTGGGCCATCACCAGACGCGTCGTCTGGGAGGCATGGTGTTCTTCGGCCACGTTGATCTCGTTGGCCACCCACATGCGTCCAAGTTCTTCCTGGGCGGGCGTCAGCACGTCGATGTGGAGCGAGCGGATCTCGTGGCCATGCTCCAGGGCGTCGAGGATCAGTCGGACGGCCCGTTGCCGATCGCCTTCCAGGACGGCCGTCAGGTAGGCGACGGCCAGGCGTCCCGACTCGCTGTCGGCAAGGAGACGGCCCGACGGTTCGGCCGAAGGCTCGTCGAAGCCCTCCAGGGACGGGAGCACGTATTGCGCAACGAGCGTTTCACCCCCCTTGGGCAGTTCGGCGACGAGCACGTCGCGTAGGCATTCCAAGCCGCGGCGGAAGCTAATCGGCGGGATGCCGCGCGATTGCAGGACCGCCTTCCCCCAGCGGACTTGATCGACGAAGAGCTTCGGTCGTCCGACGGAAACGGCCGCGGCCAACTCGTCGATGCGGACAGCCAACCAGTCCTGCCAGCCGGCCAGCGGGTCAGGCTCAAGACCTTCGCGGGTCTCGGGATGCCGTTCGAGCAGCTGCGCGGACGCATAGCCGGCCAGGGCTCGCGCGCCTTGACGAAGGATTTCCGTGAATAACTCCGCTTGGTCGTTCATGGTTCACTCAACTCTGCAGAGGAAGGCGACAACGGGGACGTGTGTTGATTTCGGGGCGGACGCTCGCCCACCGCGATACTGTGCGCCAGCGCCGGGGGCAGGGATTGCAGACGGTCCTCAACGCCGGCCAGCAGAACCGTCGTAGCAACACGCTGCATACAGTCGCGGTCGAATCCGGGAACGGCGCGAAGCAAGCGTTGAAGTTCGCGCTCCTGGGAGGCTCCCAGGCCGAACACGGCCTCGTCGGCCAGAAGTTCGAGGATACGGACCTGTGACGACTCCTTGCGCGGGCTCATGACGGATCCTCCCGAGGGGAGGAAGCGTCGCGGTCGGCCTCGAGCAATTGCCGCAAACGCATCAGCCCACGGCGCGCGTGCGTCTTGACTGTTCCGAGAGGGAGATTCGTCGCCTCGACGATCTGGCTCTGCGAAAGCCCCTGCGTGATGGACAGTTCGAGCACTTGCTGCTGCTCGGGGCGGAGCTGCCGGAGGTGGTGTCGGGCTCGGGCGGCCTCCTCCCGGACCTCCGTCTGGGCTTCGTGACCCGCCTCCGAAACGAGGGCTTCCTCCTGAATCGGAGCCGCGTTGGGTTCGCGGCCGCGCCGCCGCAACCCGTCGATGAATCGGCGTCGGGCGATCATCGTGATGTAGGTTGCCTCGGAGGCGACCTCCGGGTCGAACCGACCCGCGTGGCGCCACACTTCGATGAAAACTTCCTGAACGGCGTCCTCGGCGTCGGCGTAATTGGCGCAGAACTTGCGCGCGAGGGACCAGACCAGCCCCCCGTACTTGCGGAGGCAGTCTTCCACGGCAGCGGAATCTCCCGCCGCGACGCGTTCCAGCGTGGTGGGAGGCACACGATCACCTGGCCGAGCACCGAAAGTCCAAAAAAAGGGGGCCCCACTTGGGACCCCCGAGTGCGGTGCCTTCAGCCTAGTTGGGAAGGATCACCGAGTCAATCACATGGATGACTCCGTTCTTGGTCTTGATGTCGGTCACCGTGATCAACGCGTTGTCGACGTAAACCTTCCCGTCCTTGACGCGTATCCGGGCTTCCGAACCTTCGACCGTCTTGGCCCCGGTCATCTTCACTACATCGGCAGCCATCACGCGTCCGGGAACGACGTGGTAGGTCAAGATCGAGGTCAGCTTCTTCCGGTTCTCCGGCTTCAACAGGTCCTCGACTGTCCCCTTGGGCAGCTTAGCGAAGGCCTCATCGGTGGGGGCGAAGACCGTGAACGGTCCGTCTCCCTTCAGTGTCGCGACCAGATCGGCCGCCTTCAACGCGGCGGCCAACGTCTTGAAATTGCCGGCAGCGACGGCCGTGTCGACGATGTCCTTCTGCTCGACATGCTTGGCCTTGGAGTGGCTACAGTTCCCCGCCAACGCGGGCTGAGTCCCGGCTAGAACGGCCAGGGCCAGGAACAACGATAGGATAGAGCGGTTCATGGTAACGTCCTCATTCTTTAAACTAAGGGGTGCGTGTGAAGGCAAGTCATTGCTTTCCTCGAGCGCTCGCAACATTGTTCGCCCGTCAGCCCACGGTGGATGCACCCCGCGGCGGATTTTTCTCAATTCGCTTCCGGCCAAGGCATTGCGGTTCCTTGTTTCGAGCCGGTTTAGGGAATCGGAGGGCCAGGAAGAGGTTCCAGGTCGCATTCGGATCGGGCCCACCCCAGCCCGTGACCCCCGGGCGTGGGGCAAGTCGAGGCCTGCTGATTCCGGGACGTGCGTCGGCGATGAATCCAACGCGGCCGTTTCTGCGAAGTACAGCTCGAGAGCCCCAACGAGGTGGACGCGCGGCGTTCGCCCGGCACGTAGGCTCCCCATAGACAACCCAAAACGCAAGGAACCTAGAAATGAAGACTTCACTAATAATGATTATCCTGTTTGCGGTAGTCGCCGCGCTGGTACAGGCAGCACCGCAGAGCCAGAAGCTCTCCGACCCGCGGCACCAACAGAGAAACGAGGCGGCCAACGTCCTTCAAGCCGCGATCCGCGAACCGAAGGACGCGTCCTCCTCCGAAGCGACGCTGGACCGTTATCGCGGCGCGGTGCGTCGGGCGATTGAGATCGTCGGAGCGAAGTCACAGGTCGGACGCCATTTGGCCGCGACGTTGCGCACGATGGAAGCCCCAAAGAAAGGTGCGCCGTCAGAAGAGACGATACACACCTTGCGAAGTCGGCTGGACAGGATCCGCCAGAATCTCGCGTTCGCGCCAACCATGGAAGCCGATCTACCGAAGGGATTTCCACCCCCGACTCCGATTGGAGAAATGGAAGTCAAAGCCTACCCCGCATACCGGATGGCACGGACAGAGCTGCAGCGGAGTTCCGCGTTCTGGACGCTCTTCAGTCACATCAAGGAAAACAACATCGCGATGACCGCACCTGTCGAAATGGACTACCGTCTTCCCGACGAGGGTCAAGCACGCCAAGAGTCCATGGCGTTTCTCTATGCCAGTCCCGACCTGGGCACGGCGGGTGCCAACGGTTCGGTCCGCGTGGTTGATGTCTCCCCTCAACTCGTGGCCAGCATCGGCGTTCGCGGTGAGACAACGCCCGAGAAAATCGCGGCCGCTCAGAAGCGAATTCTCGAATGGCTGCAAAACGACGCGAAGGGCTACAAGGCCGACGGCGGAACGCGAGTTATGGGCTACAACAGCCCGTTCATTCCCCAAGAACGCAAGTACTTCGAGGTTCAAGTGCGTGTCGCAAAGGATGACCATCTTGGTTCGAAGTGACTCCCGGTCACCAGAAGGACATGGACCAACAACCCCCCGAAAAGGGCCGGGATCCACTGCGAGACTCGTAGACACAGTCCGTAGTCAGCTCATAGACTAGAAGGAGGCTGCAGCGCCATTGAATCAGTCCAATCGCCTAGAGTGAGTTGGAGATGAATTCGAACCGCTTCGCATGTTACGGATTGCTCTTGGGAAACCGTTGTTCTTGGACACTGACTCTGCTCTGCGTGATGCTTGCCTCGGCAAGCACCGGCCATGCTGCTACACCTGATCCGCAGGGCTCTTCCGACGAGGGCGCCCCTCACGACGTGGTTATCTACGGCGGCACGTCGGCGGCCATTACGGCGGCGATTCAGGCGGCGAGGATGGGGCAGTCGGTGGTGGTTGTTTCGCCCGACAAGCACTTGGGCGGGCTGACGACCAGTGGGCTGGGGTGGACGGACGTCGGGGCGGTGGAGAGTATCGGGGGCTTGTCGCGGGAGTTTTATCATCGGGTTTGGCGGTACTACCGGCAGCCCGAGGTGTGGAAATGGCAGCGGGCCGAGGCGTATCGGGCCCAGTATGGCCATGCGCGGGGGTCGGCGTCGGTCGTGGACGACAAGACCGAAACGATGTGGGCGTTCGAGCCCCATGTGGCCGAGGCGGTTTTCGAGGACTGGCTGAAGGAGTTCAAGGTCGACGTGGTCCGCAACGCATGGCTGGACCGCGAGAAGGGCGTGGTCAAGCAGGGCGACCGCATCGTCTCGATCAGGACGCTCGACGGCCGCGCGTTCGCCGGGCGGATGTTCCTCGACGCCACGTACGAAGGCGACCTGATGGCCGCGGCCGGGGTGAGCTATCACGTCGGGCGGGAAGCGAATCGGATCTACGGCGAGAAATGGAACGGCGTGCAAGTCGGCACGCTCCATCACTTGCACCATTTCGGCGTGTTGAACAAACCGATCAGTCCGTACAAGAGCCCGGGCGATCCGACCAGTGGGTTGCTGCCCTACGTCAGCGCCAAACCGCCCGGCACGCGGGGCGAAGGGGACCGACGGGTTCAGGCCTACTGTTTTCGGATGTGCCTGACCGACGATCCGGCCAACCGTGTGCCGTTTCCGAAGCCCGAAGGCTATAACCCCGACAACTACGAGCTGCTGCGGCGCATCCTCGACGCCGGCTGGAACGATGCGTTTCGCAAGTTCGACAAGCTCCCCAACCGCAAGACGGACACGAACAACAACGGGCCCTTCAGCACCGATTTCATCGGAATGAACTACGACTATCCCGAGGCGTCCTACCAGCGACGCCGCGAGATCATCGAAGAACACAAGCGATACCAGCAGGGCCTGATGTACTTCCTGGCCAACGACCCGCGCGTGCCGGAGGCAGTCCGAAAAGAAGCGAGTCGATGGGGCCTGGCCAAGGACGAGTTCTCGGACAACGGCCACTGGCCGCATCAACTCTATATCCGCGAAGCCCGGCGGATGGTCGGCCGGTACGTCATGACCGAACACGACTGTTTTAATAAGCGAGCAACGCCCAACCCCGTGGGCTTGGCCTCGTACACGGTCGATTCGCACAACGTCCAGCGCTACGTCACGCCCGAGGGTCATGTCCAAAATGAGGGCGACATCGGGGTCCGCGTGCCCGAGCCGTATGAAATCGCCTACGGTTCGATCATCCCGAAGCCGGGCGAATGCTCCAACTTGTTGGTGCCCGTCTGCGTGAGCAGTTCGCACACGGCCTTCGGCTCCGTCCGGATGGAGCCCGTCTTCATGATCCTGGGCCAATCGGCCGCCACGGTCGCCGCGCTTTGCAACGAACAGGGCGTCGACGTCCAGTCGCTCGATTACGACACGCTCCGCTATCGCCTGCTGAAGGACGGCCAGCGACTGGGGCGTCGCGTAAGGAAACCGAATGATTAGGGGGTGGGGGCTAGGGACTAGGGGCTCGGGATTGGGGATTGGAACCGAGCGGGGGACGTCAGTCCCCTGTTCTGACCCTCGCCAAACGCCGGGCGCCATGCCCATCCGCCCGCCACGGGCTCTTCTGGGCAGAACGGCCGCAAATCGCGTCCATCGGGCCTGGGCACGTTGCCAAAACGGTCTCTCATTGAGAAAATGAGAGGGTCCGTTTTCCTGGACTCCATTTGGTTTTTTCTGTCTGCAAGAAGCAGGATCAATACAATGCCGAGACAAAATACGATGTGGCGAATCCGACCGGTGGTGGTGGGCGTGGTGCTGATGCTGAGCGGTCTTGTGGGAGTTGGTGTGGACGCGGCCGAGCAGGCAGCGGCCCAACGGGTGAAGTTCGTGCTGGACCAGCTCGATTCGCGGCGGGGAGTGGGCGTCTTGGTCGGCGAAGGAGCGGCCGGGCTGGCCGAAGAGATGGCCCGGCAGAGCGAACTGACGCTTTACGTCCACCTGCCCACGGAGTCGGACGTCAAGGCGACGTGCGCCCGGCTGGATGACACCGGGTTGTTGGGCACCCGTGTGTTCGTCGGCCGGGGTGGGCCCGAATCGATTCCGCTGGCCACCAGCCTGTCCGACTTCGTCCTGGTCGAGCCCGAGCAGGTCCTGGCAGCCAAGCCGCACGTCGACGAACTGACTCGCGTGGTTCGCCCGTTGGGCAAGGTCTTTGTGGGCGATGAGATCCAAACGAAGCCCTACCCGGCCGAGGCCGACAACTGGACCCACGCCTATCATGGGCCGGACAACAACCCGCAGTCGACCGACCAGCTCGCCCGGGGCACGCTTCAGACGCAATTCCTCGGCCCGCCGTGGTATGTGCCGTTCCCCGTGGTCACGGTGACCTCGGCCGGCCGGGTGTTTCGGGCTTACGGACACGTCGGGTTCAAAGAGCGGGACTGGCCGTGGCTGAACAAGCTCGTGGCGTTCAACGGCTACAACGGGACGAT
>JAFGFF010000346.1 GCA_016931075.1 Pirellulales bacterium | reverse complement strand
TCTCCTGAACAAGTCCATGTCCAGAAGATCATATACCAAAATCACTTACGTCTCGCCATGTCACTTGGGACAGTAGAACTATAACCACCCGGGGACTGTCCCATTTTCGGTTCTACGGAATTCAAGATCCTGTAGGAGGCGACTCCTGTCGCCGAAAGGGGCTAGATTCGCGGTCCATCGGCGACAGGAGTCGCCTCCTACAGAAGTGTATCTTCGGCAATCAATAGTTCTACGTGTCCTAACGGGAGTCGCCCATGTGTGGAATCGTCGGATACGTCGGGTCAAACGAAGCGATCGACTTTCTGATCGGCGGCCTGCACCGATTGGAGTACCGGGGCTATGACAGCGCCGGCGTGGCGACGATCACCGCGGCGCGACAATTGGTTCTGGCCCGAAGCGTCGGCCGGATCGAAAATCTCGAAGCCCGGCTTGTCGAGACGCCGACGACCGGCACGATCGGAATCGGCCACACCCGTTGGGCCACGCACGGCTCGCCGACTTTGGCCAACGCCCACCCGCACCTCGGCGGACGCGGCACGGTCGCCGTGGTCCACAACGGCGTGATCGAGAACTTCCAGTCGCTGCGGACGAAGCTCGAAAGCGAAGGCTACAAGTTCAGCTCGGCCACCGACACCGAGGTCATCGCCCATCTGATCGACAGTTGTCTGGCCAAGCAGCCCGCCACGCCTCGGCGTTCGGCCGCGACCGGCTACGAAGCGCTGGTCGACGCGGTTCAGGCGGCCCTGGTGCAGTTGCAGGGGACCTATGGGCTGGCGATTCTCTTCCGCGACCATCCCGAGGTGATGCTGGCCGCCCGGCGGGGTAGCCCTCTGATCGTCGGCGTTGGCGACGGCGAGCATTTCATCGCCAGCGACACGTCGCCGTTGGCCGGCAGGACGGGCAAGATCGTCTTCCTGGCCGACCACGAGCTGGCCGTCGTCACGGCCGATTCGCTCCGCGTGGTCCATCGCGACCAGGGCCACATTGTTCACAGCATCCAGGAACTCGACCTGGACGCCGGCGACGTCGAGCTCGAAGGCTACGCCCACTACATGCTCAAGGAGATCTTCGAGCAGCCCGAGTCGGTGGCCAACGCCATGCGTGGACGGCTCGACCTGGACGCCGCCACGGCGAAGCTCGGAGGGCTGAACCTCACGCCCCGGCAACTGCACCACGTCGAACGGATCCTGATGACGGCCTGCGGCACGAGCTGGCACGCGGCCCTGGTGGCCAAGTACCAGATCGAGACGCTCGCCCGGATGCCCGTCGACGTCGACTACGCCAGCGAACTCCGCTACCGCAACCCGCCGTTGGACCGCAACACGCTCCTGTTCGCCATCACCCAAAGCGGCGAGACGGCCGACACGCTGGCCTCGCTGCGCGAGATCAAGCGCAAAGGCCACCCGACGCTGTCGATTTGCAACGTCGTGGGCAGCACGATCGCCAACGAGGCCGACGGGGGCGTCTATCTGCACGCCGGGCCGGAGATCGGCGTCGCCTCGACCAAGGCCTTCACGTCACAGTGCATCGTGACGAGCCTGTTGGCTCTCTACTTCGGGCGGCTGCACCACCTGAGCTTCGAGGGCGGGATGCGGATCATCGAGCAGCTCCAGGACCTGCCCGACCGGGTCCGCGAAGCGCTCGACTCGAACGACGCGGTCCGCAAGATCGCCCAAAAGTACGCCGACTGCAACAACTTCCTCTACCTGGGCCGACAGTACAACTTCCCCACCGCGTTGGAAGGGGCGCTGAAACTGAAGGAAATCAGCTACATCCACGCCGAGGGCTACCCGGCCGCCGAGATGAAGCACGGCCCCATCGCCCTGGTCGACAAGAACACGCCCAGCGTGTTCATCGTCCCCCATGGGTTCGTCTACGACAAGGTCATGGCGAACATGCAGGAGATCAAGGCCCGGGGCGGCCCCATCATCGCCATCACTGGCCCCGGCGACACCGAGGCCGCCGCGTTGGCCGACGACGTGATCGAAGTGCCCGAGGTCGAGGACTTCGTCCAACCGATCGTCAGCATCGTCCCCCTGCAACTTCTGGCCTACCACATCGCCGTGGCCCGCGGCTGCGACGTCGACAAGCCCCGGAATCTGGCCAAAAGTGTGACGGTCGAGTAGCCCTGGCCCGGTTGCTTCGGATACTGGCATCGGGGATAATGAGACAGTCGTTGTTCCCGCAAAGTCGATTCATTGGGTGGGGTCACACCACCAAGTCAGACTTTGCTGTTTGCGTATTTTCCGCAGACCACCAGCCCTTCACGGGGGGAGTCGGCTGGACCGTGTATGTTCCTCAGCGATTGGGGCATAAAGATGTGGTTGGATTGACCATCCGATGGCCGGGACTTGCGGTTGGAGGTTCTGCGACTAGACTGCGTAGAAGACCATAGGCGCCCGTAGCTCAATTGGTCAGAGCAACGGACTCATAATCCGTGGGTTCCAGGTTCAAGTCCTGGCGGGCGTACTGAGAATGGATTTCGCATTTTCGAGTGGGGACGAGCAGCCACGAACCTGCGATTCCCCGGACGTGGCGACGATCTGTCGCGAGGGCTGGGAGACACGGAATGGCCCCGTTTAATGGTTCAGGGACAGACTCTAAACGCTTGTTGCGAGTGACAGCCGGCAATCTTCGGCATAGTCACCTTTATGTGAACGGGCACTACGACTTCTTTCCGTCCGACTGCATCGGTGGGTCGAGACGGTCCACCGAGGGGCCGACTTTTTCCATTCAACTCGATGGGCTGAACCGCACGATCAACACCGACATCGGACGCGACGCCAAGACAGGCAAGCCGCGTGGTTTTTTCCGCGTCCGAGGATGGGTGCGGCAATTCTACAAGCACCATCGCATCAACCCGGGCGACGTCGTAACCCTCGAGAGACTTTCGGAACGCGTCTATAGGCTGTCGGTTCACACGGCTGAGCAAATGTCTCGTCCGGAATGCGCCGAGTTCTTCGCCGGCATCGGATTGGTACGGCTTGCATTGGAGCGACAAGGATGGCGCGTCGTCCTCGCGAACGACATCGACCCCAAGAAGGCCGAGATGTACCGGCACAACTGGCCTGAAGACGACCATCTCTTGGTGGGAGACATTCACGCGATCGAGGCGGACGAAGTCCCTAGTTGCGAGCTATTTACGGCGTCGTTTCCCTGCAACGACCTCTCTATCGCTGGCCGGTGGGAAGGGTTGCATGGAAAAGAGTCCTCGTCCTTCTGGGGATTGATGCGGATAATTCGGGACATGGGCGAGCGCCGCCCGCAGAATGTTCTGCTGGAGAATGTTGTTGGCTTTTTGATGAGTCACGGAGGGCGTGATTTCGAAAAGGCTCTGTTAGCTCTCAATGATCTAGATTACACGGTCGACGCCGTTATTCTTAACGCAGTCCACTGGACACCTCAGAGTCGACCACGCCTATTCGTGTTGGCAAGACGAAATGAGGCGCAAGAGCGACAGACGTTTGCTCTTGCAACCGACTCGCGCCCTAAAGCCCTTATCGACTTCATCAACATGCACCCGAACATCCAATGGGACCTTCGAAAGGTTCCTCCACTTCCCCTACCGAGTGCCAGGCTTTCGGATATTGTCGAAAACCTTCCCGATGACGACCCGCATTGGTGGAATCAAAAGCGGTCGGACTACTTCATGAACCAAATGAGCGCGAGGCATCGAGCACAGGCTTCTGAGATGATCGCGGGTCGTTCGTACTCCTACGCCACGGCTTTTCGCCGTGTTCGCCATGGGAAGAGCATGGCGGAACTCCGAACGGACGGAATCGCCGGGTGTCTTCGCACCCCGCGTGGAGGCAGTGGACGGCAAATCCTCTTGAAGGCGGGGAAGGGAAGGTATCAGGTTCGCCTGCTCACCGCTCGCGAGTGCGCCAGGCTTCAAGGCGTGCCTGATGACTATGTCATCAACGTGCCTTTGAACCAAGCGCTTTTCGGGTTCGGCGACGCAGTGTGTGTGCCTGCCGTGGAATGGCTTGCAAAGAAACTCCTCATTCACTCCATTCGCCACTCCGAATAGGCTACGCAAGGATTCGACTACATGCATGCATTGCCAAAGATCAACCCGCTAATCGAGGCCATTCAGAAGTCATTCGTGGTAAAGCGAAGAAAGAAGGACGACACCATTCCCCGGAGTTGGCTATTGGTCGTTCTGTGCCTGCTTGACATGATTGGTGACAGCGATCATGTCCTCAGTGAAGATGAGGTGTACACCTACGATTACACTTTAAAGCGCTCTCGCGCGGCGGCAATTCCCAAGTTGCTGGAAAAGCACTCCTTCCCCTTGAAGCTCGGCATGGGGGCAGAAGGAATCACCACTCGAGGAGCCCCTGGTCTCCGGCTGTTTAGAGAAATCGAAGGGGGCGGCGTCATTGCTGGCCATGCAAAGGATGAACGATTGTCACTGGTCTCACAGGCAATAGGTTTTGTGCGCGATGAGATGCTCAAGACCGTGGGTCAGGGGCCAGTCCAAATCCCCTCGCATTGTTTTGATCGTCCCAGAAGTTTCGTGGAGTCCCTGCTTGAAGCAGTCGCGAATAGATCGAATGGACGTGTGGAACAAGCGTTGGTGGGAGCGAAATTGGCATTGCGATTTCCGAAAGCCACTGTTCCACACAATCCAGGTTTTGCCGGAGACCGCCAGACTGGACGTGATTGCGATTTCGAGGTGGACGACCTCCGGGTTATTGTCAGCGTGTCGCCCAAAAAACAACATTATGAATCAGCAGCCATCTTGGCAGATCAAGGACGCACGGTTCACCTTGTCGTTGCCAAGAAATCGCTCGACGCAGCGAGTCGCAAGCTTGGACGCGCCCGTCACAAAGGAGATATTATAGTGCATGAAGTTGAGCACTATGTGACGAGCAATATGAGCGAGATAGCAACCGATCGCAAGATCACGTCGCGAGAAATGTGCTTGATTCTCGCAACTGAATACAATCAGCGGATTCGTGCAGACAACGACGAATCTCTTCAGGTCACAATGCCTGATTGATTTACACGGATAGCGAGCTGACGCTCCGGGCGGTTGCCCGCATCAAATGTTGTCGCGAATAGCATCCACGCATCTAGCTCTTATGTTGAGCATTGAACACCTGCCATGGGCGACACTGTTTCCCAATCCGAACGGTCCCGCATCATGGCAGCCGTCAAATCAAGGGATACAAGTCCCGAGTTGCTCGTTCGGAAACTTGCTCATTCGCTGGGATACCGCTATCGCTTGCATGTACGCTCGCTTCCAGGCACCCCAGATCTTGTGTTCCCGCGATTGAGGAAGATTATCAACGTCAATGGTTGTTTCTGGCACATGCACAGTTGTGGTCGATGTCGCATCCCTTCCTCACGACGCGACTACTGGATCGCCAAGATGGAACGAAACGCCGCCCGGGACAGGCGGACCACGCGGGCGTTGCGAAAAGACGGGTGGCGTGTGCTGGTGATCTGGGAGTGTCAGACTCTGTCGTGGGAAGAAGACCGGCTACGCGACAAGATTGCAGCTTTCCTGGAAGAGGAGGTCGATAGCTAGGACTTTGATGACAAGCGAAAGCTGCATTATCTGCGGCAATGCCTTGGCATCGAACTACTGACCTTCGCAAAAGTAGTGAACTGACTTCCAGGTTATGTCGTATGGATGTACATGAACAGGACATTAGGAAGCAAGACCG
>JAFGFF010000345.1 GCA_016931075.1 Pirellulales bacterium | reverse complement strand
GTTCTTGACGCCCTGGGGAATGAAATTGCCGTCGGTGTCGTACTGGTGGGCCTGGTCGTCTTTCGCGTGGCGATAGGCCCGATCCATGTCGAACCCGACGTTTTGCGGCAGCTCGATACGCTTGTCGTTTCGCCGCAGATACTCGGGGTAGTAGGTGTGTGCCCGGTGTTGGTCGTAGTAGCCAAAGGCCAGGTCGAAGCCCTGTTTGTAGGGAACACCTTCGGAACTGGCCAAGCCGATTCCCCATTTGCCAACGAAGCCGGTAGCGTAGCCCGCCTGCTTAAGCACCTCGGCGACGGTGACGTCCTCGTCGAGCAGATGTTCCTGCCCTCGGACGCTCCGGTTGAGCCGCACCCGTGCGTGGCCCATGTGCAAACCCGTCATCAGACTGCACCGGCTCGGCGCGCACTCACACGCCCCGGCATAGGCCTGAGTGAACCTCATGCCCTCGTTGTAGAGCCGATCCAAGTTGGGTGTCTGGATGTGCTTTTGCCCGTAGCATCCCAGGTCGCGGTAGCTCAGGTCGTCGGCCAGGATGAAGATGATGTTGGGTTTCTTGGCCTGCGTCTGGGCCGCCATGACCGGGGAGGGCAGGATGGTCAGCAGAGCCAGAACCAAGAGAAGAAGTGAAATCAAGAGTCCTTGTTGGACAGATCGGCAAGTGGGCTTCATTATCATGGGATAGGAAATCATCGTTTCACTATGCCTTGGATCGAAGAGGACAACCCAACGGGGTGGCACGGATGCAAGCTCCAGCGCCACCCCGTCATAAATTGGATACTGTTAGGTTCCCAACTCTAGGTTAGTCTCATCGAGACCGTCGCCACAAGGCCAGACCGGCGACCAATCCGAGCAGCAGGGCGACGCTGCCTGGCTCGGGCACTCCGACGCCCTCGACGCCCGTGCCCCAGTTGGCGGCCAGAATCGAGGCGTCCAGGTCGTCGACACGGCCGTCGTCGTTGAAGTCGCCGTGTCTCCACTGGACGCTCATGTCGCTACGGAGCCAATTCTCGGCCAGTCGTCGGGCGTCATCGGCGTCGACGTCGCCATCCCGGTCGGCGTCGCCCGGCGTCTTGGGGGCTGTCGCCTCGAGCACGGTGTAATCACCGTCGGTATAGATCGTGTAGCCGTTGGGGCAACTGATATCGCCTCCGGTGATCAGGGCCAGCATTTCCGTTTCGCTCACCGCGGAACCGAGCAGCCTCAGCTCTCCGTCGTTCATGATAATCAGATGGTCGGTGAACGTGCCGGCGTCGACATAGTCGGCCGCTTCGAGGACGCCGCCGTCGATCGTCAGCCGCAGTTTGCCCAGGTCGCTGCCGGTGAGCGGCACCGCGCCGCCGTCCCAGTCGAACTCATTGCCCATGCGGATCGCCCCGGCGACCGTCATCCGGCCTCCGTTGATCGTCAGGTTGGCTTCGGCGTCGGTGTCGAACCATCCGAGAATCAAGTTGTCGAGGAATTCTTCGGGATCGGGAGCGGGCGCCAATCCGATATCGACGGTTCCATCGTCCATGATGAACTCGGTATAGGCTCCCCCTTTGACCTCACGGCTGAGGCACATGTAGCCGTCGATGTTCACGTCTCCGTTGTACATGTGGACATAGGCCCGGCTGCCGATTCCAGTAGCGGTCGTGTCGAACGTGCACGTTTCGAAATCGAGACCGCAATTGATGGTCGTGCCGTTGTGGATGTTCAGGTAGCCGACGCTTTGCCCCGATTCCGCGACGCGCACTTCCATGCCCGTGTTGATGGTGGCGTTGGTCAAATTGGCCGTGACGGTTCCGTAGCCGGAGGAGACTCGGAACTTTCCTGTCGTCGTGGTCACGGTGCTGTCGGAAATATTGATCGTGGCCAATCCCCCGGTGGCAGTGGTATCTTGGCTGGAGTTCAGGTCCCGCCCGATCAAAAGCGTGCTGCCGCCCGTGACGTTGAGTTGGGCTTTTCCGCCTCTGTGTCCGATGTTCAGGTCCGTTCCCAGGATGTTCATCGAGCTGTTGTCGATATTCAATATCCCGTTGGAATTCAATTCGCTGCCCACCAGGACGTAGTTTGATTCTCCGACAACGCCGAAGTTCACGGTGCTTCCGTTGAGAATGTCCATGGCGCCGGTGCTCTCGCCCGGATTACTCGCGGTGGCGATGCCGAGATAGATGCGATTGCCGTCGCCGACGGTTGCGAGATTCAGAGTGCTGTTGTCCACCTTGATGTAGGCGTTTGCCTCGGAGCCCCGCCCGACGACGAGCCTCTCCGCGACGTTCACCGTGCTGTTGGTGACGTACATCTCGGCGTGGCTCTTGACACCGAAACCGACTTGCAGGAAGTCGCCCGTGCTGAAAACGCTATTGGTGAGGTTGACGATCGCCGTGCTTTCTTCCCCGGCGGCGATCTTGGCTTGGACAGCCGTGTTGGAGAAAGCGCTATTCGTGATATTGACGGTGGCAACGCCCTTGGTCGCGCTGGCGAAGTCACAGCCATTTCCGGTGTTAACGGCGCTGCCGCCCGTGACGTTGAAGGTTGCCGTGCCCCCGTGTCCGATCCGCAAGATATCGGCGTTGAGCGTGGACCCGCCCAGGACGTTGAGTTGGCCGGTAACCCCGCCGGCGCCGAGGACGTCCTCGGCGAGCCAGAGCGTATTGCCGACATTGAGCGTGGCGGCATTGTCCAGCGTCATGGTGCAGTTGACACCGCCCGTCACCAGGTAGGAAGACTGCCCATGGTCACCAATTCCAAATGGCGGGAGTTCGACGGTCTTGTCAACCGTGACGCCCGAGGGCGTGCCGTTGATGTTGATGGCCGTGATGTCGGAATTGATGTACGCATAATTGGGACCGCTGGCAGGCGCGTCGATGACGTCGATTGCGGGTACGGTGTCGTACTGCTCACTGGGCTGGGTGTAGCTCGTCGTGCCGGTGAAAGACCAGTTGCCAGGCGTATACCAGTCGGTGGTGCTTGCGCCGCCGGTCCAATCCCAGGTGACGGCTGCTTGGGCTGCGCCGGCCATGGCCAGCGAGAGAACGAACGCAATAACTCGTCGAATCATGGTACTCTCTCCTTTGTGCGTCCTTGGAGCAGATGATATCTACTTCGCCGTTATTGACCGGTGCATACCGAGAGAACGGGGGACGTCGAACGACGTTCCAGACCCAGACATCATGCAATGCCTGACCGTTTCACATGAGTGCAATCGTCAATAGGCATGGACCCAGCACGTCGGGAAGCGCGCTCCGGTCGTTTCCCGTGTTCGTTAGCAAATTGGTGCCGAGGCCGAGGTTTCGAAAGCTCCGCGTCTTTGTGCTGAAAGATGGTGACATAAAATGCCCTGGTACGTAATGCATGATAGAGTCTGTCACCAACGTACCGCAATAACGCGTATTGGGGGGCGTCATTTAGGTGCCGTGAATATCACAAATAATAACACGATCTTCGGCCTTCCTGACGCGTGGGAATGTTGTCGCGTTGTACCTTGAAGGTGAAGGACGGGGTGGGAGTGCTCCGGAGAAAACTCGGTCTTGGTTTGGTGGATGACAGTTGATCGCGGTGAAGCAGTGTTTCGGGCAATCCGGGATACGTTTCAAATGAAGAACCGGGAAACGAATAGCTGGCACACACAAGTGAAAAAGGGAGGGCCCCCCCAGGGGGCCCTCCCTTTGATAGCTTTTTACGTTTCGTGTTGCACGAGAGCAACGTGTGCCGAGAGTCGCGTTGTCGTCTCGCGATCTTCGGAAAGAAGGCTACTCTTCCTCAGCCTTGTTGCCTTCCTCCTCAGCCGGGCCGAGGAGTTTGGCGAGTTCCTCGCCGAGCATCTTGCCGCGGGCGTTGGTCGAGACGACCTTGCCTTCCTGGTCCACGAGGAACAGGGTCGGAATGCCCGAGACGCCGTAATAGGACGCGTTGGGGAACTTGTCACCATCTTCGCTGGGCGAATCGCCGTTGTAGATGATCGTCCACGGCAGCGGGGTCTTTTCGAGGAAGCTCTTCAGTTCGTTTGCCGATTTGTCGAGGCTGATGCCGACGACGTCGAAGCCGCGGGCATGGTAGAGCTTGTAGTTCTCCTCGATGTTGGGGAGTTCCTTACGGCACGGCCCGCACCATGTGGCCCAAAACTGGACCAGGACGACCTTGCCCTGGTAGGCGGACCAGTCGAACGACTCGCCGTCGATCGTGGTGCCCTTGATATCCAGTGTGTTGCCGACCAGCCGGATCCGCCGGCCGATGCCTTCAAGCTTCTTGAGAAGCTTCGGCTCGGCGCCGGAGAGCATTTTCAGGAACTCGTCGCAAAGCTCACCGGCCTGTTTGGTCTTGTTCAAACGGTCGAACCGCTGGACGACGGCGCCGGCAACATTGATGCTGTTGGCGTCGGGCTTCTCGGCGATGTACTTCTTGACCGCTTCGAGAACCGACTCGAGTGACTCGGCTCCCGGGGCGCCGACGGCCGCCTTGGCCAGGTCGATCTGAAGGGTTGCCGCCTTGGCGGTGCGAGCCACCTCGGGCAAGCCCAGGTTGGCATACTCTTCGGGAAGGGTCTGAAGCTTCTCGGGAGCCTTTTTGTCGCCGAATTGGGTCAGACGCAATAAGGACATCAGCTTGACTCGAGCGGCCTGCTGCTTCTGCTCCTCGGTAACTTCGTCGGCAGCCATTACCTTGTCGGCCGCTTCGACCATCGCGCCGGCCTGCTTGCGGAGGAACGCGATAACCAGCCGCGGGTCGCGGGACTTCATTTTCAACTGAAACTTCGACACCCGCGCGATGAATTTGAGCAGTTCCTCGGGGGTTCCGTCGGGCACGAGAAACGGATCGACCTTTGGCTTGTCGGCCGGCGTGACATCGGCAGGTTTGTCGGCCGGCGCCTTCTCGGCGTCAGATGGCTCTTGGGCAAGCGCCTGAACACCGGTCAGAACGATCGTCGTCAGGATTAGCAACGAGCAAATCCACGCGAGTCTGGGCAAGAAACGAAACATGGCAGGTCCTCGAGTCTGGGGGAGAGGTGGTGGGTGAGGTGTGAACAGCCGCGGGGGAAGGATGCGGCCGGCATGACCCCGTGTTCTCAATATTCCAATGCGTCAGAACCTCTCACGGTCGAGGCATTGCAGACGCATTCATCTGAGTCTAGCGGTGGCAGTACATCGATGCAACAAGATCGGGGGGATTGCGGAATCCTATGCGCCCCAGGAAGGGGAATCCACTCGCCATAAGGGTGTCGTCCAATCCAGCCATCCTGGGGGCTCGGCAGACGTAAGCGTCTGTTGGTAGAATCGCCGGAGCTTCAGTTCTGGGCTGTCCTGAACCGTCAGCAACGGTCCAAGGACGCCCTTTTTCGAAATTGTGTGGAAAGCCCTCTTGCCGGGAGTACTGAACACCGATATACTGACCATGCGTTCACTTCATTGGCTCGGGCACGGCCCGGCGTTTCCTCCGGTCCCAGGAGTCGGCCATGGTCACTCTCACGAAATCCAATTCCAAACCGTCCCCAAAAACAAAAACGAGCACCCGCATGGCCAAGAAAACAGCCAAAGTGTCCTCTGGCAAGGCCGCCAAAAAGAGCGAAGCCGATCGGCTCCTGGCCGAACACCCCAACCTCAAGATGACCGTGGCCCAGATCGAAAAAGACTTCGGCGAAGGGGCTATCATGCCCCTGGGCTCCCAGCAGACGGTCGCCGTGGCCGGCATTTCCACCGGCAGCCTCTCGCTGGACATGGCCCTGGGCGGATTTGGAATCCCCCGCGGCCGGGTTGTCGAGATTTTTGGGCCCGAGTCCAGCGGAAAAACGACCCTCGCCCTGCACGTCGTCGCCCAGGCGCAGCGCAAGGGGGGCATCGCCGCCTTTATCGACGCCGAACACGCCCTGGACCCGACCTGGGCACGAAAACTGGGGGTCGACCTTGAAACGCTCCTGGTCAGCCAGCCGGGCAGCGGCGAAGAGGCCATGACCATCACCGAGATGCTCATCAAGTCCAACGCGGTCGACGTAATCGTGGTCGACTCGGTGGCCGCCCTGGTGCCCCGCAAGGAGCTTGAAGGCGAAATCGGCGATTCGCACGTCGGCCTGCAAGCCCGGCTGATGAGCCAAT
Source organism: Pirellulales bacterium (assembly GCA_016931075.1). Lineage (GTDB taxonomy): Bacteria > Planctomycetota > Planctomycetia > Pirellulales > Thermoguttaceae > JAFGFF01. Next base: position 275 of record JAFGFF010000345.1, on the reverse strand, counting down.
CGATGCGGAAGCTTACCGGCGTGATTTCCAAGAGCAAGACCCTGGTGATTTTCATCAACCAGATCCGCGAAAAGATCGGTGTCATGTTCGGAAGCCCCGAGACGACGCCCGGCGGCCGGGCGTTGAAGTTCTACGCTTCGTGCCGGATCGACGTCCGCCGGATCGGCCAGATCAAAGACGGCGAGAACGTCATTGGCCAGCGGGTGAAGGCCAAGGTGGTCAAGAACAAGGTGGCCCCGCCCTTCCGGGTCGCCGAGTTCGACATGATGCACTCC
>JAFGFF010000344.1 GCA_016931075.1 Pirellulales bacterium | reverse complement strand
TGGCCACCGAGGCAGAACTCGTCGAGCAGCCCTACGACCCGGACGCCGGCCCTCGCCGCACGTTCGACGAAGACCGCGTCTGGGTATTGAACCTGGCCGACAAGCTCCGCCGGTTGTTCGACTACGAATACGGCCACGTCCACAGCCTCCGCACCACTCCCGTCTGGGCCGCCGGCGAAGTCCTCGAGTTCAACGACTTCGACAAGTACGTCACGAGCAAAGGCCTCCAAAAGCAAGAAGGCATGGTCTTCCGTCACCTCCTTCGTCTCATCCTCCTCGTCGCCGAATTCCAACAACTCACCCCGCCCGAAACCCCGCCCGACGCCTGGCGCGGCGAACTCGACGCCATTACCACCCACCTCACGGAACTCTGCCGCGGAGTCGATCCGACCAGCACGGAGAAGACGCTAGCGCAGGTGGAGAGCGCGAAGGGGATCGGGGGGATGTAGCTTGCGAAGATCGCACGGCGTCACGATGTGGCCAAGCGCCAGGAGATCCCGTATAATGAGCCAAGACTGGCCGCCATGGTAGGCCCGGTCAGGTGTTCTTCGCCGTTCAGGCAGATCCCCGAACATTCCTTTCACACAGGAACCTCATACCATGTATGTCTCGCGCCTCCAGCGTTGCCTGTTGCCTGTCACCCTCGCCGGAATACTGCTTGCTTCCACCCCAACCTCGGCCGAGGAGCCAGAAGACAAGGGCGGAGTGGTTGTGGCCATTCACTGGAAGAAGGGCGACAAGATCACGTACGAGATCAAGAAGACCCGACGCGAGTGGACGGACGGAAAACTGACCAAAGACAACTCATCTCGTGTCCCCATCCACATCGAAGTGTTCGATGTCACCGACAAAGGGTATATCCTCAAGTGGAACTACGGCAAAGTGGAAATCAAGGACGCTAAGGGAGCAGACAATCCGCTCTTGAAAAAGATGCTGAAACTCTCGGAGAGTCTCGTATTGCTGGCGGATGTGACTTCGGACGGAAAAATGCAAGGACTCCGCAACTGGAAGGACGTCCAACGCCAACTCTCCGAGGGGTTGGACGCGATCATTGAACACCTGCGGGAAGCCGGGATGGAGGAGGATTTCCTCGACCGGATGCGCAAGACCATGGTGGGGCCGATGCTAACAAAAAAGAACATCGAACTTTACTGTTCGCGTGAAATCCAGATTCTCCTGATGCCCGTGGGTCAGAGCTACCTGCCCTCGAAGCCCGTCGAGAACGAAGTCCTCCTTCCCAATCCATACGGTGGAAAACCATTCCCCGGCCGTTCCATTATGACAATGACAAAACATGATCAGAAGGCCAAGGCAGCGACTTTCTCCTGGAAACTGACACTCGACCCGAAAACCACAAATCGCATCTTCGAGAAAACCGTACAAGACATGGCCGCGCGTCTTGGAAAGCCGATCCCCGAAGGTCAATCACTCCCATCTCTCTCCATAGTCGACGAAGGGGAATGGGTCTTGGATCTCAAATCGGGCTGGGCGAAGCGACTCAAGCACGTTCGAAATACAAAGGCAAATAATCGCGAACAGAAGGAAATCCTCATCCTGACGCGAAAGGAATAGCCGATTGTTGTGAAGCTTGGGTGCATACCGAAACACACTTGCCCGATTGGGCTTACAAACTCCGATGTAGAGCAAGCCGCCTTGCACAAGATTCACATAGATGCTCAATCCGTTCCAAAGTCCACCTAGCGATCTAACGCCCCCCACTGCGGCACCATCACAGCGGCCTTACTGGCCAGTCTATTTGTCGCTGACTTGGATTTTCTTTCTGTTCCTTTTCCTGCCCTCGATTTGCGTCGGACGGAACACACCACCGGGCCATTTCCTCGGGTTGAAGCTCCTGACAACAGTGATTTCTTCTTTCGCTGTCTTCAGTCTCCTTGCCATCCCTCGATCTGGTTGGAAGCTACTCGCTTTAGCACCGGTGGCACTGCTTATCTTTGTTCAATGGACGATGTGGGATAATCTTCCGTAGCTGAGCAAGATTCACCTACAAAGACCATGCAGAGCTGGAAAAATGCACCCCGGTGCCACTCTTCAGTTTCCGTAGTAGAATACCGGACATCCATGCTATTCCCAGGCGACCTAACTGCCGGTTGGGTGCCGCCGTTCTGTCAAGGAAAGGAAAAATCATGCGTACGATCATCGTGTCTTTGTTGGCCGTTCTGTTGTGCAACGTCGCGATTGCGGCCGAGGTGGATAAGGAGGAGAAGGCGGCTCAGAAGGTGGCGGCGGATTATTTCGAGGCGGTGACCAAGGCGGAGGTTGCGAAGGCCAACTCGTTGGCGACCGTGCCTTTCTCGCTCGACGGGAAGAAGACCCTTACGAAGAAAGAAGAAGTCGAAGCGATGCATAAGGAGATCGCGGACAGAAAGGGCGCGAGGGAGCTGCCCGAGTACAAGGTCGCCCTGACCGAAAAGGGCATCGTGTTGGACAAAGAGGTCTTTCCCGCCTATCGTACGTTTCGCATTTCACTGAAGTACAATGGCCGAGATGTGAAGATCGACATCTTCGTCAAGAAGGGGAAGGATCCCAAGGTGATCGGTTTCGCGGACTAGCGGGAACAACTCGTGCCGTGTGCTATTCGGCCCGGCGAATCTGGACCGGCCCAAGCAGCCCTGAAGGGAAGAGGGGCCAGGTGCTGGCGTCGAAGGGGCGGTAGCGGATGTTGAGCAGGTTGGCGTCGTGGAACGTCTTCCAGGTCACTTTGCGGCGGTCGAGGTCGCGGATGCGGTTGGCAGCCAGATTGGTGACGTCGATTTCGAGCCGGTTTGCTTTGGTGTGTAGTGTGCCCGGTGGAACGGTCAGGCGGTAGGGATGCATGAATCGTGTGCCCAGGTTGCGGCCGTTGAGACGAACGCGGCAGACGTGCTTGACCTGACCCAGGTCGAGAAACAAAGACGAGGCGACGGGCGTCTGGGCTGGAAGGTCGAATTCGACGACGTATCGGGCCGTGCCGGCGAACGATTGGCCGTCCGGGTTGTCGCCGGCGGTCCAGGATTCCAGCCGGTTGAGCCGTCGTGGTTTCGGGAGCGTCGGGCCGCCCTTGAGGAAATCGAGCCGCCAGGGGCCCTCGAGCGTGGTTACCACCGGGCCTGGTTTGGACCACCGCCACGGCCGTCCTTCGGTCCGATCGCGCTCAAACGTGCGGAGGAAGATCGAGTGGCCCGGTTCGAGGCGGATGTGGACCTCGGCCGCGCCGTCCGGCGTGTGACGCAGGGCAACCACGCCCGATCGGCCGGTCATCGGGTCGAGCACCACGGCCGATTGGGCCGGCGTGGCCAAGCGAATCCAGTCGTCCAGCGGTTTCAAAGCGTGGTTGACAAGGAAGTAGTGTCTTCCGGTGTCGTGCTTGCGGCGGATGAACTTCACGCCCGGGCGGTCGACCAGCGTCTCGCGCTGTATGCCCGCCGAACCCAAGGCTTCGTCCAAGGACCCGATCAGCACTCGGCCTTTGCCCAGGGAGATCTGGCGAAGCGAGGTGGAGTCGGCAGCCTTGGAGGATTCAAGTCGCGGCAGCCGTGCAAGCTGCTTTTCGAGTTCCGCTCGCCGGGCGTCCAAACGGCCCAAGCCGGGCACGTCGTGGGGAAGATCCTGGGTGAAAACGACCGTAGCGCCGTGTTCGGCCAGGTCGAGCAGCCGAGCAAGCGTGGCCGGCGGCATCTGGCGGCACTCGGGCACGACCACCGCCCGCCATGAGTCACCACCGGGCCTTTCAATCCGGCCGTCGACAACCTTCATCGGTTCCAGCAGACGGTCGGAGATGTAGTCGAACCCGTATCCCCGGGCCCAGAGCGCGCGAGCCGTCTCGCCCAACAGGCCCTTCAGAGCGGCCTTGTTGTGAACCGACATGTTCCGCACGCCCCGGGTCCACGCGTCGTGGATCGGCCAGTAGAGCAGTACGTCGTTGTCCGGCTTGCCCCACTGAAGGATCGACTGGCACCGCGTCACGTAGGCGTTCAGCGCCGGGGCCTCGCGCCAGAGCGGATTGCGGGGGTTCATCTGGGTCGACGCGTAGAAGAGCCAGCCAGGCCAGGCCGCGTCGTCGGGCGAATAGACGCAGCCGTGGTAGAAAATGTGGTTCACGCCCGAGAGGAGGAACAGATCGACTTCACACTTCAGCTCTTCGAATGTCTCGCAAAAATGCTCGGCCAGCCAGGTGCCCGTCTCGGCCGAGACGAGTGGCCGGCCGGCAACGTGGGCGGCCGACGAGGCGAACTTGGCGATGAGCAGGTCGCGATCGGCCCCGCCCAGGTGTTCGTCGAACCGCGACACGAGCGGGTCGGGCCCCCCGTGACCGAACATTTCGGTCTCGGGGATGTCGGCCAGGGCATAGAAATCGAGCCAGTTGGCCGGCGCGCCGTGAGCCTGGTTGCGGGTCTTCATCCCCCGGGCGTGACACCAGTCGACCCATTGGGGAAAGACCTGATCGATCATCAAGTCGGAAAGGGTTTCGCTCACATCGCAACGCACCCGGGCCACTCGATCGGCGTCGCCCTGCCCGGCCAAGGCCGGGAGTTCGTCCTGGATGCGATAACCGCGCCGTCGGGCGAACTGGGCCGGGAAATCGGGCGACCAGTCGCCGTCGTATTCGAACGAGTCGTGATACATGGCCCGGGGCCGCGCTACACCGGGTGTGTCGAATGCGGCCGTGAACCGGGGTAGATACGCTCGCATGGCGTCAGTACAAAACGAATTGAGCATAGACCCCGCGCCGCCGGGCGCTGCACGCTTGACCTGCCGGCCGGTGAATCGGTGGCCCAGGACGTAGACGCTCCAGTGCTCGTCTGGTTTTGTCCAATCGAGCGTTCCGTCGGGCTTGAGCAGCTTGGTAAGGTCGACGTGCTTTCTCCTAGGTCCAAAGGCAATGATCGCCTGAACGGCCAGCCGGGGCGGGCGCAACTCGGCCGGCAGCTTGCCATCGGGCGGCAGCGTCAGCCGACGTACTACTTTCATTCGGCAACCCAGCGCCGGCGTGATCTGTGGGCCGCCAAAACACCAGCCCGTGCCGGTGGTCAGGTCGACGCCCAGGCCGCGCCGCCTGCCCTCTTCGACGGCGAACGTGAACGCGTCGAGCCATGCCGGGCTGAGAAAATCGAGGTAGCGGGCTTCCGCTCCTTTTGCGCCATAGATGGGCACGACATGAATCCCGCCCAAGCCACCTTCATGGTAACGCTGCAACTCCCGGGCAAGGTTTTCCCGATCGACCGCATTTCCCAGCCACCAGTGGTAAGCCCAGGGCCGACACTCGTTGGTCGCCTTTGGCCAGTCGAGCGGCCCGGCCAGGGCCGACGAGCAGGTTAACGCCACAAGAGCAAGGATCACATTAATGCATGTGTTTTTCATGGGAAAACCTCGAGCCATGATGCTTTTGCTCAATGTATTATATCCATCCACACTAATGGCCCCGGCACTGGCAGAGCCAGTGGCACTCAATTGAAATGCATCAGTATTCGATGTTCACTATTTGCCGGCGGCGGCCGTGTATTCATCGAGCAACCGGCGGAATAGGCGGTATTGGTCCAGGCTGATGTGGGGCGGGGTCTGGTGGTCGACGCTGGGGATGAAGCCGCCGGAGCGCATCAGGGGCAGGAGGCGTTCAAACTCCTCGCGCAGGGCCGCTTTGCCGCGGTCCATCACCATCTTGTTGTAGTGGCCGACCATGCACAGGTCGGCGAACTCACGGCGCAGGGCCATGCCGTCGACGCCCGCCTGACGTTCCAAGGGCAACACGCCCCGGATCCCTTCTCGCATCAACCAGGGGACCATTTTGGTTACGTCGCCGTCGGTGTCAACCAGCGGAATGACGTTTTTCTCCAGCAGCCGGGGGACGATCTGGCGGTAGTAGGGGGCGACGAACTCATCGAAGTGCTTTTCCGAGATCATCGGACCCTTGTTGTAGGACATGTCCTCGGCGATCGTGGCGAACGTGGGAACGCACACCTGTTCGACCTGGTCGAGAATCTTCAGGTTGTAGTCGGTCAGGTCCTGGTTGATCTGGTGGAGCAGTTCCGGCTGGTCGTAAAAGGCAAGGCTGATTTTCGTAAAACCCATCAGGGTGCGCGGGAACCAGAAGTAGCCTTCGAGCGTGATCCATACGACGACCTGGCCCTCGGCCTGGCGAGCGGCCCAGGGACGCATCGATTCGATCGCTGCACTGTGGTCGGGAAAGAAGTTCGGTCGCAGCCTGAGGTAATCATCCAGGTTCGAGACGATGCCCTCGACGTGATGCTGGACGGCCTCGATCGTCGGGTCGGTCGTCGAGAACCAGAACTGCTGGTAGGGGTCCAGGCCGAAGTAGTCGGCGATGTCGAAAACCGATTCCAACTCGTCGGGCAGGCCCTGCCGTTTCCAGTTCGCAATCGTCTCGTCCCACCACATGGCCCATTCCCAACGTGGCAGCCGATCGACCGGCTGAAAGTCCATCACCGCGCGAAAACGCTCGACATGGTTCATCACCGTTGCTCCTGACGGTTTTTTGGATTTCGCCCATGGCACGGCTCAGAAACGGATGCCATGGGCTGGCGTCTGGAGGCCAGTCTACCCGTGGGACGGGGGCTTGGCGAGGGCGTCGCGCTGGATGACGTGGACGTATTCGGCGGCGAAGAAGAAGACGGCGCTGGCCAGGTAGATCCAGAGCATCAGGGCCATGAGCGAGCCGACCACGCCGTAGGCCGTGTACTTCTTGCCCAGCAGGAGCAGGCTGAGGACGATCCGGCTGATTTCCCAGAGCACGGCGGCCAGCGTGCCCCCCCGGGCGGCAGCCGACCAGAAGACACGGGCACGCGGCAGGAGCTTGTAGACCAGCGTCAGCAGGGCCCCGTTGACCACGATGCTGGCGGCCGAGTGGATCGAAGCCCAGAGCAACATGCCGCCGTGTCCTTCGGCCACTAGCGGTCGCACGGCCGAGACGACGGCCCCGGCCACGAACGCCACGCCGATCAACAGCCCAAGGACCAGCAGCATGACGAACGCCCGGAGCCGGCGCGTCAGCGTGCGGCGGACGGCCGCCAGGAAAGTCCGTCGCCGGCGGCGTTTGGTCGCCCAGATGCGTTCGATGGCCTTGTCCAATTGGGTGAACATGCCGATGGCCGCGATGAGCAAGGCCGCCAGCCCGACCGGCCCGCCGACCGACGCCCTTGTTTGGATCTGCGTCAGCACCGCATGGACGTGCTCGGCCAGCGCCGGCGTGGTGTTTTGCGCCAACAGATGCAATAGCCGCGCCTGGGCGTCTTGTGCCCCGGACGAGAACTGCAGGACATAGCCCACGACGGCGATCAACAAGATCAACAGCGGAAAGAACGACAAAACGGCGTAATAGGCCATCGACGCGGCCGTCCGACCCCCGTCATGCCTCCGCCAGAGCGCCGAGGTCCTGCCGAGCTGCCGCATTCGTGTTTTGAACCACGTGCGCATGCGCGGGCGCCGTCACCGTTTTCGCCGGACTTTGAAATTGCCTCGGCTGTCGTCGTATTCCAGGTCGATGAGGTCTTTAGACTGAAGATCCTCGAGTAGTTCGGTAAAGCTTCTGTAGCCGTAGTAGGACTCGTTGAAGCCGGGATAGACGCGGCGGATGGCCTGTTTGAGGATCGAACCCCAGAGGGGATCGTAGTCCTGTTCGGTGGAGATCAGGATTTCGCAGACCCGGTCGACGGCCTCTTGTTTTTTATCGGCCTCGCTGGTGCTCTTGCCCTTGGGCTTGGCCGTCTTTTTGGTCTTCGTGGCCGTGCGGACGAGGTCGTCGTAATAGATGAACTCGTCGCAGTTGGCGATCAGCAGGTCGGAGGTCGAGTTCTTCGCGCCGCAGCCGATGACCCGTTTGTTGCATTCCTTGAGTTTCGAGACCAGCGGCGAGAAGTCGCTGTCGCCGGAGACCAGGGCGAAGACGTCGATGTGGCCCTTGGAGTAGCAAAGGTCCAGCGCGTCGACGACCATGCGGATGTCGGCGCTGTTCTTGCCGCTCATTTTGCTCTGCGGGACGTCGATCAGCTCGATGCCCTGGGTGTGGAACTCCTTCACGGCGTCGCGGTAGTTGCTCCAATCGCAGTAGGCCCTTTTGTAGACGATCCGCCCTTTTTCGAGCAGCCGCTTGAGGACCAATTGGATTTGGAACGGCCCGGCCCTCATCCCCCGGACGCCGATAGCCAGGTTTTCAAAATCCACGAACATGGCGATGAGTGGTTCTTCGGACATGGGGCACGTCTTTCGGTTTGTTTCGAGGTGTCAAGAGAAGGCCGGCGTGACAGAATGTCCTCGCGCGTCATGGCCTACTTGTACCCGCAACAAGAGGGAACGTCAACCACCTTGCCCGGCTCAGTATTTCCAGAGCAGGACGATGGCGTAGTCGACGTCGTTGAGCTTGCCGCCCGGGTTGGGGCGTCGGTAGCGGTCCGCGGCGGTCAGCTTGAGGCTCAGGTCCATCTCGGCGTCGAGCAGGACCTCCCAGCTCGCCTTGTTGATGACGCGGAACTCGCCGAACTGGGTCACGTCGGGGAAGTACTCGACCGAGCCTTTGATTTTCTGTCGCTTGCTCAGGCTGTGCTCGAAGTCGAAGCCGAAGTTCAATTCGGGCACCCAGTCTTGATCCGGTCCGCCGATCTCTTGCGAACCGCCGCCGCCCCAGCGACCCTGGAAAGTGGTGAAGTCGTCCTCAATGAACGTGTAGCCCAGGCCGCTAGCCACGTTGAAGCGGACGTTCCAGGGCTGAAACTCGTCGTAAACGGTCGTGCCTTGGATGAACGACGTCCAGGGCTTTTGGTTCAAGGGCCGCTCGAAACGCCAATCGAAGAAGAGCCGGTTGGCCGTTTCCAGGCCGTCGTTGGTGTTTTTGTGATAGTCGAAGTCGAAGGAGATGGTATTCTTTTTCGTCTTGCGTTTGGCCGAGGCGCCGAGGCGAACGTTGAACGTATCGCTGTTGCCCGACGAACCGTCCAGGCCCAGCTCGGCGCTGCCCGTCCAGGGACTCTTCTTGATCTCTTCCGCCCAATGAGGTCGGTACCACGGGGCCGGTTCGAGCGACAGCCGCGATTCCTTTTCCGATTCGTCTTTCTCGATTTTGTCGAGTTCCTGGGTCACGTCGCCCAGGATCTCGCCCGACGGGATCGGCTCGACGGGCGGAAGCCGCCTGAGCGAGAGTTCGGCCAGCTCGGACTGACTCCACGGCGCATAGGATTCCTCGGCCCCGACCGGCTGGCCGAGACAGGTCATACCGAGCAATAGAACGACAACCACGGGCCGCGACACGCATTCACTCCTTTCTGGACCGTCTCCAAGTCGCGGCACGCTACCAGAAAAGGCCAGTCGGGACAAGACCGTTTCTCCCCCGGATGCCTCTTGCAATCCCCCTATTGCGCGGCACCTGAAATGGCTACTCGTGCCGGAGGGCCTCGATCGGGTCCATTCGGGCGGCGCGGATGGCCGGGTAGAGGCCGAAGATGACTCCAACGACGACCGAGATGCCGAAGGCCAGCGGGATCGACCAAGGAACGATCACCGGCTCGACCGTCTTGATGACCGCCGGCAGTTGCTCAATCACGTCGGGCAACGTCCGATCGAGCAGCCAGCGAATGCCCGCGACGATCGGCCGGCAGGTCAGCCCTCCGACGACGCCCGTCACGCCGCCGACGATGGAAAGCGAGATCGTCTCGATGAGGAACTGCCGGACGATGTCGCGGCGCCGGGCGCCCAGGGCGCGACGGATGCCGATCTCCCGGGTCCGTTCGGTCACGGTAGCCAACATGATGTTCATGATGCCAATCCCCCCGACCACCAGCGAGATGGCGGCGATCAGGCCGATCATGAGGATGAACATCAGACGCGTCGTCTTAGCCTGTTCGATCAGCTCGAGCGGCACGGTGACGCCGAAGTCCTTCACGCTGTGGAACCGGTCGAGCGTGCTCTCGATGATGGCGGCCGTTTCCAGAACGCGGTCGGTGTCTTCGATTTGGAACGTAATCTGGCTAAGTTCGACGATTTCGCCCTGGAAGGAACCGCCCCCGACGGTAACCACCGTGTCGCCGATCCGGCTCCAGAGCGTGCTGATGGGGATGTAGATGTCGTTGCTGTAGTCCTGCGCTTCGAGCGAGCCGCCGATGCCGGCCGAGGGCGCGCGGTCCTTCATGATCCCGATCACGACGTAATAAGTGTCCTCGACGCGAACCGATCGCCCCAGCGGGTCCTCGTAGGGGAACAACCGTCGGGCCACGTCGGCAGCCAGGGCGCAGAAGTTCTGTTTCTCCGCCTGGTCGACGTCGGTGATGAATCGACCTCGGGTGACTTCAAGCTGGGTGACCTCGGCATACTCAGGCGTACATCCGACCAGCCGGCCGTCGAGCGTCCGGCCGCCGAACGAAAACCGCTGCCGTTTGATCTCGCGGATCGGCAGTGCCCGTTTGACGGTCGGAATCGTCTCGGTGAGCCGTTCGAAGTCCTCGCGCAGCAGTCCGAAGGGAACCGGCCCATGGGTTCCCTCGAACGTCTCGGGCGGAGGCTTGATCGACCGGACGATGACGTTGTTGGCCCCGAGGCCTTCGATTTGTTCCTGGGCCTTGCGGCCGATCCCTTCGCCGATGGCCAACAGCCAGATGACGCTGGCCACACCGATGAAGATGCCCAACACCGTCAGCAGCGAGCGCAGCGGGTGCAGCCACAGGCTCTTCAGTCCCAATTGCCAGGTTCGGATCCAACGCAGCGGCATGGCGTGGGGGCCGTCAGTGTGATGGTGCTACAAAAAAAACAAGAAAGGGGCTCTCGGGCGGTCAGTCCTGTTCGGCCAGGACACAGTCCGAGTCGACCATTCCGTCGGTCAGGTGGACGATTCGTTTAGTGCGTTGGCCCACTTCCGGCTCGTGGGTGACCATGATCACGGTCTTGCCCTGCCGGTTCAGTTCGACCAACAGGCCCAGGATCTCCTCGGTCGTGGCCGAGTCGAGGTTGCCGGTCGGCTCGTCGGCCAGGATGAATTGGGGATCGTTGATCAGGCTTCGGGCGATGGCCACGCGTTGCTGCTGGCCGCCGGAGAGCTGGGTGGGCCGATGGGCCAACCGATCGCCCAGCCCGACCATCTCGGCCAGCTCTCGTGCCCGGCGACGGCCGGCGGTGTTC
>JAFGFF010000343.1 GCA_016931075.1 Pirellulales bacterium | reverse complement strand
GGCGGTCCTCGGCGGTTGGACCGGTGTTTTCTCTCGGGGTGGAACCGTTGTCGGCGCGGGAGGTATGGTCGGGCGAGACGGAGCAGGCGGCGTGAACGGCGGCGCGGTTGATGGCTGACGTGGTGTCGGCGGAACCGTCTTGGCCGTGGGCACGGGCTTCGGGCCAGGCGCGGGGTGTGTTAACGGGGCTTGGCGCGAAGGGCTCGGTTGCGTGGGAACCGGTTGAGAGGGGGCCGCCGGCTGGGCCGGAGAAGCCGGTGTGGGTGTGGCGGCAGGTCGGACCGGTGCAGCCTGTTCGGAGTCAGGCAGGATCTCTGGAATGACATATCCGGACAGTTCTGCATGGACGGCCGCCCGACGGGTGTGGACCTTGTCCAGCAGGGCCTCGACCACCGTGTCGTTGATCACCTCGGCCCGGCGCAACCGGCGGATTTCTCGTTCCATCGCGGCCAGGTCGGCCAGTTCCTCTGCCCGGGGATCTTCCAACGCATGCCCACAGAATCCACACCGTCGGCCACGAAGGGGCGTGCGACGTCGGCAGAAGGGGCACTCGCGGGTTTCCCCCCGAGCACGGTTGCCCGAGAGAAGGCGGAAGATCAATGCGATCAGCGCCCACAGCCCGTGACCCACCACGGTCACCACCGCCAGAACGACTGTTATCCAGAAGAGGAATTCCACCGTCCCGATCACTCCCCCAGAGTCGCAGATTACATCCCGAGCCCCTGATTCGACCGGGCACCGCCCGGCATTCTTCTAGGCTCGCAACGGCGTCCCCGTATCACGGCCCCTGCCGAAGGATAGCCCGAAGGGGTAGGGACAGCAAGGACTTGGAGAGAGGAGGTAGGGGGGTAGGGGCGGGGGTGGAAGAACGAAAGGGGCGTGCTTCATCGATCTTCTGGAGGGACGCGCTCCGTCGCGTCCGGGATATTAAGCAGGACCTCGGCCACGACAGAGCGTGGCCCTCCATGAGGAGCCAGAGGGAAAATGCGCATCAACCACCGACACGGCGATCTGCACAGCCGAACCGGCCGAGTGGCCCTAGCGTCCAGCGGGCGGGGTGTCCAGCACGGGCGGCAGGGGATAGACGACCTGCGTGTTTGTCGTGCCGAAGGACGGGGTGGACGGGGGTCGTGTGTAGTCGGGAAGCGGCGGTGGACCCACCGGTTGGACGTTACCTTGTCCGTTCTGGTTCGACCGCGGTTGGGGTGACTCGGGATACCAGCGCGTCGGCGACAGGGGCGGCGGCACCGGGGCCTGCGGCTCCAGACCGACAGCCGGTCGGGCGTCCGTGTGGATCGGTGGGGCCGGCGGGAGTCGCCGGGTGGCCGTCGACGGATCTTCAACAGGACTCAGAGAACGACCTAGCGGGGCCGGCGGCATCAAATGGACCGTCTCGCGTCCGGTGGGCGGCGCCGGCGGAGGAACGGTCGGGGGTTTCAGTTCCGGCATCGGCGGCATATTCAAATCCAGCGACGGCGGCCCTGGCGGGGGCGCCGGCACGGCGATCTGCCGTGAAGGATCTCGTCGCGATGGAACCGGCGGGTCGAAGGTCGGTGGACGAACCGATTCCGAATGAGTCAACTCGGGTCCCTGGCCCGGCCAACGCAGCCCAGAGGATGTTTTCTGGGCCGGCTCGGACTTGGCCTGTTCGGGTTCGGCCGGCTCCCGCGTAGTCCGTTGATTCTGCTGCCGGGCGGCCAACATCTCGGCCGACGGCGGATCGGGATTCGCTCGAAGGTGCTCCAGCCACACCCGGGCGTCGTTCATCTGTGGGTTGGCCCGCAGCGCCATGGCAAAATGGCCGGCGGCGGCCGCTTTGTCGCCCCGTTTTTGGAGCAGGTAACCCAAGTTGTAGTAGGTCGTCGCTTCGTTGTGCACCGCGCGAAGGTGGGAGAACGCCTCTTCGTTTCTGCCCAGATCGACCAGGATGGCGGCCAGGTTGTTTCGCAACACCGACTTGGCCGGGTCGATTTGGATCGCCTTTTCAAACGTCGCCACCGCCTGGCTTAATTGATCGTGCTGGGCATGGCACAGACCCAGGCAGTTAAGCACAACCGTGTCCTGCGGATGGGCCCGGGCAGCCTTTTGATACAGACTCTCCGCCTCGGCGAGCCGCTCGCGGCGTTGGAGGAACCGCCCGTAGGCGATCATCGCCGGCAGATTGTCGGTCGAGGCTTCCACGGCCTTGCGGTACTGGGCCTCGGCCTGCTCCAACGCGCCCGCCTCCTCGTAGGATTGAGCCACCGCCAGATAGAGGTCGGGGCTCGGACGCACCGTGGAACTCAGCGAGATCGGATCGGGCGCCCGGGTCGTGGGTGTCTTGGGCTTGACCGCATCCGCCATCCGCTTGAATCCCGACGCCACCGAATCGGACCAGGCCGCCAGGCCCGTCTTCTTCTGCGGAACCGTCTGGACTCGCTGGAGTCCCTGAAGTCCCTGGATATCTTGCGCGGCGCCCAGCGCGGCCATCAGCAACACGGCTGCTGCCGCCCCAATCCACCGCCCGACCCAGAAGCGTCTCACCGGTTCTCCTCCGTGATGGCTTGCCTCTATATGCGCCCACCACCTCCCGGGCGAGGCCGGCAGACGTCTGTCTAATGATCGTCCGGCCGTTGTCCCCCGCTGCAATCGAATCGAGGGGATACAGCGATTTCGCCGACTCTACCGGTTGTGCGGCAGGGGAGAAATGTAAAGGCAGGGGAATAGGCCAAAACAGGCAAGGAACCGACCCGTGCCCGCTCGATGCTCGCCAGCATCTTAAAGCACCCTCAGGACACGCCTGGACACACGTGGAGGGCCAAAAGCACCGCACATGGGTGCCATATGCCCAGACGCCCGGCGATGGCGGGAATGCTATTGGCCGCCGCTGCTGCTGTCTTCGCCACCACTGCTGGCTTCCGGCAGGCGGGGGAGCGGGATCGAGTCGCGGTAGCGACGGCCCACGGCGTCGACCTGCTCGGCCGGCCAGCCCGGGGCAGGCAGGTTGGTCTCCAGCACGGGCGGAAGCTCGCCGGTGCGGACCGTCTCGGAGGCCAGTTGCTGGACCGCGTCGACTCGGGCGGCGGTTTCCTTCGGGTTGAGCGAGCGGTGGACGTAAATCGTCCGATGCTGCGGGGGCCCTTCTAAAAGGATCTTGCGAACGCGGAGGATGCCCGCGTAGGTCAGCTTGCCCGTCTCCGGCTCGAAATGATGCTCGCCCAGCGTGTTCTGCCGGATCCACCCTTTGGCGACCATGGCGACGAACGGGGAGCGGACGGCCTGTCGGTCGGGGCAAACAAACGGCTCGGGCCAGCAACGGTTCCGCTTCGTGTCGCGGATGACCATGTGGACGGCCTTGCCCACCATGCTGTTGGCCCAGTCGGTTGCCATCATGGCCTGCTGGTCGCAGGGCTGCACGTAGGGCTGTCCACAGCCAGGCTCATAGTTAGGCGCCGCCCATTGCCCGGCGGGCAGGGGCGCGGGGGCCATCGGCTCGGCCGCCACGGTCATCGAACCCACAAGAGTCACCAACAACGTCAGGCATAGTAGTTGGCAGCGGACGCGCATCGTTCTAGTTCCCCTAGAATGGGTGACCAATCGGCCGAAGCGGTCGACGCGCGCAAGGCGCACGGACCGGGAGCGGGGCTGGCCCGTCCAATGGTCGTTATCGGCTCGGACCGAACCGCATCACGCGAAGAGTGTCGCCAACCGGCAGGGTCTTCCCATTCTCGCTATTTTCCGCCCATCAGCGGGAACATCTGGTTGACCATCGTGATGCCGGCCGGGCCGACCAGCACGACGAAGATGCCCGGGAAGATGAACAGCACGAGCGGGAAGATCAGCTTGACGGCCGTTTTGGCGGCCTTTTCCTCGGCCAACTGGCGTCGCCGGGTCCGCATCGAGTCGCTCTGCACGCGCAGGGCGTGGGCGATGCTGGAGCCGAACTTGTCGGCCTGGATGAGCACGCCGGCCAGGGCCCGGACGTCGGCCACGCCGGTGCGAATGCCCAACTCGTGGAGCACCTCGTTTCGAGGACGTCCCATCTGGAGCTGCAAGTTGGCCAGACCGAACTCCTCGGCGACGATCGGATGGGTCTTTTTCATTTCCTCGGAGACCTTGCGCATGGCCTGGTCCAAGCCGAGGCCCGCCTCGACGCAGACGACCATCAGGTCCAAGGCATCGGGCAGCCCGAGAAAGATGCCCTGCTGCCGGCTTCGGCGTATCAGTGAGACGATCACCGTCGGCAGGTAGAAGCACCCGCCGGCAATGAGCACAGCAATCATGAGCGACTGCTTGTCGATGCCGTTGCTCAGTAGCGTGCCCCCGCCGATGGCCATGCCGAGGAGCAGTCCGACGAACTTGGCGCCGAGGAAGATGGTTCCGGCCGATTCGCTTCGGAAACCGGCGTTGGCCATCTGGACCTTGAGCTTGCTGGCTTCGAGTTCGTTTTGCGGCAGGAGTGGTTTAGCCAGCGCGGGCGCGGCGTTTTCAATGGCCTTGGTGACCTTGTCTCGCTTGGCCAGGGTCGCGTCCCGGCTCGTCTTGCCGCTGCGCGCGTCTCGCAACGCGTCGAGCCGTTCGAGGGTGCGAGGTTTGCCGGTGGCCACCAGATCCATCACCCACCACGCCAGGGCGGCGATGCCCGCGAAGGCGGCTATCGGGATCATGTGTTCGAGGTTGATCAGGTCGGCAAGGAACACGGCGACTTACACCTTGATGTTGACGATTTTACGGATGACCAGCGCGCCGATAATTTGCAGGAACACGGCCCCAGCAAGCATTTTCTTGCCCAGCGGATCCGTGAAGAGCACCATCACGTAGTCGGGATTCATTTGATAGACGACCAGAAACAGGGCCACCGGTAGCGCCAGCAGGATGATGCCTGACAGTCGACCTTCGCCGGTCAGCGCTTGCACCTGGCCCCAGATCTGGAACCGTTCGCGGATAAGCCGCCCGATTTTGTCGAGGATTTCGGCCAGGTCGCCGCCGGTCTGGCGTTGCAGGATGACGGCCGTGCAGAAGAACTTCAGGTCGAGGTTCGGGATCCGGTCGCCCAGCGCGTTGAGTGACTCGTCCACCGAAATGCCCAAGTTCTGTTCCTCGAACACGCGGCCAAACTCCTTGCCGATCGGGGCGGCCATCTCCTGGGCCACGGCGTTGAAGCCGGCGGCCAGGCTCTGGCCCGCGCGAAGCGATCGGGCGAGCATTTCCAGCGCGTCGGGCAACTGGACGGCGAACGCCTTGAGCCGTCTGCGACGCCGGAAGAGGAGCCACAACAGGGGCACGCCGCCCATCAGGATCGCAATCAGCGGAAGGAGCATCAGGTGGACGCCCAGCGCCGCTCCGGCTCCCGTCCCGATGATGCCCAGGATGATCGACGTCAGGCAAAGCTGCGTGACGGTCATCGACGTGTCGGCCTGCTCGAACAAAAGGTTCAGGTTGCCCAGGCGTCCGAACATCGATTCGAAGATGCCCGGCACGTCGCTCAGGGGCTGGGACAGTACGCTGCTCGACTCGGCCTTGGCCGCATAGGACGATTGGCCCGAGCCGGTCATGAAGTCGAGCCGGTCCTCGACCTTGGTCGACGAGCGGTCGCGCATGGCCATGGCCACCCCGCCGACCAGGGCGGAGACGGCCACGAACGCGGTGATTCCGATCAATAGGGGTGACATGGTAGACGCCTAATCCTCCATCATGACGCGTTCTCGGAAGGCGCTTGACGGGAGCCGGACCCCGGCCGACTCGAGCCGGCTCATGAACGACGGGCGGATGCCCGTCGCGACGAACCGCCCGTAGGCTCGGCCGTTCTCGTCGATCCCGTCCTTCTCGTACCGGTAGATGTCCTGCATGACGACCGTGTCCTGCTCCATGCCGACGATCTCGGTGATGTAGGTGATTTTTCTCGGGCCGCCCTGCAATCGGCTCGCCTGGACGATCAGGTCGACCGCGCT
>JAFGFF010000342.1 GCA_016931075.1 Pirellulales bacterium | reverse complement strand
CGTCGAGGGTGGTGGCGCCGATGCACTGGATTTCGCCGCGGGAGAGGGCCGGTTTCAGGACGTTCGAGGCGTCGATGGCCCCTTCGGCCCCGCCGGCACCGACCAGGGTGTGCAGCTCGTCGATGAAGAGGATCGTGTTCTTCGCCCGGCGTACCTCGTTCATCACGGCCTTGATTCGTTCTTCGAATTGGCCGCGGTACTTCGTGCCGGCGACCATCATGGCCAGGTCGAGGACGACGATCCTTCGGTCCATCAGCAGCTCGGGCACGTTGCCTTCGACGACCCGTTGGGCGAAGCCCTCGACGATGGCCGTCTTGCCCACGCCTGCCTCGCCCAGCAAGACCGGGTTGTTCTTGGTCCGGCGGCCGAGAATCTGCATGGTCCGCTCGATCTCTTTTTCACGTCCGATGACCGGGTCGAGCTTACCCTGCTTGGCCAGTTCGGTCAGGTCGCGGCCGAAGCTGTCCAGGGCAGGCGTTTTGGACTTGCCGCTGCGTTGGGGTTCGCCGCTGGAGCCAGGAATTCCGCCGCCGCGTTCGCTTGCCTCGGGACCTTCGCCGTGGCCCAGCAGGTTGAGGACCTCTTCGCGGACCTCTTCGAGCTTCAGGCCCAGGTTCATCAGCACTTGAGCCGCCACGCCTTCCTGCTCTCGCAGAAGGCCCAGCAGGATGTGCTCGGTGCCGACGTAGTTGTGGTTGAGATTGCGGGCCTCTTCCATCGAATACTCGATGACCTTCTTGGCCCGGGGCGTCTGCGGCAGCTTGCCCATCGTGACCATGTCGGGTCCACTTTGGACGAGCTTCTCGACTTCGAGGCGGATTTTCCGCAGGTCGATGTCGAGGTTCTTCAGCACGTTGGCCGCCACCCCGCTGCCCTCTTTGATCAGGCCCAGCAGGATGTGTTCGGTGCCGATGTATTCGTGGTTGAACCGTTGGGCTTCCTGGTTGGCCAGTTGCATGACCTTCCGGGCACGGTCGGTGAATCGTTCGTACATTGCCTTGCTGTTCCGGTGGGTGTCGTGAGTTATGGTGGATGTCGCAAGATGAGATGGACGCCGTGAAGTCGGTCTCAGGCCGCCTGCCTTAAGTCGGTATCCATATCGCCTATCTCACCGTCAAAGTCGTTTTCATTTGTCTCGGCGGAGTCCGTTTCCGCCAGGTACGTTTCATCCAAATCGCCGTCCGTGTCGTTCGATGCTTCGTTGTCAACCGGCACTTCGCTGTCTCGGTCGATCATCTTGGCCAGCAGCCCGCGCTCTCGCCGGATTTCCAGTTCCCACTGGCGGGAACCTTCCAGCCGGCTGAGCCGGTCGAGCTGGCCGACCGCCTCGTCGAGCCGTCCGGTCTGCCGCAGGACGGCCGCGGCCAGCAGCCGGGCTTCGACGTCCCGGGGTCGACGACGCAGCAACTGCCGCACCGTCCGCTCCGCTTCGTACCAGTTCTGTTGCAGGTAATACTGTTGGGCCAGGGCGAACGTGTCGGCGTCCGCCGTTGGCCGATCCGGGTCCGGATAGCGACGGGTGCGATCCACGGTCCAGACGGCCGAGCCGAGCCAGACCAACGCCACCGCCAGCCACACGAAATTACGCACCCCGGGCGTGAAGAGTTCCGTCTCCCTCCACACGAGGCTGGTCAGCAGACCGAGGTTCACCAATCCGGCGAACGCCACGGCAACCACCAACCCGGACCAGGCTCCGCACCGCCATACCGATGGCAAACCGGGCCACAACAACACCGTCCAAGGCATCTTGCCCATTTGGAATCCCTCCCTATAGACCGTCCCTGTCGGCACAACCTCCGATTGGCCAACGAATTGTAACTCGCAAAACTGGCTGAATCAAGGCAACAACGTCACCCCACGGAAGGAGCGAAAGACGCTCGTTTTCCCGGTTTCCCGGGGCCATTTACGCGGGTGGGGCCGGACCGCCGACCCGCCTGATGATGACCGCTTGATACAAGACAGGTAGGATTACGGTGAATAGGCCCTTTTCGCGCCTCACAAGTGGGCCAGGCCCGATTCCCGTTTCTATTTGCCCTACCCTCCCAACTTGACACTTCCAGAAACAGGGACGAACGTGTGTTGCGGTGCCCGCCCGATTGTGGCACATTTACAGGAGTTCGCCGTTCTGACTGAATTTGGACCAGCAGAACGAGATGCCTTGAAAACGGGATTCTCCTCGGCTGTCCTCCGGCTCATTGGCTCTGAAGAGGTCAATCGCGGCCATGCAGGATGACTTTTTCCAGCCCACCGACTTCACCGCCGGGGCCCAGCGGGCGCTGCGAGAGGCAGGGCGCTGGGCTGGTTGCGCGGCTTCTGGCGAATTGGACGCCCCGATGGTCCTGATGGGCATGTTGGGCGAGCCCGACTGCCGCGCGGCTTCGATGCTCGCCTCGCACCGGATCGACGTGCCGATGGCGCGGAAGCGTTGGCCCGGGCTGAGCCAGCGCGATTCCCAGCCGGCCGACTGTGATCTCGTCGCATGGCGGTTCTCGCCCGACATGGAAACGTCGATCCACCTGGCCTCCACTTGGCTGGCCGAGAATGGGCTTACCCGCGAGCTGGCTACCGAACACCTTTTGTTCGGGCTGGTCGCCGCCGAACACCCAGTCGCCCACTGGCTGCGCCACCAAGGCATGACGGCCGAGTGCGTTGAATCGCAGCTTCGCGCGCTCTACGGGCTGCCGGCCGTTGTGATTTCCGACGAGTGTCTTGATCCACCCGAGTCGGAGGACGACGAACCGGAATCCTGCAACGACGCACCGGTCCCTCCTCTTCCGCCGGATTCGTTGCCACTGCCCAACGATGCGCCTCCACCCGAGGCGGCCGGGTTGCCCGATCGGATCGGTGTGCTTCGGGCGTTGGACGCGGCGGCCAATCGGGGTCGCGAGGGCCTGCGGGTCGTCGAGGACTACGTCCGGTTTGTGTTGGACGACCGCAACCTGACCGAACAGCTCAAGTGTTTTCGGCATATTCTCACGGCCGCGTTGGAGCCCATCCCGCTCGAACACCGCATGGCGGCGCGCGAGACGCTGGCCGACGTCGGCACCGACATTACCACGCCCAGCGAGCAGACCCGCGACGCGCCCGAAGCGGTGGTCGCCGCCGGATTCGCCCGATTGCAGGAATCGCTCCGCAGCCTCGAAGAGTTTGGCAAACTGCTCGACCAGGATATTGCGGCTGCGTTCGAGCAATTGCGTTACGAGGCCTACACACTGCAAAGAGCGGTCGAGCTGACCCGCATCAGTCACGGTCGCCTGGCCACGGCCTGGCTCTACGTCCTGTTGGACGGTCAGGCCAGCATCGAGGATTTCGATCTGCTCGCCCGCGACCTGGTCTTGGCCGGGGTACATGTTCTTCAGCTTCGCGACAAGAAACTCGGCGACGGCGAATTGCTCGAAAGGGCCAGTCTGCTCCGCGAGTTGACGGCTGGGAGTGAGACGCTCTTCATCATGAACGACCGGCCCGATCTGGCCTTGTTGGCCAAGGCCGACGGCGTCCACGTCGGGCAGGACGACCTGCCGGTCAAGGCAGTCCGATCAATCGTCGGCCCAGAGATGCTCATCGGTGTATCGACCCATTCGATCGAGCAAGCCCGGGCGGCCGTGCTCGACGGGGCCAATTACCTGGGCGTCGGTCCGGTGTTTCCTTCCAAGACGAAGGAATTCGCCGACTTCCCTGGTTTGGATCTCGTCCGCGCCGTGTCGGCCGAAATCCGCCTGCCCGCCTTTGCCCTGGGCGGGATCGACCAGCAGAATCTGCCCGAGGTGTTGGAAGCCGGTCTGAACCGCGTCGCCGTCGGCGCCGCCGTCACCGCCTCGGACAACCCGGCCACCGCCGTGGTCGAGTTGCTGAAGGTTTTGCAGTAACCCACACTCTGTAGGGAACGCCCTCTGTGGCGTTCCGGTTTTGAAGGCAACCATCCCGCAGAAACTGTTGGAACGCCACAGAGGGCGTTCCCTACAGAGTGTGGGGTGGTTCGTGTCAGGCACAGGCCCGTAGGTCAGGCTGTGCCTGACAATCGCGGTGCTTGGTGGTTCGTGTCAGGCACAGCCTGACCTACGGAATTAGCCCTGGTCTTTCAGGAGCGTCTGGATGGCCTCGTCCAGTTCCCGCTTCGTCGCGGGGCCGGTCCAGGCGTTGCTGATGATGCCTTTACCGTCCAGAATCACGGTTGTGGGGACAACCGGTTGGGCGCCCAGACCCAGGTAGCTACCCCACGTGGCGTCGCGCAAGTCGGCGTAGGTCGGCAGCGTCAATCGAAGTTTCTCGAGCGTGGCGGCCGTCTCGTCGCGTAGGTCGCTGAGTGATTGTTGACCCAATGAAACGGCCAACACGACCACGCGGTCGTTGTCGGCATACTCCTTTTGCAGCTCGGCAATCTCGGGCAGCTCGCGTTTACATGGTGGGCAATAGGTCGCCCAGAAGTTGATCAGCACGACCTTGCCTTCCAAATCGGCGCCCGTGACCGTCTGCCCCTCGCCGGTCAGCGGCACGAGTTCGATTTGGGCCAGCCGTTTGCCGACCGCCTGATGCATCTTGGACGGGGACTCGATGCACCCGGTCGTCGCTAGGGCCAGCAAAGCGACGATTAGCAGTCGACCGCCGTTTGGAGCCAGTTTCGCTGATAATGAACGCATGGGCCTACTCCCGTTCGTGTGTTGACCGTTTGGGTGACGGTCAATTATTGCCCAGTGCATCGCTTGCGGCAAGGCGAAACACAAGCCGCTACCATGTCGACGAAAGAAACGCGTTATTCATCGTAGATCTCGCCGCTGCGAAATCGGGCCCAGGCGGTCTCGAACCAGAGGTCGGACTGGGGAATCGGGCGGCAGGGGACCCAACGGTGGTCGACTTGGCCGAGGGCAACCAAACGGGTCTCTTGGACCTGGCTGCGGAAACTCGCGTCTTCCGGGGCGATCCGCCAGGAGGCGTCGAGCTTCGGGTGGACACGTTCGCCAGTCGGGTCGACGACTATGGCCGAACCGCGGCTGCCCGTGCCGCTGGCGACAGCGAAACGAACCGCTTCAAGATAGACCGCATGGGCCAGGGCCAACTGGCGGTTCCGCAACGCCTCGGCCGTTTCCGACAGTGTCGCGAACCGGCAACCGTTGTGTTCAATACGTTCGACCTGCCGCCACGCTTGGTCGAGTGCCTTGTCGAGCGTGTCCTTCTGCCGAACGTGGGCTCCGGCCCGACTCATGCGCGCCTGGAACTCGGCCCGTTCGTCTTGCCAGGTGGTCGATGCGTTTTGGGACACGGCCAACCAGTCGGACAGGTATTTCATGCTGTCCAAAACGGTCCGTTCGATGGAACTTTGGTCAACGGTCCACACTCCGTATCGAGCCGCGATGTACTCGGCCGCGCGAAAACCGCCGACCTGGCCCGAGTTGAGCGCCGATCCGCCGGGCCGGTAGACGCCGTGCGAGCCGTTCACCTCGCCGACGGGGAACAGGTGCTTCAAGTTGACCGATTCCCACCAATGATTGGCCGCCAGGCCGCCGTTGTTGTGCTGGGCACAGACGGCGATCTCCAGCGGCTCCGTCGTGATGTCGATCCCATGGTCGGCATACAACTCGATGGCCGCCGGGTTCATCACCCGAAGCCGGTCGATCGGCGTCGACTGCGTCGCGCCCGACTGGACCAGGTAGTCCCGCGCCTCGTCGCTAAGCCCTTCGAGCCGGAAGCCGTGGGATTCGGCGCGGAAATCGAGAAAAACCCGCCGGCCGTGCAGCACGGTTTCAATATAGACCAGCAGATCGATGATCGACGATCCACCGACCACCTTTCGCGAGTCGAACGGCCACTGATAGCCCTTGAGAAAGATGTGCGAGTGCATGTCGCCCGGCGAATCGAAGTACTCGCCGAGGAACTCGCGCGGATCGCTCTGCCCGTCGGCCGCCGTGCTGATGACACGGGGGACGACCTGCATGAACGTGCCGGAGACGTTCCACCGGAAGGCGATCGAGGCGAGTCCGAACTGCGACTCGGGCAGATTCTGCGCAGTGGCCCCCGCGGCCAGCGCCAGGCCGATTCCGCCCGTGTGAACAGCCGGATAGACGCTCGTTTGATACAGTCCGCCCGGCCCCCCGGCGGCGAAGACGACGTTCTCGGCGCCGAACGCCTCGAATCGGCCCTCGGCGTCGACCGCTAGGCAGCCGGCCACCCGCCGGTGATCGTCTTCTTCGAGAGTAATCAGTTCGACGACCACACGGTTTTCGAGCACCGGGATATTCCGTTCTTCGACCCGCCGGATCAACGCCCGGCACATCTCGCGGGACGTGTAGGGCCCGATCGAGGTTGCCCGGCGTCGCGGGTCGTGGTCGGTCTTGTAGCCGGCGAACTGGCCGTAGGCGTCGCACGGGAAAGGAACGCCCAAGTTAACTAAGTGCAAAAACGCTCGGGCCGAGAGGCTCGCTTCGACCAGGGCCAGGTCGCCGTGCATGGCCCCGCCGCCGAAGAACGTTTGGGCGAGCAAGCTGGGGGCGTCGGCCTCGTCGCCGCAGAGCGAGAGTTTGTAGTAGGTCTGTTTGTCGCTGCCCGTGTTGATCGACGTACCCTGGTCGAGCCCCTCGGTCACAATCAGCACGTCGTCCACCCCGGCGGCCCGGAGTTGCACGGCCGCATTGAGCCCCGCCGCCCCGCTGCCGATCACCAGCGTGTGGACCATTCGTAGCGGCAAGTGGTCCTGTCCGTCGCCGGGCAGGGGGAGCATCGTCTCTCGCATCCAGTATCACTCCGCGTGATAATTACCTCTGTAGGTCAGGCTGTGCCTGACAATCGCCCCACGACCGGCGTATCGCCCGTCTCCGTTCCATCATCCCGGCCGTTCCCGAATGACGCAAGGTGTGTGAATAGGCGTCTGCAGGCCTCAAAACCCCACTCTGGAGCGGGCGGGCCACTTTCGCCGGCCGCCGGGGTGAGGTAGGCTTGGGACGCGAGCGGAGCCCTTTGCCCAAGGAGGCCAACCATGTGTGAAGAATGCTGTAGCGCGGACCAGGAACATCCCCACGATCATGACCATGACCACGGCTCCGGCCCCGCGGACCGCGTCCGTCAGGAATGGGACAAGGCAAAACAACACTGCGAGGACTTCCGCCGGGAAGCGAACGAGCGACTCGAAAAGGTCCGGCAGACGACGCTTGGCGATCTGATGGACGGGGCCCTGGAAGGCGTCAAGCGTCGGCCCGGCCTGGGCCTGATCGCCGCCGCCGCGGCCGGCTTCTTCCTCGGCCGCCTGTTCCGCCGGTAGTCCACAACCTCCCCTCTCTCTTTGGGAGAGGGGCCAGGGGTGAGGGCGTGTTGCGCAATAGGAAGTGAGACACCCGCCATAATTTCCCACTCACACCAACTCCCCGCCATGCCTAACCGCGTAGTCGATCCCGAACAAGAACGCGCCAAACGGGCGATCCGACAGCGGATCGGCCGGCTGAGGCGGCGGCTGGACCATCGGGCGTTTCGGCTTCGCGACGAAGGGCGGCGGCTCGCGTCGTGGCGGACTTATGTCACGCGATACACGACCGGCGCCACCGCCGCTGCCTTCGGACTGGGCTTGGCCCTGGCGGCCGGGCTCTCGGGCCGAAGACTGCTGCGATGGACCGCGCTACGGCTGATGCGACAAGGATTCCGCGAGGTCGGCCACGGCGTGTGGGGCGAGGTAGTACGGATGTGGCGTGATTCCGCGCCCGACCGATCGAAGGCGCCCGGCAGCGAGGTCCACGATGCCTGAGCCTGATTCAAAACGCCCCCTGCTGGCCGATCTGCGCGAGGAACTGCGTCGCCTGGGCGTCGACCTGCGCGAGTCGGTCGCCCTCCGCTGGCAGTTGGCCCTGATTGAAATCAAGTCCGACCTTCGTTCGGCAGCCTGGCTCGTCGGC
Organism: Pirellulales bacterium; assembly: GCA_016931075.1. Lineage (GTDB taxonomy): Bacteria > Planctomycetota > Planctomycetia > Pirellulales > Thermoguttaceae > JAFGFF01. The sequence continues at coordinate 2,875 of JAFGFF010000342.1, read as the reverse complement.
TGGTTGATCGCGGCCGCGGTCCTGTTGCTGTGTGGGCTGCCCGTTCTTGTCATCTGGCTGGCTGGGCGGTTTGCCCAATGGTTCGACGTCTCGCGCGACACCTGCCTGCTTGTCTTCGGCCTGGTCCTGATTGTCTCCGCGTTGCTGATCGGCCTCTTCGCCTGGCGTCGCTTCCGTCGTCGCTTCATCGGCCTTGAGCAAACCCTCGAAGAACTCCGCGAGGACGCCCGATGGATACGCGAGTGGACTTCACGGGAAGAAGCGGCTGTCGATGACGACCTCCCCTCTCCCTCTGAAAGAGGAGCCGGGGGTGAGGGCGGTCGGGATAGTGATTAGTGGTCGGTGCTCCAAGGGTGTGTGGCACGACGATGGGCGATTGAGGTGGGCAACATCGTGTGAGTGACTGTGCGAATTATTGTGCCACCCGCCCTCACCCGGCGGCTGCGCCGCCACCCTCTCCCAAAGGGAGAGGGTAAAGGGCCTCACGCCTGCAACTTCGTCGTCCCGGTGGTGGGCGCGACGGCGGGCAATTCCAAAGTAAAACGGCTGCCTTGGTCGGGGGCCGTTTCGACGCGGATCTGGCCGCCGTGCTCGGCGAGGATTTTTTGGCTCACCGGCAGGCCCAGGCCGGTGCCGCGGGCGCCTTTGGAGGAGACGAAGGGGCTGAAGAGGTGTTCGAGCACGTCGGGCGGGATGCCCGGGCCGTTGTCGTGGACGATGATCCGCAGCAGTTCGGCCGGCTCGTCCCACTCCGACGAGACGAGCACGCGGCCCTTGCCCTCCAGTTCGGCCGCCGCGTCGATCGCGTTCGAGACGACGTTGAGCACGGCCCGGTGCATGGCCTCGGGGTCAAAGACGAACGTGCCCATGCCGGCCGTGGGCTGCCACTTCAGCTTGACTTCCGACTCGGCCGCGCGGACCTGGACCAGTTCGATCACGTCGGCGACAACCTGGTTCAAGTCGGCCGGGCTGCACTGGGGCTCGCGTTCCTTGCTGAAGGTGAGCATGTCCAGAACGAGGGATGAGATTTTGCCCTGGTTCCGCTGGACGATCTTCCAGCCCTTGCGGACGACCGAGGGGTCTTCGTCGTTCAGGCCCATCTCGATCAGGTAGCTTCCGCCCTGGATGCCCTGGAGGATGTTTTTGATGTGGTGGGATAATGTGGCGACGGTTTGCCCGATGGCGGCCAGCCGCTCGGCCTGGACCATGGCCGAGTAGTAGCGTGTGTCCTCGACGGCCAGGGCGGCCTGGTGGGCGATGGCGATCATCAGCTTGAGATGGTCTTCCTTGAACTTCGTCGCGCCGCCGTGCCGGATGGCCTCCTGGGGCGAGGTGGACGTGTCGATGTAGATGATGCCGACCACGTCGTAGCGGCCCTGCATGGGCACGCAAATCGCCTCGCGGATGCCCGACTGGAGAATGCTGGCCGCGGGCGTCCACCGGTCGTCCTGCCGGGCGTCGCTGGTCAAAACGCCCTCGTGGTGCTCCATCACGTAGTCGAGGATCGTCTTGCTGATCGTGATCCGCTCGTCGCCCGCCGAACGCGGCTTGCCCGGCACGGTCCGAGTGCGACGCACCTTGGGCGCCAGCCGCTTGGCCTCAGGCTCCAGGAGCATGACACAGCCCCGGTCGGCCTCGACCCATTCGAAGATCAGGTCCATGATCCGGTGCAGCAACTGGTCGATGTCCAGCGTGTGACTGACGGCCAGGGCGGTCCGGTACATCACCTGCAGATTGCTCCTCGCCCGGGCGAGCCAGGAGTCCTGCGCCAGCGTCGCGCCGAGTTCGAACGCCCGAGAACCGTTCTCCTGAGTGATCGAATGGATGATCTGCGAGCGATCACCGGACTGCTGAGGCGAGGTGATATCGATCGACTGCGCGAGGTCCTCGGCCGACTCGTCGGAAGGAGCGGTGTACAGCATCAGGGTGCTGCCGATCTGGACCTGGTCCCCGCTCGAAAGGGAATGGGACACGACCCGCTGGCCGTTGACGTAGGTGCCGTTGGAACTGCCCAGGTCGGCGAGAACGTAGGTATTGTCCGATCGCCGGATCTCGGCGTGTTGGCGGGAGACTTCGGTGTCGTGGAGCCGGATCGTGCTCGAGGCGTCGCGGCCGACGCGCGTCAGCGGCTCAGCGAACTCGAAACGCGAGCCCTGGTCATTACCCCGGATCACAAACAAGGACGGCACGGCGGTGGTCCTCCTTGGCCCTTGTGGATTCTACGGGCACGCGGTCCGATGCGATAGGGTGGGGACGGGCTGGCTCGTGATCGACTCTGAAGGGCATACGGCGGGAGGCTCCACGCGATCCACCACCAACACGATTTCGCTCCACGGTCGGGCGTGGCACGGGTCTCGATCGACTGGGAACGCCCGACGCCCCCGCGAGTCCTGGCCCGGGCGGGACCTCCGCAGGACGGTGGAATTGACGCTAAGTCATTGAAATAGAAAGGCTTACGCTGTTTCCAGGCTTCGTGATTATCTGGTCTTTACGCGGAGCGGTCTTGCGGGCAGAATACCGCCTTCATGGGTGAGGGTTTTTCCGCGCCCGTGCAAGCCACGCCCGAAACTCGTCGGCGTCCGCAGAGTCGGTTTTGGGCATCCGATCGTCGATTGCGGCTTCACGCCACCCACGGGTCCAAGTCGGCACGTCACGCCCACCGAGGAGGGGGCGGGGTCAAGGAAGACCGACTGTAAGAGCAAGGAGTGCTGAAAAGTGACGAAGTTTCGCGTTCTCGCCGCGCTGGCGGCAATCGTGCTGTCCACCGGCCTCATCGTCTCCGAGGCCCGGTCCCAAGGGGTCGCCAACCCGACGGCCATGCGTCCCGTCACCGGCCCGGCCGCCGGCCCGACGGTCATGCCCGCCGCCGGCCCCG
>JAFGFF010000341.1 GCA_016931075.1 Pirellulales bacterium | reverse complement strand
GATTCGCGGTCCATCGGCGACAGGAGTCGCCTCCTACAGATGTGCATCTTCAGCAATATGTTGTTTTACGGATCTTATGAAATTGGGAGATAGCCCCATGACGCTGCCTTCGCTCAATCGTGAATTATCTCGGGAGTTGGACACCCGGGCGATTCGGGACTTTGGGATGTCGGGGCTCGTGCTGATGGAGAACGCCGGGCGGGGCACGGCCGACGTGCTGTGTGGGCTGGGGATCGGCGGGCCGGTCGTGATCTGCTGCGGCCGAGGGAACAACGCGGGCGACGGGTTCGTGCTTGCCCGGCACCTCGATCTGCGCGGCCACCCCGTCGTCGTGCTCCTGTTTGCCGAGCCGGAAACGCTCTCGGGCGACGCGGCGACAAACTACCGGATCCTGAGGAAGACAGGCATTCGCATCGAGCTATTCGGCTCGTTATCCACTCCGCTCGAGCCCGACTGGCCGTTCGACACGGCCAACTGGCTGGTCGACGGGCTGTTGGGCACCGGGGCCACGGGCGAACCTCGCCCGCCGCTGGACGTCGTGATCAAGCGGATGAACAAGGCCAAGGCGCCCATCCTGGCGTTGGACCTGCCCAGCGGCCTGGACTGCGACACGGGCGTCGCGGCCAAGCACACGATCCGCGCCGCCCACACCTGCACCTTCGCCACCGCCAAGCCGGGCCTCCTTTTGCCCGACGCCCAACCCTACGTCGGCCGCCTCCACGTGTTGGACATCGGCGCCCCGCGGGTGCTCATCGAAACGTTGCTCGACGAAGCCCAGGAGACCTGAGGCAGGAGTGCCGGGTCCCACTGCAGCAAATTACATCACGCGGCGACGGTCTATTGATTCCTGGACAGGGCGCCAGCATCCCGGGCGAGGCTCTTCGGTTCCCTGGGAAGCGCTACCAGACAATACGGTCCTCGACCAAGCGGCTCGATTGACGGACGCCCCTCCGTGGAGTTAGGATGGTAGCTCTGTGTGGTCGGCGGTTTTGGGTTGTCACAGAATTGGGCCAAGGCGGCCGAAGACGCGGCCAGTGTGGCCGAGGATCTTGGGATCAGCATCCAAACCGTCTATAACGCGAAGTACCGGATTCGGAAGAGGATCCGCGAGGAACTTGAAGGGCTGGTCGACGGACGTTTCCGTGAATTCGGGCACGGAATCATGTCGTGTGAGACGATCGCGTTGTTCTTGTTGGGAGAAGTGAGTCCGGTCTTCAACGAGAGAGCTAGGACCCATGGCAGAACACGGTTGCCCCAGTCGCGAGTTATTGATGGCCTATCAGATGGGCAAACTCCCCGACGACAAGTCGGCCGAGAAAATTGCCGCCCATCTTGGCCGGTGTTCCAGGTGTCGGGAACTGCTGAAGACGATCGGCCAGGAGGAGGACAGTCTGGTCGCGCGGCTGCGGCGCCCTGAAGGGAAACTTCACACCGACGAGCCGCCGTGTCGTGAGTTGCTTCAGGGGGCTGGTGGATCCCAGACGCCGGGCGAAGCGTCCTCGGCCGTCTTGCTGACTTGCTCGTGCGGAAGGCAATTCCGGCTGGGACCACAGTTCCGGGGCAAGCGGGTTAGATGCAACCTCTGCGGGGCGAGCCTGACCGTCCCCGAGGTGTCGCCGGAGCCGATGATTGCCTTGCCGCCAGGCATGGCTACCGCCAAGACGCAGACCGCCGCGCCCGACGACGCCGCGCCGATCGGCGGCAAGACGAATTCCGCGTCGACAGGCAATCACGGGCCCTACGTCCTGGTTCGCCCGTTGGACGCCGGCGGCATGGGACGGGTCAGTCTTGCCCGCGACGAGGCGCTGAAGCGGGACGTTGCCATCAAGGAACTGCTGAATCCCGCTTCGGCAAACGACGTGACCTGGCGTCGGTTCGTCGAGGAAGCGGAGATCACCGGTCAGTTGGAGCACCCGGGCGTGGTTCCGGTCTACGCCATGGGAACCGATCGGGACGGGATGCCCTTCTATGCCATGCGACTGGTCCGAGGCAACACGCTGAAGAACGCCATCGCCGAACTTCATAGTACATACAGCAGCGCGGGCTTGCGGGAACTGCTCCGGCGGTTCGTGGCCGTCTGCCAAACGGTGGCCTACGCCCATCACCGTGGAATCGTTCACCGGGACATCAAGCCAAGCAACATCATGCTGGGCGAGTACGGCGAGACGCTGGTGATGGACTGGGGGCTGGCGAGACCGGCGCCGCCGGATTCCGACGACTCCACCGTGGGCGACATGGTCGAACAACACGCCGACCGGCCGAAACTCACTCTGTCCGGCGGGCCAGTGGGCACTCCGGCTTACATGTCGCCGGAACAGGCCTCGGGCGACTCCAGACCCGTGACGCCGCAGGCCGACGTCTACAGCCTCGGGGCCGTACTCTACGAAATCCTCTGTGGTCAGCCCCCGTTTTCGGGCGAATCGGCCGACGAAATCCTCGAGCAGGTCCGCTTCTCCTCGCCACAGAACCCGTCGGCAGTCGAGCCGCGAACGCCCCGGCCTTTGGACGCCGTCTGTCTGAAGGCAATGGGTCGGGCTTCGTGGCAACGATATGCGTCGCCGCTCGCGCTGGCCGACGACGTGCAGCGGTGGCTCGACGACGAGCCGGTCAGCGTCTATCAGGAACCGATCCTCGAGCGGGTTTACCGCTGGACGCGCAAACACAAGACTCTGGCGACCAGTATCGCGGTTTTTGCGGTGATCCTGGCGGTCGTGATCGTCATCAGCAACGTCATGGTCGTCCGAGAACAAAAAAGGACGCTGTCCGCCCGGCAACTCGCCGAGGACTATGCGAAACAAGCGGCCGAAGCGGAAAAAAAGGCCCAAGAGAAAGAATCCAAAGCCAAGGTTCTGGCCGAGGAAGTCCGTAAAGCGCGGCAAGAGGCATCCCTAGCGATCCAGAAGGCGGCCCTGTCGGAAATCGCCGTCGTCCAAGCCAAGGAAACGATCGGCCGACTGGAAAACGACCTGAAGAGCAAGACCGAAGAGACCCAGAAGATCCGTCAGCAGATCACGCAAGCGCAGGCTCAGCAGACCGAAGCCGAGATAACGCTCAAACAAGAAAAGCAGCGCGCCGCCGCCGCGGAAGACCGGGCAAGACTCCTGGAGAAGGACGTCGACGACCTTCGCACCGAAGCCCGGGAGCTTCGCGCGTTGGCCGCCCAATTGGTCGGTCTCGCCAAGGGCGCGCCGGCCAAACCGGCTGCCAAGCAGCCTGAAGCGGCGCGATCCCCGTCAGAGGACTTCACCGAACAGCCGGCCGAGTCCTTTGACGTCACCGCCGCGGATAAGACGCCGTGCGTCCTGACCGTGGATACGGCCAACGTGAGCGTGGGCCGGCAATCGCTGCAGCTCGACACGCTTGGCGCGTCGGATATCTGCGTGACCTATCCCAGAAGCCGCAATGCCGACTGGGATCTCTCGACGAAGAGGACGCTCCGGGTGGCGTTGCTCCTGGACGACCCGAGTGCCGCTTTCGGTCCGGAAGGAATCACGATTCGTCTGGGGCGCGGATCGAACTATCTCCAGTGCCAGGCCCGCGCCGACGTCGTGAAATCGACCTCGGGTCAATGGACCCGCCTCATCGTACCCCTCGGCGGCAACGCCACGTGGACCCGCAGTGACGTGAACAAGCTGGACCTGTCGCACGTCGACTGGATCGAGATTCACTTCGCGGCGGAAAAGCCCGGCATGAAACTCTGGCTGGACGCCCTGTCCTTCGAGCCCCCCAGAGCCGTTGCCCCTTTTGACGCAGCACGGGCAAAGGAGTATCAGGAGAGCTGGTCGCAATACCTCGGCGTGCCGCGCGAGATCACCAATTCCATCGGCATGACGTTCGTGCTGATCCCGCCGGGCGAGTTCATGATGGGGACCACGCCCGAGGAAATGGCGTCCACCCTGGACCAATGGAAACGGGACGGCCTGGAGGAATACATGACCATTCGGATTGCCATGGAAGGGCCTCGGCACCGGGTCCGCATCACACGGCCTTTCTATTTGTCGAAATGCGAGGTCACTCAGGGCCAAGTGTTCTCGGTGCTCAACAAGCGTCTTGCGCGCGACGGATTGCCGGACGACGTGGCGGCGGATCTCGTGTCCTATGACGAGGCCGTCGCATTCTGCGCGAAAGCCCCCGCGGCCTTCGCGGGAGACGGCAGCTTCACTTGTCGCTTGCCCACGGAAGCCGAATGGGAGTACGCATGCCGCGCGGGGACGCAGACCCCGTATTATTTCGGCCAGGATGAGAAACTTCTCGACGACAACGCCTGGTGGCGGAACAACTACGCCGACGCCACGCATCCGGTGGGGCTGAAGAAACCGAACGCGTGGAACCTCCACGATATGCTGGGGAACGTCAAGGAATGGTGTGCCGACTGGTTAAAGACCGACTACTACGCCGAGTCGCCGGTCGACGATCCGCCGGGCCCCGCGTCTTCAAACAACGGAGGCCAACGCGTATTGCGCAGCGGCTACTACGAGTTTGCAACCCCCAGTGTCTTGAGGTCTGCAACCCGCAATTACTTCTTCCCCTCCGCCCAGCCGCCCGTCGAAGATTTCCGTTTTCGTCATGGCTTCCGCGTCGCCTGCGACATCTCCACTCTCCACTCGCCTCCCCCCGCGGCGGCCGTCGCTCCGTTCGATGAGAAGAAGGCCAAAGAGTATCAAGCCGCCTGGGCTAAATACCTCGGGGTGCCGGTCGAGATGACGAATTCCATCGGCATGACGTTCGTGCTGATCCCGCCAGGCGAGTTCATGATGGGATCAACGCCCGAGGAGATTGTATCGCTGGAACGCCTGGCCCTGCCGCCGAATGATCCGGACCTGGACGCCAACCGGCTTTCGTTCGAGCAACCCGTCCATCGTGTCCGGCTGTCAGAGCCGTTCTATCTCGGTGCGAACGAAGTGACCCAGGCCGATTATCAGCGGATCATGGGACGGAATCCGTCTCTCTCGCGCGGCTCCGGAGAATCTTGCCCCGTTGAGAATGTTAGCTGGTCGGAAGCGAGGGATTTCTGTTCGCGACTTTCAGGACTCGCACAAGAAAAGCAAGCGAAACGCACTTATCGACTCCCCACCGAGGCCGAATGGGAATACTCATACCGCGCCGGAACAACCACTACGTTCTTCTTCGCCGACAAGGAGACGCGTCTGGGCGAGTATGCCTGGTGGGCGGGAAACACGACGAGCGGCGCAACTCATCCCGTCGGCCTTAAGCGGCCGAACGCGTGGGGCGCTTACGACATGATTGGTAATGTCTTCGAGTACTGTCAGGACTGCTTCGACAAAGAATACTACAAGAACTCACCGGATACGAACCCGTGTTGTACGAAACAAGGCAGCCTTTTCGTGCTGCGAGGTGGATGCTGGAACTCAAACGTCGGTTCACTGCGTTCGGCGTGGCGAGGGTATGTCAGTGATCCTGATCGCAACGACAGAAACGGCTTCCGTGCGGTTTGCAGCGTGTCGCGCGTCGATCCGCTTGTGACTCTTCCCGGTTCCGATCCTCCAGGTGGATGAAACGGGAAAGAAGCTGGTCCGCCCAGGATCGAAGCCGGGCGCCATGTCTGCCTAGGGCGGCATGACGCCCGGCTGAAAACATGGTCTGGGGGTGCGGCATGCCCTCCTCGTCAGAATCTGCTCGGGGGCTTATACTCGGGGTCGGATCGACAGGACTGTGTGGGACGCAACGGAAAGGATGCGACGATGAGCAGCACGATGACCGAGCGGGTGTTGGTGGTGCCGACGGACGTGTTTCATCGGTTGGGCCATTTTCAGGGCTTCACGAAGGAGGTCGACCGGTACATCCCCGAGCTGTTCGAGCCGGCCCACGTGTCGTTTCGCCCCAGGGCCCAGGTCGAGGAGGACCGGGGATTCAAACAGTTGATCCCCTACGTCGTCTTCCTGCACCGCGACGCCCAGGGCACTCAGAGCGTCTTTCAATACACCCGCGGCAAGGGCCAGGGCGAAGGCCGGCTCCATGCCAAGCGGAGCGTCGGGATCGGCGGCCATATCTCGGCCGAGGACACCAACGGGGCCGGGGCCAGCGGCGGCGGGGACGATCCGTTCAACGAAGGCATGCGGCGAGAACTGGACGAAGAGGTCCGTATCGACAGTCCCTACTCGTCCCGATGCGTCGGCCTGATCAACGACGATCAGACGCCCGTCGGCCAGGTCCACCTGGGCGTCGTCTTTCTCTTCGAAGTCGAGTCGCCCGACGTCCACGCCCGGGAGACCGAGATCATCGAAAGCGGTTTCCGGCCCGTCGACGAACTGCTCGCCGACCTGGACGGTTTCGAGACGTGGTCGCGGATCACACTCGAGGCGCTGTTTGGGCAGGAAGCGTAGGACAGGCAGTTTCCGGTCTTGCCGTTCTATCGAACCACAGGGCGTGTTTGCCCTGCCAAGATTCGGCCTCACGCGAGGGGCTGTCTCTTTCGGCCAATGAGTCCTGCCGCAACGGCCGCCGACGAGACGATCCCGAGAACAGGCGCGATGAACAGCACGTCAACGCGTATCGGCACACTCGCCGACGGGAAGGCCTGAGACACATAGAACTCCCATCCGCCGTAGGCGAGCCAAAGGCCTGCGGCCATCAGCAGCACAAGAGGGCGAATACTCCAGTGAGCCCCTGACCGGCGGAAATCCCAATAAAACCAGCCTCCGAACAGGACAGCCGGCAGCAGTGCCGCTGGTGGACAAAGCACGAACGGCAGAAATAGCTGAAACAGCACGTCCATGACCTTCCTCCCTTCAATCCGCTGGCGACGTCCAACCATCCCACTCCGTCTTGGCGAGATTTCGCTCGGCAGGTAACGACACGGAAAATGGGGACTGGGGCACCCATTTTGGTTACCGCCAAGTTGTGTTGTCAAAAATCCTCCGCAATACATGACTCTTCAGGGTGGTGGGTGGCTTGACTTCTCGCCCGAATGGGATGAGAATCGCCCGCGCCGTTGACCGCCGTACTGTGGGCCTACGCGGCGGTCAGTGTGGAATGGTCGGTCTGCTCGCGGAGGGGATGGACGCGAGCAGACCGGCCGTAGGGGGATCGCCCCAGCGCGGTCCGCCGGTACGTAGGATTTCGGCAGAGGCGACATACTCCATCGACAAAGGGCTCTTTCGCACCTCTCTTCATAAGACGGCTCCTGCGATGAACGCGAAGCTTGGGCAGCGTCGGCAGCGTGGCGTCGAAGCCATCGTCGGTGTTTCGGACTGGGCCAACTGGGTCCGCGCCGAGATCCTGCGGGTGGCCGCATACGACTCGGGGATTCTCATCACGGGTCCCAGCGGTACGGGCAAGGAACTCGTCGCTCGGGCGTTGCATGCCCACGGCCGCCGCGCCGACGGACCTCTTGTTCCCGTGGACTGTGCCGCGCTGGTCGGTGAGTTGGCGACCAGCCAGATCTTCGGCCACTGCAAAGGGGCCTTCACCGGGGCCCACTATTCGGCGGTCGGCGCGTTTCGGGCCGCCTCGGGTGGAACCCTCTTTCTGGACGAGGTCGGTGAACTCGAGCCGATCGTCCAAGCCAAGCTCCTGCGGGTATTGCAAGAGCGCGTCGTCGTGCCCTTGGGCAGCCACGAGGGCCAACCGGTCGACGTTCGCGTGATCGCAGCGACCAATCGCGACCTGCACGAAGAAGTCCGCGCCGGCCGATTCCGCGAGGACCTGTTCTACCGGCTCAACGTCATCTCGCTGCGGACCGTCCCGTTGGCCGAGCGGCCCGAGGACATCGAGCCCTTGGCCGCCCATTTCCTCAGCAAGCTGGCCGTCGAGGCGGGCGTGCCGCTGAAAAGTCTGGCCGTCTCGACGCTCGACCTTCTGACCCGCTACGACTGGCCCGGCAACGTCCGCGAGCTGAACAACCAGCTCGAACGGGCCGCCATCTGCACGCCGGGCGGCGTTTTGTTGCCTAACCATTTGCCCGAGATCGTCCACGCGGTGTGCAGTGTCCCGGCCGCGTGTGACGATTTCTCTCCGGCCCCGTCGTACGACAATCTGTCCGACCCGTCGGACTCGCCCTTGGCGGCATCCGCTTCAAGGCGGCGTCCGGCCACGCTGGCCGAGGTGGAGCGAAGGCATATTCTCGAGGCCCTGGAGTACACAGCGTACAACCAGTGCGCCGCCGCCCGCCTGCTCGACCTGAACCGTCACGCCCTGCGTCGCAAGATGAAGCTCCACGACCTCGACACCACCCGCAGCCGCCGCGGCCGCCCGCCGGGGGACGGGGAGGGCGGGGGGATTGGGGATTAGGGATTGGGGATTGGGGGAGGTCTTC
>JAFGFF010000340.1 GCA_016931075.1 Pirellulales bacterium | reverse complement strand
GGTTCGGGGCTCGGGACTCGGGGATTTTGCGTGGGAATCCGAGCCGGATGCGTGAGCGTCCGGTTCTGGTGGACCGACCAGTGGACGTGGGGCTTGGGATTCGGGCTGGAAAACGTGGATTCGAGCGGGGTGACGCCGGGTGGGGGTTGGCGAACCGGGCCGGTGGCGTATCTTTGGCAGGGAACTTCCGGCCCGACGACGACGTCCATGGATTGGGCCGGAATGCTCTGGGGGACTATTTCTATCTGTTGAAAAACAGGATTCTGGGTGCCACTGCTGGCTTGTCCAGCAGTGCGAGGGGGAGTAAACCCTGGAAAACACTGCTGGACAAGCCAGCAGTGGCACCCGTTTCAACAGCCTGCTATCCCCCATACTCCGTGCCTGCAAGTAATCCCCACCCGGCGTTGCCGGTGACCCGATCGATCTGGAAGGGAAGACCATGAAGACCCTACGCTTGCTGCCGTTTACTGCCTTATCCACGGTGTTGTTTGCCGGGCTGGCCCTGACGCCCGAGGGGGCCGATGGCCGATCGGCCATGCCGTCTTCCGAACACGCTTTGGCGCTGAAGGAATTCAACAACGGAAACTTCAAGGACGCCTACGAGAGGTTCCGCAAGTTGGCCCTGATGCCGGACAACAAGGGGCCGGAACTGTTGCAGGATTTGAACCTGGGCGTTCAGTGCCTGCAGCGTCTCAATCAGATCGACCAGATCGACGCGTTCCTGGAGAAGGTCGTCAAGGCCCACCGGACCGACTGGCGGTTGCTCGAAGCAGCCGCGCAGAACTACCTTCGCCTGCCGCACTACGGCTACATGATCTCCGGACAATTTCAGCGGGGGCGCCATCGCGGCGGGGGCGAGGTGTTCAATGCCGAGCAGCGCGACCGAGTCCGGGCACTCCAACTGCTGGTCCAGGCGATGCCCCTTGCCTGGCAGGATGACAACAAGGCGGCCGTCGGGAAGTTCTTCCAGAACGTGGCGAACATCTTGTTAGAGTACCGGGGCAACCACCAGGCGTGGCGTCTGCAGAAGCTGACCGACCTCGCGACCCTGCCCGACTACGAACCCGGCTGGGGCGGCTACTACCCTCAGTCCGTCGGCACGCCCGTCGACGCCCAGGGCAAGCCGGTCTATTACACCGTGCCCAAGCGATTCGAGGACGCCCAGAACGACGGCCAGCGATGGCGATGGTGTCTGGCCGAGGCGGTCGAGCAGTTTCCGGCGTGCCGCAACCAGATGCGTCTGATTTGGGCCGACTTTCTCCAGAACCAGTTCGGCGTCCAAACGATGGCCCAAGGCGGCTTCGGCTTGCGATTCGGTCGAGACGACGACACCCGCAAGGACGAGAGCGGCACCTACGCCCTGCACACGTTGAAGGAGAACGAAACGATCGCCCGGCTGGCCACGGGCGTCAAGCGTTTCGCGCTGCCTGACGAGTACAACCACATCAAGGTCTATCGGGCCGTCGCCGAGGATCCCAAGGTCTCCAGCAACGACCGGGTTGCGGCCTTCTGGCGCCTGGCCGACGTCTTCGCGAACCGCCGCCAGTATCCGAAGGCGGCCGACTGCCTGCGCCAGATTAAAGCGAGTTCCGGCGTCAAGGAGCGGCTGAGTCAGATCGTCGATCCCTGGGGCCGTTTCGAGCCCGTGATGGCCCAGCCGGCCGACGGCCGTGGGGCCTCGGTCGAGTTCCGGTTCCGCAACGGCAAGAAGGTAAAATTCACCGCCAACGAGGTCAAAGTCGAGAAGCTGCTCGACGACATCAAGGCCTACATCAAGTCGCAGCCCGGCCGGCTCGACTGGAACAAAGTCAACATCAACGACCTGGGCTACCGGCTGATCCAGGAAAAGCAGCAGCAATACGTCGGCAAAAAAGTGGCCTCGTGGAACGTGGATCTGAAGCCGCGTCCGAACCATTTCGACAAACGGATCACCGTCACCACGCCCCTGACCAAGGCCGGCGCTTACCTGCTCACGGCCAAGATGGCCGACGGTAACGTCAGCTTCATCGTCCTTTGGCTCGATGACACGGCCATCGCAAAGAAGACCCTGGACCAGAAGAACCTCTATTACGTCGCCGACGCGGTGACCGGGGCCCCGGCCGCCAAGGCCAACGTCGAGTTTTTCGGCTACCGAATCGAACACGTTCGAGGCAACCAGTACCGAGTCAACGTCGAGCAATTCGCCGAGCACACCGACCGCGAAGGCCAGGTGATCTGTGATAAGAAGCAACAGCCCCAGAACCACCAATGGCTCATCCTCGCCCGGACGCCCAATGGCGGGTTCGGATTCCTCGGTTTCGAGCACGTCTGGTATTCCCGCGCCAGTGACGGCTGGTACCGCACCCAAAAGGCCTTCGGCATCACCGATCGGCCCGTCTACCGGCCCAAGCAAAAGGTCCACTACAAGTTCTGGGCTCGCGAGGCCCGCTACGATCTAGAGGACCGCTCCGCTTTCGCGGGCAAGGCGTTTCGAGTCGAGATCCGCAATCCCAAGGGTGACAAGGTTGTCGAGAAGAACATGACGGCCGACGCCTACGGCGGCATCGAGGGCGAGTTGGAACTGCCCGAGAACGCTCCGTTGGGCCAGTGGATGATCCAAGTTGGAGGCAAGCTCGGAATGGGAAGCCGCGAACCCAGCGGCCACATCGGCTTCCGCGTCGAGGAATACAAGAAGCCCGAGTTCGAGGTCTCGGTCGACGCGCCGACCGAGCCGATCATGTTGGGCGAGAAGATCACGGCCACGGTCAAGGCGAAGTACTACTTCGGCTCGCCAGTGACCGAAGCAACCGTCAAATACAAAGTCCTCCGCACGAGCCGGACCGAGCGGTGGTATCCGATCGGGCCTTGGGACTGGCTCTACGGCCGGGGCTACGGATGGTTGTGGTGTGACTATGCCTGGTATCCCGGCTGGTGGGAGTGGGGTTGCCCCTGCCCACACCCGATCTGGTGGCGCGGTTCGCACATGCCGCCCGAGGTGGTCGCCGAGCGCGAAGTGCCCATTGGCCCCGATGGCACCGTGAAGATCGAGATCGACACATCCGTGGCCAAGGAGATCCATCCCGACCAGGACCATAACTATTCCATCACGGCCGAGGTGGTCGACCAGTCGCGGCGGACGATCGTCGGCCGGGGCAACGTCCTAGTCGCGAGAAAGCCGTTCAAGGTCTATGCCTGGGGTAACCGGGGTTACTACCGCGTGGGCGACACCATTCGGGCGAGCTTTTCGGCCCAGATGCTTGACAACAAACCGATCGAAGGGAAGGGCGAACTGACGCTCTTGAAGATCACTTACAAAAACAACGAGCCGGTCGAAACGCCCGTCCGGACGTGGGCCCTGCCCACCGACGCCCAGGGCAAGGCCGCCGAGAAGATCAAGGCCTCGCAAGCAGGGCAGTACCGCCTGGCCTATCGCGTGACCGACGCGAAGGAGCACACGATCGAAGGAGGCTATCTGTTCACCGTGATCGGCGCCGGGTTCGACGGCTCCGACTTCCGGTTCAACAATTTGGAACTGATCCCCGACAAGCCCGAGTACAAGCCGGGCGAGACGGTCCGGTTGCAGGTCAACACCGATCGGGTCGGCTCGACCGTCCTGCTGTTCGTCCGGCCCTCGGGCAGCATCTACCCGGTCCCGAAGATGCTCCATCTGAAGGGCAAGAGCACCGTGGTCGAGGTCGGCGTGGTCCAGAAGGACATGCCCAACTTCTTCGTCGAAGCCCTCACGATCGCCGACGGCCGGGTGCACGACGCCACGCGCGAGATCATCGTCCCGCCCGAGAAACGGATCCTCAACGTCGACATCAAGCCCTCGAGCGAAACCTACCGCCCGGGCGAGAAGGCCAAGGTCCAGATCCGTCTGACCGATCTGGACGGCAAGCCGTTCGTCGGGACGACCGTGGTGTCGATCTACGACAAGTCGGTCGAGTACATCTCGGGCGGCTCGAACGTGCCCGACATCAAGGCCTTTTTCTGGAAATGGCGTCGCAGCCACTACCCCCGCACGACATCGAACCTGGGCCGCGGGTCGGTCAACTGGAATTGGCCCAACGCGCCGACCATGCAAGACCTGGGCGTCTTCGGGGCCACGGCGGCCGACGAAGGGCTCGCCACGAACGACGCCAATTTTACGATGCAACGAGGGCAGAAAAAGAGTCGGGGAGGCTTCGGTATGGGGGGCATGGGAGGCATGGCCGACAGCGCCATGGCCGAAAGAGCCATGCCCGCGCCGGGAGGCCCGCGGCCTATGGCCAAACCCATGATGGCTCGCAGCGCCATGCGAGAGGACAAGTCGGAGGCATTCGAAATGGAGATGCCCGACGGCGGCGGTGAGGCTGCGCCGATGGTCGAGCCGACCGTCCGCACGAAGTTCGCCGACACGGCCCT
>JAFGFF010000339.1 GCA_016931075.1 Pirellulales bacterium | reverse complement strand
GGAAAAGGTGCCAGGCACCTTTTGTGCGAAGCACCCGAAGGGCCGTTCCGGCAAAAGGTGCCTGGCACCTTTTCCGCGGGCCGTGAATGATTACGAGAGAACGGTTTTTGTGAAGGACCCGAAGCGATGGCAATCCTAATCGCCCCGCAAGCCGCAGTCGACCCGCGTGCCCAAATCGACGACGACGTCCAGATCGGACCGTTCTGCGTCGTCGGACCCGACGTGACGATCGGGCGCGGCACCCGGCTGGAAAACAACGTCACGCTGATGGGCCGTGTCACGCTCGGGCGGGGTAACCATCTCTATCCCGGCGCGGTCCTCGGCGGCGAGCCCCAGGACATTAGTTATACGGGCTCCGACACCCAGGTCATCATCGGCGACAACAACATTTTCCGCGAGTGCACCACGGTCAATCGGGGCACGCTGAAGGAGGACGGCATCACGGCGATCGGCGACCACAACTTCTTCATGGCCTGTGCCCACGTCGCCCACGATTGCCACATCGGAAACCACTGCGTGGTGACGAACAACTCGCTGTTGGGCGGCCACGTGCACCTGCACGACCACGTCACGCTCAGCGGAGCGGTCGCCGTGCACCACTTCGCGACGATCGGCGACTACGCCTTTGTCGCCGGGGTCAGCGCCGTGCGGCACGACATCCCGCCCTACATGTTGGCCGAGGGCTATCCGGCCCGGCCGCGGTGCATCAACGTCGTCGCCCTGAAACGCAACAATTTCTCGCCCGAGACGATCAACTGCCTGGCCGAGGCCCACCGGCTGCTCTACCGTGCCCGGGTCGGATTGGATCACGCCCGGGAGATCCTCCGCGGCAACGGCATGCTCGTTCCGCAAGTCAACCATCTGCTGGGCTTCGTCCAGACGCAGCAAGAGGGGCGTCATGGGCGGGGTCGCGAGTCGATGAGGAGGGCAGCGTGAAACGTCTTCGACTGGCTGTCATCGGCGCCGGACGTCTCGGCGGGTTCCATGCCCAAAAGGCGGCCGCCCACGAACGGGTCGAGCTGGTCGCCGTGGCCGATCCGGTCGCCGCCCAGCGCAACCGGGTCGCCGCCGAGTGCGGAACCCGCGCGGTCAGCGATTACCGGACCTTTTTGGACCAGATCGACGCCGCCGTCCTGGCCGCGCCGACGCGGCTGCACCATCAGATCGGGCTCGTCCTGGCCCGGGCCGGCGTGCACACGCTGGTCGAAAAGCCGATCTGCCCGACGCTTCAAGAATCGCAAGAACTCGTCAGCGCGGCCCGGCGTGCGGGCATCGTCCTGCAAGTCGGCCACGTCGAACGTTTCAGCCCGGCGTTGGAAGCGGCCGGCCCGTGCGTGGGACGTCCCAAATACATCGAGGCCGTTAGGGCAAGCGGCTTCACGTTCCGCAGCACGGACGTGGGCGTCGTGATGGACCTGATGATCCACGACATCGACCTGATCCTGTCCCTGGTCGACTCGCCCGTCCGCCGGGTCGAGGCGCTGGGGCTGTCGGTCGTTGGAGGTCATGAGGACGTGGCCAACGCCCGGCTGCATTTCGAGTCGGGCTGCGTCGCCGCCCTGAGCGCATCGCGCGTCAGCCACGAGCCGGCCCGGCGAATGCAGGTTTGGTCGGCCGACGGCCTGGCCGAGATCGACTTCGGACGGCTCGAAACACGCCTGGTCCGGCCCAGCGACACGCTCGTCCAACGCCGGTTCGACGTCGACGCCCTCTCGCTCGAAGAGATCGAGCGTCAACGCAAGGACTTTCTCGACGTCCACCTGCCTCGCGAGTCGATCGCCTGCGAAGGGGTCGACGCCCTGGCCCTGGAACTGGACGATTTCGTCGAGAGCATCGAGACGAGCCGCGCGCCCCGCGTGACGGGCGAGGACGGCATGGCCGCCGTGGGCGTGGCCGAGAGCGTCCTGGCCAAAATCGCCTCGCACCGTTGGGACGACCGGGTCAATGGCCCCGTCGGCCCTCTGGCTCTACCCCGACCCCACGTCCTCTCCGCGCCCCACTGGCACCTCGCTCCCCCCGACACCCCGGCCGAACGACGCGAGGCGGGCTAGAGTATTTTCTCGTGTGAACAAGACGCTGTGTGGTGCGTGCCACGTGCTCGGCCAGTGCCAGAGTCGCCATGCCCATGTCATTGACAAAGCCAGCGACATGTGCCGAGGACTGTGAGACCGCCACGTCGTCATCCCGGGAGCTTATCATGCAAGGTATCGACACAATCTTAGCCGAGGGGTTGCGGTACCACCAGGCGGGCCAGTGGCAACAGGCCGAAGCATGCTATCAGCAGGTTCTCTCTGTCGTACCGGACCATGTTGGTGCAATGCACAGCCTGGGTGCGCTGGCCCTGCAATGCGGACGCAATGAAGAAGCCATCGATCGTATCGGTCAGGCCATCGCGCGGAAGCCGCAGTCGGCGGCGTTCCACTGCAATATCTCGGGCGCCTACCTGGCCTTGGACCGCGCGGCCGAAGCGGTGGCCGCGTGCCGCGTAGCTCTTCGCCTCCGGTCCGACTTCGCCCCGGCTCATTTCAACCTGGGCAACGGACTCCGCGCCCTGGGACAACTCGAGGAGGCGGCCGACGCCTTCCGTCAGGCGATGATCCTGTCGCCCAATTACGCCGAGGCCGTGAACAACTTGGGACTGACGCTGCTCGACCTGGGCCGACCTGATGAGGCGGAGGTGCAGTTTCGCCGTGCGATCCAGATCCGGCCCGATTATGCGAAGGCGCACAACAACCTGGCGATGGCTCTGTCCGACCTGGGCCGACTCGACGAAGCCGTGGCTGCCTACGAAGAGGCCCTGCGAATCCAGCCTGGCTACGCCGAGGCCTACTGCAATCTGGCGACCATTTTGCACCAACAGGGCGAGTTGGATCGGGCCGTCGAGTGTTGCCATCAGGCCCTGGCCCTTTGTCCCGAATCTGTCGAAACGCTGAACAACTTGGGCAACCTCCACCAAGCCCGGATCGAGTACGAGCAGGCGATCGAGTGCTATCGGGCGGCCCTGGCCAAAAAGCCGCACTCGGCCGAGATCCATAACAGCTTGGCTACGGTGCTCAAGACGATTGGACGGTACGAGCCGGCTCTCCAGTCCGCCCGCGAAGCCATTCGCATCAGTCCAAACCTGGCCGAAGCGTGGGGCACGATGGCGTCGGTTTGTGACCAGATGAACCGCGTGGAGGAAGCCCGCGAGGCGGCTCAGACGGCCGTGAATCTGAATCCCGCCAACGCACTGGGGCAACTGATGCTCGCCCGGTGCGACGCTCGTGACAAACGACACCAAGAGGCCCTGGACCGGCTGCTGAGCATCCCGCCGCAGCCCAGCGCGGCCATCCAATACGAGATCGCCACGCAATACGACCGGCTCGGTCAAACGGACGAGGCATTCGCCCATTTCGTCGAGGCCAATCGAATCTGGGAAGAAAAGGCGTCGACCGTCTTGAAAAGCAGTTTCTTTTACGACCATTTGGATCGCTGTGTTGATGCGTTTTCAGCAGAGTGCGTCCGGGCGTGGACTCCCACGCCTCCGCTGGCCGAAGGCCATACGCCCGTCTTTCTGATCGGATTTGCCCGCTCGGGAACGACCCTTCTCGAACAGATCCTCAGCGCGCATCCTCGAATCGAGACCCTCAGCGAACAGCCTGCCGTCGCAACCGTTCGCTACACGGTGAACCATATGCCGGGTAAGTTGGGATCGGTGCTTGCGTCGCTGTCGGCCGACCAGATCCGGCAGCTTCGTAATCTCTACTTCGACACGGCCGGGCTGTACCTCAACGTCGATCCTCGACAAAGCGACAAAATCCTTGTAGACAAATTCCCCTTGAACACGGGCGACATGGGTCTGATCGTGCGGTTGTTCCCCGACGCACGATTCATCATGACGATTCGCCACCCCTACGACGTCTGCCTGAGTTGCTTCATGCAAAATTTTGGCTTCAACGACGGGATGAAGAACTTCACGTCGCTCGAACGGACCGTCGATCTGTACGTCAAGATAATGGACCTCCGCCGGCAGTACACCGAGGTGCTCCATCCTCGCCAACACATAATCCGTTATGAAGACCTCCTGGAGGACTTCGACGGGGAGATCGGGCGGCTGCTGCAGTTCGTGGGTGTTCCTTGGGATGAGGCAGTCCGCGGCTACGCCGACCACGCCCGCGCATGTGCCACGATCAACACGCCCAGCTACAATCAGGTGGTTCGTCCCCTGCACAAAGAGGCCCGCTACCGCTGGCGACGCTACGTGGCCCACCTGGCTCCCGTGCTGGATCGGCTGGTCCCTTATGCCGACGAGTTTGGGTATCCGGTGACTTGACACCCTCACATGATGGGTGTCAAAATAGAAGGATACGCGGCTTGGGCCGGTCGCGTCGTTCTTGGGGGGATCCCTGGATGGCCGCCTTTTCACCAAACGCTCTTCGCCGGTCGCACGGCTGTGCTCGGTCGGCGAGTCGACCGTCCCGTCGAGGGCAGGGTGGCTTCACGCTGGTCGAACTGCTCGTGGTGATTGCCATCATCGGCGTGCTGATCAGCGTTCTCCTTCCCGCCGTGCAGGCCGCCCGCGAGGCCGCGCGACGCCTTTCCTGCACCAGCAACCTTCGCCAGCTAGGCCTGGCGATCGAGCATTACGAAGGGGCACATCGCATTCTTCCGGCGGCCGGCATCGTCGAGATGAAAGGCACTCAATTCCAGTGTGACAAAGGAAAGATGTTCAGTTGGGCCGTGCTGATCCTACCCTATATCGAACAATCGGCTCTGCACGACCAGTTCGACTTCGACGTCTCGGTTCGCGAACAGCCCGGCGACCCCCAGGCACACACGCCCCCGGTGATGCAATGTCCCAGCGGTCAGGCCTCGGGTCGTTTCTTCATTGACGGCCAGTTGACCTTGGGAAGACGTTTCGGCAAGGGCAACTACGCCGCCTACGTCGGTCCTTTTCATGTCGACCACCACGTCAACTGGCCCGGAGCACTGAAGAACCTGGGGCAACCGATCAAGGATATCACCGACGGACTCTCTAACACGCTGATGCTCGCCGAAGTGCGCACCCGTGATCTGGCAAGCGACCAACGCGGTGCCTGGGCACTCCCTTGGGCGGGAGCTAGCCTCCTCGCGTATGACATGCACCATAATCCCTACTCCAAACAACCGTACGAACCGTGGGATTACACGTTTGGCTTGGCCCAGCCGCCCAACAACCAGGGTCCCACGCCTGACATGTTGTACAAGTGCGACGACCCGGAAGGCGCGCAGCTCGACCACATGCCCTGCGCCACTTACGCCAGCGAGTGGAAGTGGACCTTCCTCTCGGCGGCCCCCAGAAGTTCTCACCCCGGCGGCGTCAACGCTTGTTTCGCCGATGGGCGTGTCGTCTTCCTTCCGGACCACATCGACCAATTCGTCATGGCTTACCTGGTCTGCTCGATTGACGGTCAGGTCGTCGGCGTCGACGACCACATCGACGAGGATTCGTATGAATAGTCCCCGCAAATCCTTGCATGGATATTGAACCACCGGGACCATGGGAGCATATGGAATGACCGGAGGGGAAAAACTGTTCGCAGCGGTCCTTCTGCTGGGCTTCGTCCTGCTGACCGGGGCCTTCGCTTGGCCCCATCTCCATAATCCCCGACAAGACTGGAGCCGCGAGCAGGCCCAGGAACGGACGAAGCGGGGGATCGAGCTTCACTACCGCGAGCACGAACTGATGGAGGCGAAGACGGAAGAGGAACGCGAAGTCTTGATAGAAACCAACCGGGCAGCTATCGAGGAATACAAGCAATCCGACGCCGGTCTGCAAGAGGTGCTCAAGCGACAACACCGCGCCGTCCTCTGGCTCCGCTGGTCCGGCACCGCGTGCCTCCTCGTCGGCGCCGTCGGCATCCTGATCCTGCGGAAACAACGATCGTAGAACCTCTTTGCAGCCTAGAGGGACGCGCTCCGTCGCGCCCGCTGGGAAAACCATCCATCCCGTTTCGCCATTCGGCCACGACGGAGCGTGGCCCTCCAGGAGAAGCCTTGCTTGGAACTGATATTGCTCACGCCAGCCGGCCGAAACAGGTCAGGCACATGTCGTCGCTCTGAGGGCGGTTGCCGACGAAACGTTTCACGTCGTCAAGAATGCGTTTGCCCAACTCGCTCACGCCGCATCCGTTCGCCGCGTCGAGTTGGGCCCAGAGCCGCTTGGGGCCATAGAGCTCGTCGCGGTGGTTCATCGCCTCGGTGATCCCGTCGGAATAGAGTGTGATCGTCTCGCCCGGCTGCAACGTGATCGAACGCTCTTCATACTCGACGTCGTGGTCGACGCCCAAGGGCAGGCCGCTTTGAGCGTGGCCAACCGCCTCGACGATCCCCTGAGGCCCGTGCAGCAACGGAGACATGTGCCCCGCGTTGACGAACGTCACCCGATGGTCGGCCGGATCGAGCACCGCCAGGATCATCGTGATAAACCGGTCTTCCCAACGCCGCTGGCAGAAGACCTCGTTGACCCTGGCCATCGCCTCGGCCAGGCTGGAGCGACTGACCAGGTTGTAGCGGATCTCGGCCGACAGTCGCGCCACCAGCAACGCCGCCGCGATCCCTTTGCCCGACACGTCGGCCAGCACCACGCCGATCCGCCCGCCACTTAGCGGCACGTAATCGAAATAATCGCCGCCGAGTTGATTGGCCGGCTCGTAGAAGTCGAAGAAACCGTAACCGCCCAGCCGTGGTTGTTCCTCGGGCAGGAATCCCTGTTGGACCTCGTGGGCAATGGCCAACTCGTGAGCCAACGCCCTTTCTCGCAGGGCCGCGTCGTGCAGTTGGGCGTTTTCCACCGCGTAGGCCGCCTGGCCCGCCACGCTGGCCAGGACGTCCAAGTCGTCGCGTGAGAACCGGCTACGCTGGTCGAGCGTGTCGATCTGGATCACGCCCAGGGCGTCGCCGTCGATGCCGATCAGCGGGACGCACATCATCGAGCGGATGTGGAAATCGACGATGCTCTCGGCCATGTCGAACCGCGAATCGCTCGCCGCGTCGGCTGAAAGAATCGCCTCCTTGATCGCCATCACCTCGTTGACGATCGTTCGCGAGATCCGGATCGTCTCGCCGTCCTCCTCACGGCGATGCTTGATCGCCATGGGCACCAGCCGCTGCGAGTCGGGCGCCCGCAGAACGATGAAGCCCCGGTCGGCCTGCGGGAAGATTTTGAACAGCCCGTCGAGCAGCTTGGGCAACACCTCGGCCGGGGCCAACGCCTTGCCCAGCGCCTGCCCGATTTCGACCAGTGCCTTAAGCTTCGCTTCCGGCTGGACGGCCAGGCGCAGGTTGGTCTGCCCGGTCGACACGTCCAGCTTGGTCATGACGGTCGAGCCGCCCGATCCATAATCGTCGTCGACTAGCATGGCCGCCGGCTCGTCTTCCTTGCCTTCTGCCGGTTGGCGCTTCGGCGTCTGGCCACTGCCCAGGTGGAAGACAAAGACCAGGTCGCAGATCCGAAGCTGGTCGTTTTCCGCTAGCGGTTGCCGGCCCAAGACGGGCTTCTCGTTCAGATAGGTGCCGTTGCGGCTCTTCAGGTCCTCGACGTAGTAGCGCCCGTCGACGAACGAGATCCGCGCGTGCTGCCGGCTGACGGCCCCGACCTCCAGCACGATGTCGCAGTCGGGATTCCGCCCCAGGACGGCCGATCCACTCTCCAACGTGAAGATCTGGCCTGGGTTCAAACCCTTGAGTGCTCGCAGGATCGCCATGCTCGTCGTCCTATTGTAGGAGGCGACTCCCGTCGCCGAATGAAAGCCAAGCACTGGCTCGGCGACAGGAGTCGCCTCCTACAAGTCGAATGAATCACCCCCGCCGGCCCCTCGTGCTTCGGCGCGAGTTCCCCCAGCGGGCAGCCTCATACGAGGGCATCATCGCCCGTCGGCCCCCATTTTACGAGAGCCGGCCCCCCACGAAAACCGCCAGACCTGGCGAATTGTCCCAGCGTCCCGCCTGCTTCCTGCCTCACTCCCCCGCAACCCTTGCCCGAAAACGCTACCTGCTGCTCCACTTCGACTTGCGCTGATGTCCGTCCCACCCATTTCCCCCTTGACGCACAACCGCCGTAACCTATCATGGGCTAGAGCCTCGCAGGCCCACTCGGCCGCTTGGGCTATCGAGTTCCTTATAATCCCTCTATTGGGGAATAGTGTAACGGCAGCACGACTGACTCTGGATCAGTTAGTCAAGGTTCAAATCCTTGTTCCCCAGCTTCCGAAAGCCTTGCGTGACAACGGGTTACGCAAGGCTTTTCTTACGGGCCCTGTATCGTGAGTGGCTATCAAAAACATACAGGCATGGGATCGGCGTTGGCCGTTGGCGTATGGGCCATCGCTCGTTCATTGCGCGTATCTTGCGTGGAGCGTCTTCAAGGGTTCAAAGTCCCCTTTGTCGGCCATTTTTACAGCATGGATGTACTCAGTCCTGATCGGGCTGGTGTTGCCCAACGTGGCTTCAGGCCACAAGGTTCGCTTGCCGTTGCCGATGTATTGCCAGATGTTCGCCAACAGGCGGGCCCAGCGGCCATTGCCGTTGAGGAATGGATGGATGGCGACCGCCCGATGATGTAGGAACACGACCTGATCAAGCAGAGGGAACCCCATTTTCCAGTATTTCAGGTCTTCGCAAAGCGAATGAACCTGCTGGGGAATATCCCACCACCGACAACCGAGGTTCAAATCCACCTGTCGGAATTCACCGGCCCATTCCCACACGTCGTCGAACATCTCCCGGTGGAGTTTCTGCATCCAAGCGCGGTCATACGGGGCAACCCGCTTGCTCGGTCGGGCAGCGAGGTACTTCACGTAAGCACCTCGTATACTCCGTTCTTCAGCCCGGGCCAGATCCTCTCGTGTTTTGATCGAGCGGTCCTTCAGCCCGGAGGGGTCGATCGGAGTTTCTCCAGGGATCGGCCTCCATCCGGAAGTGGTCATGTGGCCCACAGCTTTCTCTTGGGACCGGCCATCAATTCATGGACCGTCTGTTGAACCAAGGCTTCGACCTCCTGTCCTTCGACCGCCTGCGATTCGAGGCCCGAGGAGCCCTGGATGATCCCGATCAGGCACCTTGCTTTTTTCATCGCCTGTTCTTCTTGAAGAGCAAACGCGTCCACCGTCTCCTCG
Source organism: Pirellulales bacterium (assembly GCA_016931075.1). Classification (GTDB taxonomy): domain Bacteria; phylum Planctomycetota; class Planctomycetia; order Pirellulales; family Thermoguttaceae; genus JAFGFF01. The sequence continues at coordinate 12,656 of JAFGFF010000339.1, read as the reverse complement.
AAGGAAAGCGTCACTCCCAGCGCGCGGGCGACCGCGGCGACGGTCGCGAAGGCCACCTTCTGGAATCCGTCGCCCAAAACGCGCTTCACGGTTGCCTCGGGCACTCCACTATGTGCCGACAGGGCGGAGATGGACATCCCCAACTCGCGTCTTCGTCGATTGAGCAAGTCGTGGTTCATGGCGTCAATCCTCGCGGCACTCCCCGGCTCCAGAGCGGCTAGGCACGGAGAGAAAAGCGTCTACCCGCCAGTTGATATCAGATCATATATGCAACTATTTTATCTTCATTTTAGATCACATATGATTCCATTTCAAGCCTGAAGGTGCCCTGATTGGATTACCTCATTCAGTAAGTCCTTGCAAGTCGTTGTCATACAAGACTTTCGTGCGACGGCTCGTCATCGGACAAGCAGTTAGAAAGTCATCAAAGAGCCCCCCGTACGGGCCATGCGGATGGAAGGGATTTCGAGTTCCGCATGACCACGAATCGGTGGGCGGGATCGGATCGAACGCCTCTCATTTTTCTCGTTTAAAAACGAGTTCGATCGCGTTGAGCCCATGGCCGGTGGATTGCTTGGCTTTGCCGGTGAGGACGATGAAGACGGGGTTGTCGCCGTGCAGCAGGTCGAGTTCGCCCAGGGGCAGGAGTTTGCTGACGCGTGGTTCGGGGGCGTACAGGTCGACCGGTTTGCCGATGGGACGATCGTGCAGGTAGAGCTGGTAGGTGCCCTGGTCGGGGCCGAGCAGCGCCTTGAGGCTCACGCGGTAACGCCCGTCGGCCGGCATGTCGCAGAGGAAGGAGATGTGGTGCCGGCCGAATGTGTCTGGCGTCTTCGGGCTGAAATCGAGATACCGAACCAGTTGGTCTCCCATCTTCTTCGACTTCTTGGATAACGTGGCGTCGTGGAGCGAAAACGTCCGAATCGGGACGCTCCAGCCAGGTGAGAAGACGATTCGCTTGGGAGGAATGACACGACGTTCCGGCGCGGGCGGCACGGAGTTGTCGTTGTCCAGCGCCGGAAGGTTCAGAGAATAGAAATAGGTCACACTGGTGTAATCGGTCGCGCTGCGGTTGCCCTCGGGGCCGTGTTCGATCGTGAAATCGATGCTCTTGCGGTAGGGATAGGCGTCGGCGATCATCCAGCGATACCCGCCCGTCCGCCCAAGGTACTTTTTGTATTCAAGGCATCCGCTCAGCGGCAGCGAAACGCGATCTTCCCAGCGGCCCGGGACGTCGTACCACCCGCCGTTGAACGTCTCTTCCGAGCCCGTGCCGTGGGCGACCGGTTTGCCGTCGATCACGGCCAGGTCGTCGCCCTCGAAGAACCCGGTCGAGCCGACGTGGAGGCCCTGAGCTTGCAGGATCACGCCCACGACGTGCCCTTGGCCGGTGGTCTTCAGGAACGTGTACGGCACGCCGCGCGTGGTGGGATTCTCTCGGCGCCAATGGGCGTAGAAACGTCCCTCGTCGGCCGCCTTGGCAATTGGAGCCACTTCGACCTCGGCTTCCACCTGGATGGTCAGGCCGGTTTTCCGCTCGGAAACAAGCTCAATCCGGGCCGACCGTTCGTAGGGCATCGGGAAGTAGGCATAGTTTACCCCACCCGCTGTGCCCAGCAGCAACGACCGGCCGGCCGGCTCGCCGAAGCTGTATCCAAAGAAGTCGCCCACCGGGCAGCACACGGCCGGCTTGGTGTTGCCGTCCCAGTACATCTTGATCAGCACGTCCCTGTCGGAGCCCGCAAAGGCGTGTGCCGGCGTCAGTCGGAGGCCGACGATTCGGCCCGGCTTGGACGTCTCGAACAGCGTCACCGTTTTGCCCAGGCCGAGACTCTCGCGTCGGGTCTGCGTCGTGATGGGCGTGTCCTTGGGCACCAGGTAAGACGAGATGTCCGTGCCCGCGCTGCCGAGCAGCTTTCGGGCGTTGTCCAAGGCCCGGAGATAATCGCCCTTGGCTGGCTGCTCGTAGGTGGCGATCTTCGTGCCCTTGGGATACTTGGCATGGTTGATCTGGAAAAAGTGAACGACTTTCGTGTCGATCACGATCTTGCACGATTTCCGAAACGGCAAGGGCACGTAAGAATATCGCCCTCCGGCCTCAGTGCCGATCAACGGCCGCAAAAACGGGGCGTGCTTGCCCGAGAAGAGCTCGAACAGCGGCATCTGGATCCGGGGCGTCTCTTCGCCGTCGAAGAAGAATTTGATGATGCCCTGGGTAGGCTGCGACATGTGAATCCGCGTGACGACGCCCGGCCCCTCGAACTCGGCGACGACCAGGCCCGCCTTCTCCTTGCGGATGACCGAGTACTTGCCGCTGAACCCATCGTCGTTCCCGCCCGTGGGATCGTAGCTCGCCTTGCAGCCGATGCTCTCGAACTGCCGGAGTTGGGGTAAGAGGTCCAGGCGATACAGGTCCTCGATTCTTGGGATCGGTTTCGCCCCGGTTGAGTCGGCGATCGCACGTGTCGAAAACAGACTAAGCACGCCGGCAACGACAATGATACATCTCTTCACAGCATTCTCCTCTTGTTGTGTGTTGCCTGACCCCATATCAGGCGGGTTCTCGGACTTTTTGGCGTGCGGCCCCATTTTAGCGACACGATCGCGGCGCTATCAACAGGCTGTTTGGCCAGGCATTACCTATAGGGTTCTTGGCAGGGCGCCTTGCCGAGCAAGGTTTCCAAAACCGTTATACCTTTCCTGAGCGGCCTTCTTGCCGTAACCGAGACGATCCCCGTGGGCCATAAGAACCGATGGCCGATGGACACACAATTACCGTGGTTGTTTCGTCGGACTGCCGATTCCTCTCGAAGAGGGGGGATTGTATTCGTCCGAGGCCTCGTGGGGCGGCCGATCGGGAAGGTCGTCGGAGCACGGGGTAGATACTCGGGCAAGCTGTGGCATTCTTTGGCCGCAGGGCCGATTGTGCAGGATTGTGTCTAATGACCGAAAGACGTTTGGCGATCTGGCGGGTCGTCGTTGCACTTGCGGTAGTATTGGTGCTTTTCAGCGGGCCGGATAATCGACCCGCGTATGCCGAGCCGGTCCAGCCCGCGCCGTTGCCCGACAATCAGGACGCCCGTACGTCGACGGACAAGACCACGGGCCTTGACGCCATCCTCAACATGGACGTCGAGCAATTGCAGCGGACGCCCGTCCACGCGCCGTCAATGGACATTGCGGTCAGCAGCGTTGCCCGGCAAGAGAGCACGGTCGGCCAGTCGCCGGCGGCCGTGTTTGTCATCACGAACGAGATGATCCGACGCAGCGGGTACAAGGCTGTGCCCGACCTGTTGCGGCTGGCTCCCGGCGTGAGCGTGTCGAAAATCACGTCCTCGTCCTGGGCGATCGGCATTCGTGGCGGACCGGGCCGGTTCGTCAAACAACTGCTCGTGATGATCGACGGACGCGCCGTCTACAATCCGCTGTTCGGTGGCATCTACTGGGACATGCAGGACCTGTTGCTCGAGGACATCGATCGGATCGAAGTGATTCGTGGGCCCGGCGCCACCGTCTGGGGCGCTAACGCCATGGACGGCGTGGTCAACATCATCACGAAGAAGGCCTCCAAAACCCAGAGAACCTACGTCACGGCTGGCGGCGGCAACTACGACGTCGACATTGAAGGTTTTCGCGTCGGCGGCAGCAACGGCAAGGGAATGGCCTGGCGGGTCTGGGGCAAACACACGGAGCGTGGACCCGGCTATCTCGAGGGCTTGGGCTTGGCCTACGACGACTGGCGTTCGGCCAATACGGGCTTCCGCGTCGACTACCACCTCGATCCGCAGAAACGGGACCGGCTGGTCGCCACGGGCTCCTACTTCCTGGCCCACGAGGGCCAGCGGACCATCTTCCCGCTGCCTGACCCGCCCTATTCCGAAACGGCCACCGAGGACATGAAGGTTGCCAGTCAGAACGTGGTGCTCCGGTGGGAGCACAAGATCAGTGACGAGTCAGACTGGTCGTTCCAGACCTACTACGACCGGTGCTATCGCCAGCAGCTTGCCGGCGAAGAGATGTGGACAACTGCGGACTTCGATTTCCAACATCGATTTCCGCTGGGCGCCCGCCACGATGTGATCTGGGGACTGGAATACCGCGACATCGGCCACTACGATCCCAACGGCAGCTTCTTCCTGAGTTTCTCGCCCGAGCGAATGCGCTACAACATGTTCAGCGCGTTCATCCAGGACCGGATCGAACTGGTCGAGGACCGTCTCTACTTGACCGCCGGCACGAAGCTGGAACGAAACTGCTTTTCAGGCTTCGAAGTCCAGCCGAGCATCCGGCTGCTCTGGTCACCCGACAAGCACCATGTCGTTTGGGGCGCGATTTCCCGGGCTTTGTCGACGCCCATGCTCTACCAGGAGACCGGCGAGTTGAACCTGGGTCCCATGCCTTCCGGCTTGCCGTTGCCGCTGTTCGCCCGGCTCAACGGGTCGAACAACTTCCGTTCCGAGAAGCTAATGGCCTACGAGATCGGCTACCGCACCCAGGTCAATAAGCAATTCGCCTGGGACATTGCGACTTACTATAACGATTACCGTGACTTCCATGGACTCGTCTTAGGCGTTCCATTCCTTGAAGGGAACCACTTCATCACCGAGTCAGACTGGCTCAACCGGGTCGCCGCCCGGGGCTACGGCGTCGAGCTGACAGCATCATGGGACGCGACCGACACCTGGCGCCTGACCGGTTTCTACAGCTATCAGTACGTCAGCTTCGCCGGCTCGCACGACGAGGAGTTGATCTATCCCAACAGCATCGCCCCGCAGAACATGGCCCGGCTCCAATCGTCCTGGACGTTGCCGGGCGACTTGGAGTTCGACGCCGCGTTGCGCTACGTCGACAACATCTCGGGCGTGCAGGTCCCACGTTACCTGACGATGGACCTCCGCCTGGCCTGGCACCCCAGCAAAAACCTCGAAATGGCCGTGGCTGCCCAAAACCTCTTCGACCGCCACCACTACGAGTACGCCAACGAAGTCTTCAACCTCGGCGCCACCCAAGTCCGCCGCGCCGTCTTCGGACAGTTAACCTGGCGACGGTAGTGAGCCAATCTCATGTACTACCTTTGCGCCTTGGTGCCTTTGCATAAGATCCCTTGGCCTATTCGCGGCGCTAAGAAAGAAGGCTCACGCCAAGGCGCAAAGACGCAAAGGGCCAGATAGCGGATAGCGTTGGAGATTGTTGAGTAGCACCCGGCGAGATCTACATTCTACAACGAGTGGTCTACTTCTCTGTGTAGTGGACTTCCGCGGCCAGCGTGCCGACGAATGGGATGGGCGGGAGATCTGGGTTGGATGGAGGAGGGCCAAAGACCATCATGAAGGTGGTTCTCCTTGAAGGAAATGCGCTCTTCGTGCCAATTGCTCCCTTGCTGTTCAACGACACTGAGCCATTCTCCGGGATAGTGATCGTCCTTGGTTCATTAAACGGTTCCGACATTTCCAACGGCATGCTGGACTCCGTAGGCGTAAGGCCATCGGAATCGTAACAGTGGCGGCAAATCGCAAGAGGAGGGAACGTGAGTGAGACCGGGTTGTCTGTTCGATTGGTGAAGGTCCACATATACTCCACGTTGAACGTGTTGTGACTCCCCTTCATTAACGAATCCCTGTCCACACAGCACTCGACTTCCATTCCTACCCGCAAGAGGGCCTGATAATCTGGCGTGGGAGGTCTAGTGGCGTACACCAATAACACACCGAACAGTGTACCTGCCACAAAACAAGCAACACATTTCCAGAAGGTTCGCTCCGACATCACTGACGCTGTTCTCCCACCAGGACTCTCGTATGAACAGGGATAGCCGGATTATCGCATGCTTCGGTATACCCGGCAAGTTGGCGACTAGCCACTATACCCGGTCATACCAGTTGGCTCCAGACTCAGCGTCTGCCCAGCCTCTACCTTCCCTTTGCGTCTTGGCGCCTTTGCGTGACATCCTGGCTTGGCCGTGTCGCCACGAAGAAGGGCTTGGCACCCGCCTTTCTCAAGGTCTCTCATACCAATACACCACCGACGCAAAACACGCGTTGCGTGGCGGGAGGATGCCGTGGCGGAAGGCGAGTTCCCAGTTGAAACGGATGGCCGTGCGGAAGGTCATGGGGTTGTTCCAGAAGAGCTTGACGTTCGTCTCGCGGTAGTTCTCGCTGCCGCCGGAGGTCATCGGGGCGGAAACGGGGCTATGGCCCCATGCCATGTCGAACAGGTCTTCGTGGCCAGTGCCGTTCCAACTGTTGTTGGGAAACGTTCGCTCGTCGTCGAAATAGATGTGTTCGTCCAGCTCGGGCTGGCAGTTGAACAGGTCCATGTAGGCGACCAGATGGCCCGCGCCTTGGCGATCGAAGGCCGTGTAGCCGTTGTGGTAGAAGAAGTCGGCCAGCGGGAGGTCGGGTTTGTCGAACGGGCGGCCCTTGGCGTACCGGCCCCGGTTCTGGTGGCTATGCAGGTAAAGCACGTCGTCGGGCAGCGCGGCATTCTCCTCGACGAACAGTTCGACGTCGCACTCGACCGGCTTGGCCGCTCGGGAGACGAGCGTCAGGGTCGCCTTCTTGCGAAACGGCATGGGCAGCAGACAGAACCGCCAGCCGTCGGGCGATTGGCCCAGGGCCAGCGTGCGGTGCTCCCGCGAGCCGAACCCGTGGTCCAAGGGCGAGTTGACGCTCGGCTCCTTCTCGCCGTCCCAACGGATTTGCAGGTCGATTGGGCGCAATTGGCTGGGCGTTTTGGCCCGAACGCGGATGCCGCGGAGAACGGCCGGGCCGGTCAGTTCAGCCAACTCGGCCGTGGTCGACTTGCCCTTCGGAGCGGCCGGAATGCTAATCGACTTGGCGATTCGCTTGAACTTCTCTTCCGGCTTCGGGCCGTAGAGGTTCATGCTCCGCCAGACGTCGGCCGTCTTGTCGAACTCGGGCCGCAGGGCGTCCCAATCGGCGTCGAGGAACGACTCGACCGCCTGGCCAGCCGGCAGGACCTTGACGTTGATGTTGGCGTAGATCTTGTCTCGCTGCATGTAGCGAAAATGCTTTTTGAACGGAATCGGCACGTAGGAGACGGCCCACTGCTTCTTGCCCTGGGATTCCTTTTCGGCCGTGACCTTTTTCTGCGTGACGCTGCGGATTTCGGACAGCGGGGCGACGAAGGGCAGCTTGTCCTGTTTGAAAAACTGGTTCGCCTTGCCTGTGAAGATGATTTTTCCGTCGACTTCGATCTGGATATCGCGCCACTGGGTATCGTGGGTGGTCCAGATTCGCGTGACGACGCCGGGTCCCTTGTGGTCGGCGATCACGCGCCAACCTTTTTCAAGATAGAGGCAGTGCATCCGGTCCGGGTTGCCCCCTTTGCGGTGGAAGCCCGAGTATTGCACGATCCGGTGCGTCTGCGGCCGGAACAAATGATCGGCCGACCTCATCCGCTCGAGTTCACTCTTGACCGATATCGGGTTGTCGGCCCGTGCGCCGGAGCAGGCGACCAACAGCAGGGTGGTGATCGTGGACAGCAATAGGGAAGTCTTCATAGGCGACGAAAGCCTTTCATGATGTCTTCATCGGGCACAATAGCGAGTATACCTTGATCAACGGGTGACATTTCTACCCGGATTCACAGGCCGGTGCGTCCTCGTCTGTTTCTCGGGCCTCGAAGTGCTCCGACACGACCTGGAGGCAGGCATCGTCTTCGTCATCCCAATTGGCAAATGTGAATTTTCGCAAAGGTGGTTCACATTCCGTCTCAACGAGAGCGTAGAGGAGCATTCCCTCCGGGCGATGGGCACGAATCTCGTGAACGTCGTCGAAGTGAATTTCAATGTGACGACCGCTGAATCCCTTCACTACAACCAGAAGAGAGTCGTCGCATCGACTCATCGAGACAATTCGGCCGTCATGCAAATCCTCCCCCCCGCGGTAGGCAACGAAGCCAGAGTCCGACATGTCTAATCGCTTCTGGAAAGAAAGTGAGTCGGGAGGAAGTGGCAGACGGGACTGCCACATACGCCTGGTGGCGCACCCGAAACGCCACCTCGGGTCGTTTCCCCGATTGTCGCTCACGGCGAACGATACATCAAGGGCCGAAATGTAACCTCCGAGAGCCAGTCAGCGCTAGATGAGAGACAGATACCGGGATCCAACCGACAAGACACCGGCCATGGGCCCGGCCTGGATCATCTACATGAACGTCTGACAGGTTGATGTCCTACACGAACCGACGGTCGAACGCCGCCTGGCACCCGCTCGTGAGATCCGGTAAGATGGTGTTTTGCTGACTGCCGCGTCGTCAAGGCATTGGTACCATGAGCGAACACGTCTTTGGCCCGGTTCCGTCGCGCCGCTTGGGGCGATCGTTGGGTGTGGATCTGGTGCCGTTTAAAACATGCACGTACGACTGCGTCTATTGCCAGTTGGGACGCACGACTTGCCTGACGACCCAACGCAAGGAGTGGGTACCGGTCGACGAGGTATTTGACGAACTGGCCGAGCGGCTGGACACTGGGTCGGACTACACGGGGCCGGACTACGTCACGCTTTCCGGTTCCGGCGAGCCGACGCTCTGCACACGGATCGGCGAGCTTATCGACCGCATCAAACGGATGACCCGCGTGCCGGTGGCCGTCCTGACCAACGGCTCGCTATTGTGGCAGGAAGAAGTCCGGCGCGAGTTGGCAGGCGCCGACTTGGTGATCCCGTCGCTGGACGCCGGCAGCCCGGAGGGGTTTCAACGGGCGAACCGGCCGCATCCCGACGTCACCTTCGAGCGGCTGATCGAGGGTCTGATTGCGTTTCGCGAGACGTTCTCCGGGCAGTATTGGCTCGAGGTGTTCCTGATGGCCGACGCGTCGACGGACGCCGAGGTGGAGCGGATGGCGTGGTGGGTCGAGCGAATCAGGCCGGACCGGGTCCAACTCAACACGGTGACCCGCCCGCCGGCCGAAACCGACGCGGTTGCCCTGTCTCGCGAGGAATTAGAGCGGTTAGCGAACCGGTTCCAGCCGGCGGCGGAGGTCATCGCCGAGTTCCACGCCACGCAAGAAAAGGCCGTCTCGCCCGGCAGCCGACAACGCGTTCTCACCCTGCTCGAGCGCCGGCCGTGCACGCTGGATGACCTTGCCCAAGGGACGGGCATGCATTACAACGAAATCATCAAGTACATTGAGTACCTGAGCGCACAAGGGCAGATCCAACAGACCAACGTGCAAGGCCGGACGTACTACCGGGCCGTTCGGTAAGGCAGAAAGCCAGGTCAAGCCATGATCCATGATCTTCGTATCACGGTGCTCGCCGAAAACACGGTGCGGCGGGCCGATCTGTTGGCCGAGCACGGCTGGGCGCTCTGGATTGAAGCGGACGGGCACCGGATTCTCTTCGACGCGGGCCAGGGACTGGTCTTGCGACACAACGCCGAAAAGCTGGACGTCAATCTGGCCGATACCGAGATCGTCGTTCTGAGCCACGGCCATTTCGACCACACGGGTGGGCTGGCCGACGTGTTCGATGTGGCGAGGGTCGACCTCTACATGCACCCCAACGCATTGGGTGAGACATACCACCGCGAGAAACAACCGCCCCATCGCAAGATCGGCTTGCCCGGGTTCCATAAGAACACGCTGCAAGACAATACACGGCGTCTGGTCTGGACCGACCGGCCGACCGAGGTGCTCAAGGGAGTCTGGATGACAGGCGAGATTCCGCGGAGTCACATGTTCGAGGACACGGGCGGGCCCTTCTTCCTCGACAAGGCGTGCAACAAACCCGACCCGCTGCTCGACGATCAGGCCATGTACGTCGAGACGCCGTCCGGAATCGTCGTCGTGCTGGGTTGTGCCCATTCGGGCGTAATCAACACGCTAGATTACGTCGCTGAGCTGACCGGCCAGACCCGCATCCACACGGTCCTCGGCGGCATGCACCTGGTCCGCGCCGACGAGCATCGGATTCAGGAGACGGTCGAGGCGTTCAAGAAATACCAGGTTCACCGCCTTGGCCCCGCCCATTGCACCGGCATGAATGCCACCACCCGGCTCTGGACCGAGCTGCCCGAGGCGTGTGTCGAATGCTCCGTGGGTTCATCCCTCCGGTTTCATTGATAATGATCACTGCATGGCACCCGAAGGCTTTCGTATTTATTGAGGTCTGCATTGCTAATGAACGTTTCCCGCTAACCGGGGGGAGCCGATCAGGCCGCGAAGCGGCCCATCGGCGGTGAAGCACGAACATTGACTATGCAGGAATCAATAGAAGCACAACGAGCACAACAAAGAACCCACCATTCTCTTTTCACCATCAGCGGAGTACTTCCATGGAAGCCTACGACGAAAACCTTCGACGACTTCAGGCGGTTGCGGAAAAAGAGGGGCTGATTTTAAATCCGGACCAGGAGCGAGTTCAGAAGGTCGTCGGGCTGATGACCGAGAACTTCACGGCCGTCGGCGAGTACGTGTGCCCCTGCAAGCAACAGCACAAACCGCCCGTCAAGGGCGCCGACACGCTTTGCCCTTGCCCCGAGATGATGGACGAAGTCGCCCAAGAGGGCCACTGCTTCTGCCGCCTCTTCTTCAAATAAAAAAAGGTGCCAGGCACCAAATTTGGGCAAACTGGGGCAAAGACGACACCTCCAGTCCCCTTGGATTACTCAGAATCGCCAATTTAGGTGCCAGGCACCTTTTTGGTGGCAGGACGGCCTCGGGGTTGAAGAGTCAGGCTGAGGCCCAGGAGATCTGCGGTATTCTTGATCCAGGAGGGATTGCCAAAGGGGCGGCCGCGATGGACGCTTGAACGCAATGCCTCCAGTTCGGCTTCCGTTTGCGGCTGATTGACCAATTCGATCCAATTCGTAGGACACGGCAACGGCCAGCCGGAAAGGATGAGTGACTTCGGAACATCCGGCAATAACTGCCGCAGGCTCGACCAACGCCATGACTCAGCCCGTTCCACGAGATTTGCTCGCAGGGCGTTTCTCTCCACGTAGCGGACAACCTGGTAGAAGTAATCTTCTGTCTGCACGGGGAAACACTTGTAACGTCCTTGATAGAGGGGGCCGAATCCAGTTTCCTCATGGTGTTGCTTCCAACGCTTCACATGGGTGTTCGTCAGCCGCTGCATGAACGTCGGAAGATCACCATCCCTTTTGGGCCAGATTACGAAGTGCCAATGGTTGGGCATCAGACAGTAGGCACACAAACGCATTGGGCAGATCCGCAACGTCTCCTCAATAACTCGTTCGAACGCTAGAAAGTCCCCATCCTTTGTAAAGAGGGCTCGCCGACCCACGGCCCGGTTGAGCACATGGAACACCATCCCTCCAGGAAAGAATCGACTTGGTCGTGGCATGTCCGATTTTTTACCAAGATCCCCTAGCCTTGTCAATTTTGGTGCCTGGCACCTTTTTTAGGCCGGGGATCAGACGGACGGGACCGAGGAGGCCGGAGGGGAAGGGTTGCCACTTGGGCACGACGCCACGACGATCATAGCGGCCGGATTGGATATAGACGAAGTAGTAGAGGCACCAGGGCACGCCCCGAGCGTTCATGTCGATGATCCGATTGGCCATCAGATTGGTGACTTCGAGCTCCAGGCGGTTCTCGCCTTCTTGGACGGCGTCGCCTAGCGGGATCCGCATCGGTTGGGCGATGAGCGTGACCAGGGGCTTGCCGTTGAGCGTGACTCGCGCGCTGTCGGCCACATGGCCCAGGTCGAGGATCCACGCGTCGGCCGGGCCGGACGGTTTGGTGAACGTCACCGCATATCGGGCCGTGCCCGAGAAGGCACGCCGGGCGTGAAGCTGCGCCTCGGAATCGCCCTCGGCCAGCGGTTCGGTCCACGAGGCAAGCTTTGGCAGCGTGATCGGCTCGGGCAGCGTGGGCCCGCCTTCGAGGAACGTCACCTTCCAAGGTCCGGTGAGGACGACCGGCTCGCCCTGGGGCGTCAGGTACTGCCAGGCCGGGCCTTCAATCTTCTTTCTCAACGCCCGAACGACGATCGACTCGCCTGGTTCGAGTTGAAGATAAACCTTGGTGTATCCTTCCATGCCCGGTTGAACGGCCGCCATGCCGCGCCGGGCGTGCAGCGGGTCGAACAGAACGGCCGACGACGCTTGGACCGAAAGCGAAACCCAATCGTCCAGCCGGTTGTTGCCGTGGTTGACCAGGAAGTAGGTCCACCCGTCGTCGTTCACACGCCGGATGACGCGAACGCCCCGATCAGTGACGACCTCGCGACGGACACCCACCTCGGCTAGCATGGACTCGAGGGCGTTCCCCCGGATCCACTGACCTCGACCCGGATCGACGTTGAGCATCATCTGGAGCTGTGTCAGGTCGTTCTGTTGCTTCTCCAAGTTTCCCAAGCCGGGCACGTCGTCGGGCCAAGGGCCCAAAACCACAACGTTGGCCCCTGCACGGATGAGTTGGTGAATTCGCTGGAACGTATCGAGGGGCATCCGTCGGCATCCGGCCAGCACGAGCACCTTGTATGTCACATTGCCCGCCGTGAGACGCTTGTCGCGGACCCAGATTTCTTTATTCAACTGGCGATCGGAAACCAGGTCGAAGTCGATTCCCCGCTTGCGCAGCGCGTCGGCCGTCTGGGTGAAGTCGCGGAGTTCCTCGTTCAGCCAGGGCGTTCCCTTGCAGTGGATCATCATCCGGTGCAACATCAACT
>JAFGFF010000338.1 GCA_016931075.1 Pirellulales bacterium | reverse complement strand
AGACTCCCCGCTGGTTCAACCGACCGGCCACGATCTCGACTGCCTCGTGGGCCAACTCCTCCAGCGAGACGTCCTCCGACGGCTCGGCCAGACGCCCGATCCGCGAGAGTTCGAGCAGCTCGGCCAAGAGCGCTTCCATCCGGTCGGCCGCCTTGGTCATCCGATGGAGGCTGTCGGCCACGGCGTCGGTGTCTCCCTCGCGGAGATCCTCGCTGGCCAGGCCCAGGTAGCCCTTGACGGTGATCAAAGGGCTCTTCAGGTCGTGGGAGACCATGTAGGTGAACCGTTCGAGCTCGGTGTTCTGGCTTTCGAGCTTCTTGATCAGTTCCTCGCGTTCCTTCTCGAACTGCTTTTGCGCGGTCACGTCCTGGCCGGAACTTAAAGTCCCGACGATCCGTCCCCGGTTGTCGGTCAAGGTGACGTTGTGCCAGGCGATCCTCCGCAGCTTGCCGGAACGGGTCATGACGTCGTTCTCGAAGAACTCGGCCAGGGGTAGTTCGCCGGCCATGAAACGCTCGAAGACGGCGCGCACGTTCTTTCGAATCCCCTCCGGGACGCACGTGTTAAACCAACTCTGGCCGATCAACTCGCCTTCGTGGTAGCCGAGGATCTCATGCCCTTTGCGATTGAGCATCGTGATTCGCCCCTGGGAATCCAACGCCACCAGGGCGACGCTGGCGACGTCGAGATAGACCTGGGCAAGCTCCTCCTGCCGGCGGTGATTCTTGCTAGCTCTGGCGGAACGGACCAGCCGTTTTCGGAGGAAAAGACCACCCAGGGCCAACACTACACCCAGGGCAACGCCCAGAAGAACCAGCCCGGCGGTGGTCCAGAATGCGGAAGACGCCTGGCCGACGAGCAAGCCGAATTGGGCGCGAAGAGAATCGGTTCGGCCCGCGAGGCCAAGAAGCACGCTCAGCGTCGCCAAGGCGGCCCCGCCCTGGACCACGAGCACCGTCAGGGCGCAAAACCCCGACGGGCCGACGCGCGATTTGAATGGCTGTCGGTTGTCCAAAATATCTGTCCAGAGGAAGAGGACACCAAGCAGAGGAAACCTCACGGTAACCAAACTTCTTCCATGAGCCCCGACGCTCAATCTGAACAACTACCCCTGGGCAATTTCCCCTCATGCTGGTGGAACCCCCTACCCATGCTCGACAATATGACCGATTCGGTCTCGTCGATCAATACCCCCCGCCGGCGAAACTTGCGAAGTCCCGAATGCCGACGTCCGAGGGAGTCCAGTTGTCCCGGATGTAAAGCACTCTAGGGTCTTGGCACAGCCAAAAAGGAAGGCATTGGAGTGGGGGATCAAGGGGGGGTGACAACGCTTTCGCCCCCGTCGATGGTCGCCAGGGCGGCCAGAACGTCCATGTCCGTACTTGTCGACACCGGGCTCACCGACCCGTCGCACCTTGCAAAGTTGACCACACCCGCGTGAAAACTTCCCCAGCCTCGCTTGCAGGGGCCGTCTCGGCCGGGGTTTTCCGAATCGGCCGCGGCCAGGCAACGGTCGTAGTCGCCCCACAGGATTCTCGGTTGGGGTGTGACGGCCGAAAGCGAGAAATGGGCGTGTGAATAGGCCCAAAAGGTTCGCCACCCGGGACGGGTTCGCGTGGTCGACTCGCCGGCCAGGAGTGTTTGCGACGTGCCGTCCAAAACGTCCCGGATCCGCTCGGCCTTGAAGCCGAACGCGCCGATCATGTGGATCGGCCCTCGCCACGCGTCCGGGTAGCTGGTCAGTTCCGATGAATCGAGGAACCGCCAGCCGTCGCTCCGCCCGGTGACCGCGCGATACGAGCCGGGCATGTAGGGTAGATTCAACCGGTGCGCCGCCGCGGGCCCCGACGCCGGAATGGCCAGTTGGTCCGCGTCCAGATCCGAAGGACAGGTATACGTCGGAATGTACGTCTGGCAGATAATTCGGTTAGGCTCGCCGGCGTTGTACGCCTCGCTGTCGTAGCCCTGCCAGACGACGTTTTGCTCGAGATACGGCAAGATGGCCAGGAGCCAATTAGCCCGGTCTTCCAGTCGGACGTTCCCCTGCGCTCCAGGACACGACCCGGCCTCGCCCACGACGTTGCCCGGCGGAAACCGCCCGTGGCTGCCGTGATAGGCATGCACGGCCAGGGCGATCTGTTTCAGGTTATTCGCGCAGTGTGCCCGCCGTGCTGCCTCCCTGGCCGCCTGCACCGCCGGCAGCAGCAAGGCCATCAGCACACCGATGATCGCCACGACAACCAACAGCTCAATCAACGTCATGCCGCCGGATTCTTGGCGGTTCATTCTCTCTTGGAGGGCCACGCTCCGTTGTGGCCGCGGGCCGCAAGCTTGGTCCAACGGACGCAACAGAGCGCGTCCGTCCATAAGAAAATGGCACATCATCGCTTGTCCCAATCCCCCGAATCCCGAGCCCCCAATCCCTAGCCCCTAGCCCCTAGCCCCTAGCCCCTAGCCCCGAGCCCCGAGCCCCTCTTCTCCTTCCGGCCCCGATGCTCACGCTAACGATGAAACCAAACAGCAAAACTCCCGCTGCCGGTTCGGGCACGCTTGCCTCAGGGCTGCCGGTGGCGGTCCAGTTGGCGGCCAGGATCGAGGCGTCCAGATCATCGACCACTCCGTCGCCGTTGAAGTCGCCGTCGAACCAGCCGACGCCGTCCGAGGCCAGCCAACGCGAGGCCAACACGGCTGCGTCGGCCGCGTCAACAGTGCCGTCGTTCGTGGCGTCGCCGGGCGTGACGGTGGACGGCATGAAGTCAGTCGGCGACATGGCCCAGGCGAAATAGCCTTCCTTCAAGAGAGGCTTATCCTGTTCGTCGAAGGGCGCCTCTTGATCGAAGAAGCCCGTCAGGTCGAGCGTGCCCAAGGGGAGCGTGGCCGCGTCGAAGGCCCCGTTGTGTCCCAGCCAGACGGTCAATTCGCGTGTGCCATCCGAGATCGTGATTTCGCCGTCGGCCTGCCAAGCGGTTGCGTCAGTGATCGTCACGTCTTTGATTGTGACGCATCGACCCTGGTACAACTCGGCCCCGGTGGCGCGCGTCTGGTCGAAGATGGGCGTGCCGTCGGCGGCGATCACGTCGGCCAGCGTCATCGAGACGGGCGTCACGGGCACATCCCGGGCGAGCACAATGATGTCGAAGTCGAACGCCGGATCGTTATTGTGCTGCTCGTTGCAGTTGAACTTGCCCCGGTAGTGCAGCCCGCCCCGGGCACGCACCTCGATCAGGTCGCCCGGCCGCAGCGGCTCGGTCACCGGTTGGCCCGTCGTCGCGTCGATCGGCCAGTTGAGCCGGTCCAACTCGTCGAGCCACTGGGCGTCGGTGTAGCTGTACGTCGGGTCGGGATAGTGCCAGCCGTGGTTGCCGTAGTTCTGGCCCATCCAGAGCGACGCCCCGCCGGTGTTGCCGACCAGTTCATCGGGACATATAAGTGGTTCCTCGTTCGAGGGGACCGCCTGGATGAAGACCTGCCACTGCCCGCCCATGAACCACTCGGGCCCGTCCTGGAAATGGGGTGTCGTGTCGAGCATCTCCTCCGGCACATTCAGCACGACGCCGCGAAGCCGATAGGCCTGCTGATCGTCGGGCGGAATCAGCGGAACGGACCACGTCGGCCCGCCGAACTCATTGACGCCCTGCATCTGGGCAAACGGCGTGAAGGCGATATTCTCCCACTCCATCGCGGTGGCCTGCCCGGCCATCGCCAGGCCGAGCCCCAGCAGGACGAAGGCGGTTGCGCAACACCGTGCCCATGAAGATTCAGTCGACCAAAAGATGTCGGATGGATTTGTTGTCATGGCGGGGCGCCTCCAGGGTGAGGGAATCAGTAGTATTACGTAATTCAAGAACGTAACACCACCCGATTCTATCCATTCGGCCCGGAGGTGCAAGAGGGATAGGGCCCGATTCCGCTTTTCACGCAAGAAAATGAAGAGGCCCCCGGATTCGGGGGCCTTCGGTGAGTGAGCAAGATGTTGCCGACACGCGGCCGCTACTTGCCGGCCAGGGCGCGGCGGCCTTTGTCCAACGCCGGTTTGCGGGTAGCCTCGGTCATCGTGTAGATCTCGTCCCACATGGCCTGTTCGGCTTCGGTCCACTGGCAACCGCGGCGGGGCATCGCCTTGGCGGCCGTTTCGTAGAGCTTCCGCTTTCCAAAACCCTTGGTGACGACGCCTTCGATGAACCAGGCGAAGCTCGGGATGAACTTGGGCAGCGGCTTGCCCGTCGCGGCGATCAGGGCCATGGCCCCGACGTACGCGCCCGTGTTGAACAAGACGCCGATCGAGGTTTTCGTGTGGTCGCCGATCAGCGAGCCGACTTTGGTCGAGCCGGTGTCGATGGGCCGCTTGCCGTCGAGCACGACCGAGACGCTTGAATAGTCGTTTTTCAGGTCGCTGTTGGTCGTCAGCGCGCCGAGGTTGACCCATTCGCCGACGTAGGCGTGGCCCAGGAATCCGTCGTGGTACTTGTTCGAGTAGCCCTGGATGATCGATTCCTCGACCTCGCCGCCGATGCGGCAGACCGGGCCGATCGACATGCCCTCGCGGCACTTGGCCCCGAGCAGGATCGACTTCGGCCCGACGTAGCAAGGACCTTCGATCCGGGTGAACGGATGGACCTCGACACCTTCGTCCAGGTAGATCGGCCCGTGCTCGGCGTCGAGCACGACCATCGGATGGATGTGGACGCCGGGGGCGATGTAGACGTCGCCCTTGCTGCCGCGAATGGCCGAAGGCTCTTCGATCGTGCCTTCAATCCCGGTTCGGCCTGCCGTGGCGAAGTCCTTGGTCAGTTGCCCGGGATTTTCGAGCACGAGTTCCCAGGTGTACTCCCAGGTCGGCACGTCGCAGTGGCAGGCTTCCAGGTTGGCCTTGGCCGAAGCGGTCAGGGCGTCGATCGAGTCGGTCTTGAGCTTGCCCAGGTCCTCTTTCGCGATGCGGATAAACAGCACGTCGCCGTCGTCGTCCAGGCGGACGCGGCTGGGACCGATCGGGTCGACCGAGAACGTTTCGGCCTTGACCCGAGGGCTGACCACGAGCAGGTCGTCGCCCGCGAGGCTCGTCGGGTCATTGACCGGCCACTGGGTGCGTGCCCGATAGGCGACAGCCATATACGGCGGCACGAAGCACGCGACGCTGGCCGGCTCGATCTTCGCGATGAGCTTCTGGGCAAGCGAGGTAATGCCGCAGCGGAGTTCCCAGATCGGCCGACTCAGGGCCAGAGGATAGAAATGGAACCGCTTTTCGGTCTGCTGGTCCAGCAGGATGAGTCGCATGGGGGAAGCTCCTTGAGAAATCGTGTGTCAGGTGCCAGGAAAGGCGTGTTTTTGTTGTGCCTCATGATAATCAACGTTCCAGGGCTGGGTTCTGCTTGAAAGCAGACCACCCTCACACCCCGGCCCCTCTCCCAAAGGAAGAGGGGAGGATGTCGCGGCGACTACGGCGCGTCGGGCATTTTCGCCTGGATCCACTCGTAGTATTCGAGCATTTTCAACTGGCTGGCCGCGTCGCGGTCGACGATGAACATGGCGTCGCGGTGCAACTGCAACGCGCTGGCGGTGATCATGCTGGTCACCGGGCCTTCGATCGCCGCAGCGATGGCGGCCGCCTTGCTCGGACCGTTGGCCAGCAAGAGTGTCTTGTGGGCTTCCATGATCGTGCCCACGCCCATCGTGATCGCGTAAATCGGCACTT
>JAFGFF010000337.1 GCA_016931075.1 Pirellulales bacterium | reverse complement strand
CTTAACCAACGCGGGAAATGCTCCGGCGTCGGGGGCAAAGCGAAATTTTTGATTGGGAAGCCAGCAGAAAACGGCCAACGCCTCCGTGGGACTATGGGATAAGGAGATTGTGAATGAAGAAATTACTCTGTGTTCTACTGCTCGTCTTCGCGGCCGCGGCCTGCGGGACGGCCCAACAGGACATAGCTTCTCCGGGAACGGCTTCAGAGGAGCCGGCAGCGGCGGAGGCCGACACGGTTCAACCAGATGCCGACGTTTCGCCGTTGGCGGAGTTGGAGTGGATGGTCGGCCAATGGGTCGACCAGGGCGAAGACGCCACGATCGAGGCGACCTGTTCGTGGACCAAAAATCGGAAGTTCCTCACCCGGTCATTCTCCGTTCTCATCGACGGGAAAGCGACATTGGAAGGGACGCAAGTGATCGGCTGGGACCCGGCCGCCAAGCAGATCCGTTCCTGGACGTTCGATTCCGAGGGCGGATTCGGCGAGGCCCATTGGATTCGGGATGGAAACCGTTGGTTGGCCAAGACGTCGTTCGTCCTGGCCGACGGGAAACGGGCCTCGGCGGTCAACGTATTCACCTACGTGGATGAAAACACGCTCCGCTGGCAATCCACGGCCCGCGAGGTCGGCGGCGAATTGCAGCCGAACATTCCCGAAGTCACTGTCGTTCGTCGCAAGGCGACCGACAACGAGCAAGAAACCACTGATCCCGCCGAGGTGAAGCCATGAAAAAAACCTGCTTCGCAATAGCCGTGTCAGTCCTGACACTGGTGTTTCTGGCCGACGACTCGGTTGCCCAGCGCGGTGGCCGGGGCGGAGGTGGTCATGGTGGCGGGGGCGCGCGTCCGTCGATGAGTCGACCTCCAACAATGAACCGATCACCTTCCATGAGTCGACCGTCCGTCAGTCGGCCTTCAACTCCAAGCCAACCGTCTTTTAGTCGACCTTCGGCCCCGAGCCGTCCTTCGGCGAGCCCACGCCCTTCGACGCCGAACGCCGGGGGGCGTCCCAGCGCGGGCGGTCCGCAACGGCCTACCACCAACCAGCGTCCGTCGTCAGGGCAACTCGGCAATTTCCTCAACATGCCGCAAGGCGGCGGAAGTGCTCGTCCTAGCACGGGCAACCGGCCGGGTCCGGCGCAATTGCCCAGCACCGACCGAGGCAAGATCCACGGTTCGATGGGGGCGGGCGGCAGCGCTCGACCCTCGATGCCCGATTGGTTCAAACCCGGTGCCTCGCCTCTGCCCGGCGCCCCGCCGAGCACGCGTCCCTCGACGCCGAGCCAATTGCCTGCAAGGCCAGAGACTCCGAGCCGTCCGCCGGGAGCGAACCGGCCGCCGGCAACGGGTGGACCTGAGCGGCCTCCCGGAATCAAGCCTCCTGGTGGAGACCGGCCCGAACGTCCACCGGGAATCCAACCTCCAGGTGGCAATCGGCCCGAGCGCCCGCCGGGAACCCATCCTCCTGGCAATCGGCCGGAACGTCCGCCACACGTTCGCCCGCCAACACACCCACCGCACCACCCGCCGGGCGGCGGCCCATGGCGTCCGTGGTATCCGGGATACCCCGGATATCGTCCTGGTCACTGGTGGGGTTGGGCCACGGCCGGCGCGATCACCGGGTGGGTCGTTCATGGCTGGACGAATCCGATTTACTACGGCTACGGCTCCGGCGGGAACGTCTACTACGAGAACAACGTCGTCTATGTCGACGGCAAGGAGTATGGCTCCGCCGAGCAGTACTACCAGGAGGCCGCGAACATCGCCCAGTCGGTCCCCGAGACGCCCGACATGCCAGCCGAAGAGGAAGCGAAAAACTGGATGCCGCTTGGCGTGTTTGCACTGACCCAGGAAGGCGTCAACACGAGCCACCTGTATCTCCAACTTGCCGTGAGCAAGAGCGGGATCATCGCCGGCACGTTCTATAACGAAACGACCGGCGCCACCCATTCCGTCGAAGGTATGGTCGACAAGAAAACGCAACGCGCCGCATGGAAGGCGGCCGACGGGACGAATACCAACCTGGTCATGGAGACCGGCATCTACAACCTGACCCGCGACCAGACCGAAGTGCTCGTTCATTTCGGACCGGACCAGACCCAGACCTGGCTCATGGTTCGGCTGGCCGAGTCGGAACGACCACAATAATGACGCTTTGGGCTGCGTGCAAGTCCTAAAAAACGACATCCATTCCTGTTACTGCACCAACTACGCGGGCGGGGATCTTGCTGAATTCCCGCCCGCGTTTTTTGCACGCCGATATGCCTGCCCTGTCGTCTCCAAGTATTGACAAGGCGGGCCTCCCTTGGTCCGATGGGGGGGCTTTCATACTCATCGAAAACCCTTATTTTCTACACAGTACTCTGAAAGGAGCTTGCCCATGCTGTTAATTGCAATTGACGCGGCCGTGTTGGTGTTTGTGCTTCAGGCGATCAGCAATGACGAACTCGACTTCATCACGGCGGTGATCGTGGCCCTGGTGGCGTCGATTGGAATGAACGTGCTGGCCATCGGACTGGTGTCGGCCATGGGAATGCCCGGCTTGTTTCTCGCTGCAATTATTGTGACCGTGTTGATGGGCGTGGCCATTTCAGCCTTCTTTGGAGTCGAGATCAAACGGGCGTTCCTGGCGGGTGCGATTTTTCTGGCAACGCACATAGGAGTCAGCTTCCTGTTCGGCGCCATGTTCAGTTGAATCACTCCATTGCCATGACCGAACAGACCCTCACGTTCCGAACCGGTCTGGGCACGCGACTGGCCGATTCGTGTGTGGCCGTGTTTCTTGGGCTGGCGATTGCCCTGCTCGGGTTGCTCCTTCCAATTGGTGTCGGAAAGGCTCTGGTCGACGCGGGGGCGCCAGTGTGGGCGGTCGTCGCCGGAGGCATTGTTGTGGTGCTTCTGGCCTGGCGGTTCGCGTGGCGGCTGGCTGTCTTTCGGCTTAGGTTCCGTCTCGTGTTCCACCTCGACTACCTCGAAATCGGTGGAGGCTGGTTGCGGCGACGATTCGCCTACGAGGAGATCGACGAGGTCCGTCTGCCCGGCTTAAAGGAACATGGAACCTGGCTGAAGCTCTGGTCGGGCTCGACGTGCGTTCGGATCATTCTGGATTCGAACGACGTGTCGACTTGTTGGAAACTGCTTGGCCAGCTCTGCCCGAATGCCGTGTTCGTCGACACGCAGGGCAATGAACACATCCGGTTCAACGAGGCCGATCCGATCCGGTCGCTTCTGGCTTTGGAGCGCCAACAACGACGAAGCTATCGGCGTTTCCTTTGGGCGGGGACCATGCTTACGGTGCTGGGAGGTTTGCGCACGGCGGCTGGTGTGCGTGCTCTCCTGGGACAGATGGCCGGAGGTTTGGGAATCGCATTAACGCTCTTCACCAGCGTGGTATTACTTAGCCTCGGCATCGGAGCCCTGGTCCACTGCTGGCGTGCTTTCCAGACGGCCCGACAGGCGCGGAAGCAGCGTCTGGCCCTGACCGCTGGACCGGTGCCCGATCCGCTGGTTCCCACCGATCGCACGTCGCTCTTCTCAACCGGGAACAAGGAGATCCCCGACGAGGCCTCTCCCCGGTTCGGCGTGGACGAAATCACCTGATTCCTTCCACCACGACAGAGTGCGGCCCTCCCGAAGGATTTCGCGGGTTGACCGGCGTTTGTGCCTGCGTACAATTCCCCGACTGCCGGCCAGGGGGCTCAGGACGGGCAGGCTCAAGGACAATGAGGACACTTCACGGATTGTGCTCCTCGGCTGGCCGGTGGTCTTTTTCTATGCGCACGCAAGACATTTACATGTACATGGGCGGGACAATCATGATTCGACACCTCACCTTGCTCGGGCTGGTCGGCCTGTTCATCACCGGCAATGCCTGGGCGCAAGACGACAACTTCGACGACAACCTGCAAGGCACGGCGTGGAGCCTGATCGAGGACGCCCCCGGCACGCTGGACCTGGTCGAACAGAACGGCCGGCTCGAAACAATTGCGTCGCCCGGCGGAAGCGCCAACGACGACGCACTCTATCTGAGCAACGGGCCGGACGGCTTCCGGCTGGCCACGGATACCGATTTTGTTCTCACAATCGACTACAGCTTCACCGGATTCAATGGCTCGGCGTCGGCCAACTTTGACGCGATCGGGCTCGTGTTCGGCGTCGGACGCGATTTGGACGGAACCGACTCGGCCGCGATCGGGTACGGCGTGGGCAACCTCCTGGGCACGTTTCCCGTGGGTTCAACCGTGGCTCATCGCACCAACGACGTCCAATCAGCCTCTCCGCTCACGATTGGCGGCCCCGCCACCGGTACGTTCACAATCAGCTACGATGCGTCGGGTGACGATCTGTGGTTCAGTGACGGCGTGAATTCCTCGTCCTTGGATGACACGGTTGTCGGCCAGTGGGGCGCGGACTCGCTGTACGTCTCGTTCGGCGCGCGTGGAAGCGGTTTCACGCTCACCTCGGGGAACGCTTACCTCGACAACTTCAACGTCGTCTCGGGCCGGGTTGTCCAGAGCGTGCCCGAGCCGTCCACCTGGGCCCTGCTGCTGGGCGGCGCGTTGGCGGCAGCCGTCTTGCGACGGCGGAGACGCACGACGCGCTGACCGGAAGGTTCTATTGACCTCCGCGCACCCCATGATCGGGCCGAGAAGCGGTGTTCCGCCGCTCAATCGAGCGTGTACTTCTTGCCCTGGTAATAGCAGGCAGGCGGTTGGCCGATGGGATTGATTTCGTAGCGGGCGCCGGCCGGGTTGCGGGGGAATTGGATGTGGACGGCGATGTCGGCCCGGTCCACGCGCGCGCCTTCTTTCTTCAAGCCCATCAACAAGAGTTGCTTCTTGACCGCGTCGATGCGGCCGAGATGGAGTTGAATCACCCGGGCACTCGGGTCATTCGGATCGGCCTGAGAATTTGTCGTGGTTTTCTCGGGCGCGTGAGCGACAGCGTCTGGACGCGGCAAAGGCAAAACGGCGGCAACCGGTTGGACCTGACCGGCCGGGGGTGACGTGCTGCCTTCGGAGAGAGCCGGATCAAGACGCCCGTCCGCACTGCCCACAAGGCTGCATCCGACCACGCCGACGACGAGTAGCGCGACGACCGTGGCAATTGCGCCTGCAGCCCATGCCAGAACAGAGCTTTTGGCGTGCCGATTCATGGCATTCCCCACCATGCCCCTGGAGAATCGAACCCGACGTTGGACCGACCGCCGTGTCGACCGGCCAACACAAGCAGGGCAAAAAACTCACCCCCCTTATCCTCTCATCATATCGTCGGCATATCCAGTTTGCGCGGTCTTTTTCGCCGAGTTATACAACCGATTCGGGATCGATTTGGGCTGATACGGCATTGGAGAAATGCTGGCTCAATAGCCCGATCCACAGCAACGGGGGGAGCAATGGCTTACTTGAAGCAGCATACAGCAGCTTCTTTTCAGGTGAAACGCCCACGGCCGGTGCAAAAGAAGCCGGTGGGCTGCGTCGATAATCTCGACACGGCCTCACCGGCGTGGATTTGATAATCAGCAGATCCCGAGCCCGCCATGACCATAACAGGCCCAGCTACACCGTGCGGCGCTTCCGCAAGGTCGCGATCAGGCCCAACGCTGCCAGGGTCAGCCAGATCAGCGGCGTGCCCGGTTCGGGAACGACTTCCAAGTTCATCGTCGCCACGCTGCCGTCGTCCAGCACGAGCTTCACGCCATCGAGATAGCTGTCCACCGGCGGGCTGCTCGAGGCATAGCCTGCGATGATGTCGATGAACAGGATCTTCTCGTCTCCGTATAGGGCGTCAAGATCCGACAATGCGCCGCTGCCTGGCACGGAGATGTACCCGCCCGTGACCTTGTCGTAAATGTCCGAAACAGGCATGTTCGTCGACGTGCTTGATTCGTACCAGTCATTGTCCGGATTTTCAGGCCGCGTGAAGTTAAAGCGATAGCCGTACCACTTTACTGTGCTTTCGGTGTAGATCTTCAACTGCCAATCGATCAGGTCCGTGTTGTTGTTCTTGGTCCAGTAGGAGACCTCGGCCAGATCGGCAATCGTGACGTCGGAGACGCCGAAGATGTCCTTGGGCGAGAGACGAAACGCGGTGTAGTCCCGGCCGCCGCCGGCCGCGCTGCCTTGGACGTCGGACCAGAAGCTGCCCGACTCGTAGCCGGTTGGCCCCGACACAGAACTACCGATCGGTGGAGGCTGATCGGCGTCGTATCCGAAGGGGACGCCCCCCTGGCCGTTGTCGAACGTGAGACCGTCGGCCAAGTCGGCCGGAGTGACCACGAAATGAATGGCTGCAGAGGCCGGGGTGGCAACCAGGAGCAGGGCAGCAAGCCCCGTCAGGAGTGCGAATCCAATGGTGACTTTCTTCATCTGAGTAACCTCACTTGCGATACGTGCCCCGTTGTTCATCGTAGGTGGTATTATTTCTGTCCCCCCGGCCAGAAAAGCCAAGAAAGCCAGACTGCTCTTTTCAACATGGCATGAAGAACCTTCATTCTACATAGGGGGTTGGCCCGGCGCGATGGCTTCCTGACAACTTCGTGGGAATTTACCGAGAACCGATGCTCCCAACCAAAGCTCACTCCCAAAATTGCCGGCTGAAGGACTCGTTTGGCCAGCGTCATGGCCCCTGGACGGCGGGGGCACGGGTCTTGATTCGGTCCCGAGAAAAGAGGATGATGAGCACGGAGGTTGTCTTGGAGCATCGCCCCGATGTGGCCAGCATCGGCGGCAACGAAAAAGAGCCACTTCCGCCAAGGGCACTCATATCAGACAGAGGCAGCGGACATGCTCCGATTCCGGAACTCGCTTGGGGCCATCCTTCTTTTCGCGGTGTTTTTCGGTGGTAATGCCGCACTGGGTTCCACGCCCTTCACCGAAAAGATCGATTCGACGCCCGACTACTGCCAGACCGACATGTCCTACGGCGGGATGCCCGGCGGGGGCGGTGTCTACTGCGGTCCCATGGCGGCCTCGAACGCCGTGATGTGGCTGGCCGACAACGGCTTTCCGAAGCTGGCCCCCCTGACGCCCGACCGCAAGGAAGACCAATTCCACGTCGCCGACACGCTCGGTTCCGAAGCCTACATGCACACCTACACCAGCGGCGGCACGCATCCGATCACCTGGGCCACCGAGTTGGCCGACTATATCGAGGATCGCGGCTACACGATCACGCGGTTCGAGTTCCAGGGCTGGCGCGACATGGTGCCGCCGTACGACACGGGCATCGACAACCCCAATCTAGACTGGATGCGCGCGGGTATTGAAGCCGAGAACACCGTCGTCTGCTGGAACGTCGGATGGTGTGACTACGAACCGTCGACCGACATCTACCACTACAAGGGCGCGCACTACGTCACCATGGTTGGCCACGGCATGGCGCCTTGGGGGCCGGACCCCGACTATTTCGTGATTCACGATCCGTCGCCTCGCACGGGCATGACCCTTGTCAACAACTACGTTCTCACCACGCCCATCACCAGCGGTGAGCTCCGAAACTCCAGCGGCGGTCTCATTCGAAACACGGCCGGCTTGTACGAACTCAGCGGCTGGCCGATCAACTCGGTAGGCGATTGCGCGATTCTCAACGGGGCCTACGTTATCGAGCTCGCCCCGGTGGTCAACGTCGCTCCCGTCGCCGTCAACGACCAGTACACCCTCGACGAGGACGCCGCCATCAGCCGGGTTGCCACGCAGGGTTTTCTGTCCAATGACACCGACGCCAACGGCGATCCCTATCTGCCGACCCTGCTCTCCGGCCCCGCGCACGGCACGCTCACATCCGATTACCAGGGCGGATTCACCTACACGCCGCACGCGAACTATTCTGGGACTGACAGCTTCACCTACCGGATCAACGACACAATGGCCGATTCGAACGTCGCCACGGTCACGTTCAACATCGCCTCGGTCAACGACTTGCCGGTGCCGGTGGACGACATTTTCAACGTGACGGAAGACACCCCGTATCAGGTGCCGGCCGGGCAGAGCGTCCGGTTCAACGACCAGGATGTCGAAACGCTGCCTTGGAACTTGGACGTCGTCTTGGAAACGACCGTGCAGCACGGCCAGTTGGATCTGCCGTCCACCGGCCTGTTCACTTACACGCCTGATCCTAACTTCTACGGCGCCGACACGTTCACCTATCGCCTGTTCGACGGCGAGGACTATTCCGAAACAACCGGCACCGTGACAATCAACGTGGCCCCGGTCAACGATGCGCCGGTGCCCGTGGACGACTACTACGAGGTCGGCGAGGGTGGCGTGCTCACGGTAACCAGCGCGAACGACGTTCTTCTGAATGACATCGACGTCGATTCGTCCAACTCGATCCTGAAGGTTGTGGGTGACATCACGGCACAGCACGGCCAAGTGGTGATGTGGTCCAGCGGCCGGTTCACCTACACGCCCGGCCCGGGCTTTTTCGGCATCGACACGTTCACCTATTTCGTCGACGACACACATGACATGTCGACCACGGCGGGAACGGTGACGATCAACGTGCTGATGCCCGGCGACGCCACGGGCGACGGCCTGGTCGACCAACTCGACGCGCGGCGGCTGGCCGAGCACTGGCTTGACTCGGACGGAGTCGATTGGTTCGACGGCGATTTCAACCGCGACGGGATCGTCGACGATCTGGATGCCTCGATCCTGGCCGCCCACTGGGGCCAGAGCGTCGAAGGCGTCTCTGTGCCCGAGCCGGGCAGCCTCGCCCTGCTGCTGGCCAGTCTGGCAGCCACGCTCGGCCTGATCTGGCAACGCGGCCGGTAACGCTTGTCAGCCTATTGAAAAGATGACATTCTCTACGTCGGGTGCCATGCTCCACGCTTGCGTCCACGCTTGCGTGGGCATGTTTTCACGGCTTATTCTAGTTCTACATGCCCACGCAAGCGTGGAGCATGGCACCCGAATTCCTCGATACCCACGGACTGGCCCGTCCCTTTTTCTGGCCCGCTCTGGTGGCCCCGGCCGCCCCGCCCACATTGACACCGCGTTCTAACCCGTTTACAGTGATAATCTTGTAGCGTTTGGGGCGTATTGGGCACCATTATGGCCGAGGATCACCGTGGCGAAGAAGGTTTGGGGAGGCACGTTTGACGAAGCGACGGACCGTCGGGTGGAGGAGTTCACCGAGAGTGTGAGCTTCGACCGGCGGCTGTACGCCCACGACGTCGCCGGATCGATCGCCCACGCCCAGATGCTGGCCAAGGTGGGCCTGATCACGCCCGACGAGTGCCGCCAGATCGAAAAAACCCTCGGAGAGATCTGTCAAGAGATCGAAGACGGGCGATTCGCGTTCTCGATCGAGCTCGAAGACATCCACATGCACATCGAGCGGGCCCTGATCGAGCGGATCGGCGACGTGGGCCGGAAGCTGCACACTGGGCGGAGCCGAAACGACCAGGTCTCGACCGACCTGCGGCTCTGGGTCCGCGAGGCGATTGATCTGATCGACGCCCGGTTGGTCGAACTGCAGCGGTCGTTCGTCGGCCGGTGCGAGGCGGATGCCGACTGCATTCTGCCCGGCTACACGCACCTCCAGCGGGCCCAACCCGTCCTGGCCGCTCACTACTGGCTGGCCTATTGCGAGAAGTACGAACGCGACCGAGGGCGGCTGGCCGACGCGCGACGCCGGGCCAACGTGCTGAGCCTGGGCACGGCGGCACTGGCCGGAACGAGTCTGCCGATCGACCGGGAAGACGTCGCCCAACGGCTCGGGTTCGACGCCGTGACGGACAACAGTCTCGACACATCGAGCGACCGCGACTTCGTCGTCGAGTTCGTCTTCGTCCTGACGCTGATCGCCGAACATCTCAGCACCTGGGCCGAGGAATGGATCCTCTGGTCGACGGCCGAGTTCGGATTTCTCAAGCTGCCGCAGGCTTTCTGCACCGGCTCGTCGATCATGCCGCAGAAAATCAACCCGGACGTGTTGGAACTGATCCGCGGCAAGACGGCCCGGGTGGTCGGCAGCCTGCAGACCCTGCTCGTGCTGATCAAGGGCTTGCCACTGGCCTACAACCGCGACCTGCAGGAAGACAAACCGCCGCTGTTCGACGCGTTCGACACGGTCAAGGCGTGTCTCGAACTGGCCGCGCCGCTGGCGGCCGGCGCCCAGATCAACCGCCAGGTCGTCGCCGAGCGGCTCGACCGGGGCTTTCTTGACGCGACCACGTTGATGGAACATCTTATCGGCCGGGGTATCCCGCAGCGGACCGCGCATGAGCTGATCGGCCAACTGGTCGCCCGGGCGAGAAAGCAAGACGTCTCGCTGGCCCAATTGCCGCTGGACGAGTTCCAGGCGGTTTGTCCCGAGTTGGAAGAGAGCGTGTTTGACGTCCTGGGCGTGGCCAAGGCGGTCGAGGCGATGACCAGCCACGGCTCGACCGGCCCGGAACAAGTCCACCGGCAGATCGCCCGATGGAAACAGCACCTTGCCCGGAACGAGTGAATATATTCACGAGGTTCATTCCAATGCGTGTCGGCTCCGAGATCGTTAAAAGAGACGTTCCTGACCACGCACTATCCCGTCCTGGGTGCCATGGTCCACGCTTGCGTGGCCATGCCGAGGACCGAGCCACACATGCCCACGACAAGCGTGGGCATGGCACCCCGTGCTTGCTTCCGGGATTGGCCGGTTGCCTTTGTTTGGCGGTATTGCTCGCGTTCACAACGGGCGTGGTTGCCCAGGAACCGGCAGTCGTGGCGCCGCCGGCGGCGGGCGCGGTCCCGGCGAAGGGCCAGACGAAAGGCGAGGGCGAGGATCCTGAAAAATTCCTGCCCAAGGATCCGGCGATCGAGGCAATCACGGCGACCAAGCTGGACACACCGGTCAAGCTGGTCCGGGCGGCCATCATCGTGGCCGACCTGGGCGAGTTGAAGTTGGCGAAGGACTATCTGAAGAAAGTACTCGACGCGAATCTGGACGAGGCCGGGTTGACCGCGCTGGGTGATGAGATCGGCTCGTCTGTCTTCCTCCGGTGGACCTCGCGCGAGGACCTGGCCCCTGAGGGCAACAAGCTGGCCCAGGCCGTGCTCAACGCGCTGGATCAGCGACGCCGTGCTTCGGATCGGATCGTGCAGCTCATCGGCGAGCTTTCCAGCGACACGCCCGACGTGCGAGATCGGGCGGTGGCCAACCTGATCTCGGCGGGCGAGTCGGCCGTGGAACCGCTGATCGGCGTGCTGGCCGATCCACAACGCAAGAGCGAGCACGCCGCGGCCCGGGCGGCCCTGGTCCATTTGGGCTCGGCGTCGGTCCGCCCGTTGTCGGCCTGGATTCGATCGCCCGACACGGCCTTGGTCGGGCAACTCATTCGCGTCCTGGCTGAGGGACGTTCGCGGGATGCCACAATCTATCTTCTGGCCCCGTATGCTTCGCTGCAAAGCGACCCGGCCGTCCGTGAGGCGGCCCGAAAAGCCCTGCTCCGGCTAGTCGGCACCCTGCCGAAACGGCCCGAAGCGGCCCATATCCTGGCAGGTCGGGCCAGAGAGTACTTCCAGCGACGGCGTGGGCTGCGCCAGGATGATAAGGGGCTGGTCGAGGTCTGGCAGTGGGATCCGGCGAAGAAACGGGCAGTGGCCAAGCAATACCCGACCGACGTGGCCTCGGCCGTTCTGGCCGCGCGGCTGGCCGGCGACGCCTTTGCGATTGCCCCGAACGACGAGTCGATCCGCCGGCTGTATCTGCTGGCGTTGTTGGAACGAGCCACGTTGGAAAACGGGCTGGACAAGCCGCCCCCGACCGGGGAAGGTACTCCGGCGGCCCGGGCGGCCGAGTTCGGCGAGGCGGCGGTCGAAGCCGCATTGAATGAAGCGATGGCCAAGGGCCGTGCCCCGGCGGCTGCGGCGGCCGCACAAGTGCTGGGTCAGATCGGCACTGCAAAGGGCATGCTCGGCGCGCGAGTCCAGCCCGGCCCTTTGGCCAAGGCGGTACGCTCGCCCGACCGTCGGGTCCAATTCGCTGCCGTGGGCGCCATCATGCGGCTTCAGCCGACCGAGTCGTTCGCCGGAGCCAGTATCGTGCCCGAGACGCTCGGTTTCTTGGCCACGGGAACCGGCGCCCGCAAGGCGCTGGTCGCCGCGCCCACCCAGGCGGAAGTCCAACAGGTGGCCAGCCTGGTCATTCCGTTAGGCTACGAGGTCGACACGGCTGTGACGGGCCGCGAGACGTTGGCCAAGCTCTTTTCCTCGGCCGACTACGAGTTTGTGCTGGTCGACGCCCTGATCGACCGGCCGCCATTGGGGATGCTCATCCAGCAGATTCGCCGTGACAGCCGGACCGGAAGCCTGCCGGTCGGAGTTTTGATGAACGACCAAACCCGCGATCAGGCTCGACGGGCAGCCCGAAACGACGATCTGGTCCTGGCCTTCTCGCGTCCTCATGATGATAAAGCCATCAAATGGCAGATCGATCGGCTGATGGAATTGGTCGGTCGGAATAAGCTTGGCCCGGAGGAACGGCAACGCCAGGCGATCGAGGCCTTGGGCTGGTTGGCCGAGTTGGGCGTCCAAGAGCGGCCCGTGTTCAACTTCCATCGCGCCGAAGAGGCCGCGTTGTCGGCCGTCTACGTGCCGGCCCTGGGCAAGAAGGCCGTCGCCACGTTGGCCACGATGGGCACGCCCGAGAGCCAAACGGCCCTGGTCGACCTGGCCAGTCGCCG
The DNA here is from genome assembly GCA_016931075.1 of Pirellulales bacterium. Taxonomy (GTDB): domain Bacteria; phylum Planctomycetota; class Planctomycetia; order Pirellulales; family Thermoguttaceae; genus JAFGFF01. The sequence continues at coordinate 8,616 of JAFGFF010000337.1, read as the reverse complement.
GACCCAGCCGATTGCCCTGCGTCAGGCCGCCGCCGCCGCGTTTGCTGAAACGGTTAAGAAGCACGGCACGCTCCTACGGACCGATCAGATCCTCCGCCAATACGACCGCTACAACCAAAGTGAAACGGCCGATCCCGCGACCCAAAAGGTCCTCGGCTCGATCCTCGACACGCTCGAATCCCGCAAATAGGAGAAAAGGGGTCAGAACTGTTTTTCGGGGAGCCGTGCCATGTATGGGTAGCTGCGAAAAAGAGTTCTGACCCCTTTTAATGGTCATGGCCTCTGGTTCGTTGCATTCGCAAGCGGTTCCGCCCACGCCTGAGCTGATCGGTTCGGGGCCGGCCATGGAGGAAGTCTATCGGCTCACACGGCAGGTGGCCAAATCGAATGCGTCGGTCTTGTTGATGGGCGAGACGGGCACGGGCAAGGAACTGATCGCCAACGCGATCCACCGGCTCAGCCCACGGGGAAGCGGCCCGTTCGTCCGGGTCAACTGCGGCGCGCTGGCCGAGAATCTGCTGGAGAGCGAGCTGTTCGGCCACGTCCGGGGATCGTTCACCGGGGCGATCGACAACCGGATCGGCCGTTTCGAGGCGGCCCACACTGGCACCGTTTTTCTTGACGAAGTCAACTCGACCACGCCTAAGCTCCAGGTCAAGCTGCTGCGCGTGTTGCAGGAACACGAGTTCGAACGGGTGGGCGACACACAGACGATCCGAGTCGACACGCGGGTGATCGCCGCCAGCAACCGCGACTTGCACGAGGAAGTCGCCCTGGGCCAGTTCCGCGAGGACCTTTACTACCGGCTCAACGTCGTGACGATTTTCGTCCCGCCGCTGCGCGAGCGACGCGAGGACATCCCTCGGCTGGTCGCCCATTTCATGCGGATCTACAATGAAGAAAACAACCGGCACGTCCCGCACCTCGAATCGGCCGCGATGGAGGCCCTGCAGGCGTACGACTGGCCGGGCAATGTCCGCGAGTTGCAGAACTACATCGAGCGGGCGATCGTCCTGGCCCCCGGCGACGAGCTGACCAAGGACCTTCTGCCCGACACGGTCCTCGGCCGCCGTCCTCCCCGCATCGGTCGCTCCACCGACATGGAAACCCTCACCGCCACCCTCATCCAGCACGGCATCGCCTCGGCCGGTCCCGAGCCCGACAACCTTCACGCCCAAATCGTCAATCGGGTCGAGCGCGAACTGCTCGCCCAAGTCATGACCCAATGCGACGGCGTCCAAATCAAAGCGGCCGCCCGCCTGGGCATCAACCGCAACACACTCCACAAGAAGCTGGGGCAGTATGGATTGGAGGAGTAGCCGATCCTCGCTTCGGAGAAGGTGATTATTGCAGGGAACGCCCTGCTATGAAAATCTTGGACCGCCGGCCAATCGAAGTTCCTGCCGGTCGCGTTTGTCGTTTGCTTGTTAACGCTATTCCCTTATCAGAGACTGCTCCTGGCTTGCACGGCCCGGTCTGCTGCCTTATGATTGCCGTTAATGTGTTATTGAAGGATCAGGTCTTACCAGGGGCAGAACATCCAGATGTTCTCGCTGAGAGAGTTAGTGAATGGTCTTCTTTTGATAAGTAAGACCGGTGGTTGAAAGCGAATCGTTGTTCAATAAGCAGACCTTGGCATATAATGCACTTCAATAACAATCGGGTGACGTTCGTAGTCGGAGTTCAAAGGAATCACGAATGACTGAAACACCCCAAGGCGACACGCATCTTGTTCACTTTGCTTTACGGGAGATGTGCGAGAATGGGCGAGCCGCGTTTCAATCGCAGATTTCATTCTTCTCGTTCTTTGCCGCCGCGAATGCTGTTGCCGTAGGATGGTTGCTGAGGAAGGGCGGTAATGACGATTGCATCGACGACGATCAATGCATCTTTGCCTTCTTCTTTCTTCTTGCTAACCTCATTGTCTCGATTGTGCTATCCGTTCGGGCGAGAGAAATCCACACTGAAGCAATATGTTATTCTGGACTTCTTGGTGAACTCACGGGAAAGAATCTTCATGATCGCCTTGCCTTTTCATTCCCGCACAAGCGGTATGAACGCACCACACTGGCCATGTCTCTGATGGCAATCTTGCTATTGGGAGGATGGGTTTTCGCCTATACCGAAGGTTGGCAGGTTCGGAAGCCGTATTCCTGCCTCGGGGGAATAGCCGCTGCACTCATTGTTGCTCTTTGGTTAGGAGTCATCCCACGGTTGCTGCGTTTGCTCGGCAGGAGCAAAGGAAGTGAGCCAGACTTGTTGACGGCCGACACGTCCCTTGGTCAGGCTCTGCAAGCATCCAAAGCATGTCCTTACCCTCCAACGTCTAGGATCGACAGAGAACCTAAACCTGAAATCTAACATCGCATAGGATGCCTTTTTCAACACTCCCAGCGGACGAAACAGCGTTCCAGGGGGCGTTTGAGGCGGGTATACCAGGGTTCTTGTTCGGGGTGGAGGGGCGTGACGAGGATGGTGAACAGGCCGGCCAGCCGGCCGGCCATGATGTCGGCGAAGAGTTGGTCGCCGACCATGGCGGTTCGGGTCGGATCGCTGCCGAGCTTTTTCACGCCCTCGCGACAGCCGAAGGGAAACGGCTTGCAGGCCTTGGCCACGAAAGGCAACCCAAGCCGCCCGGCGAAACGCTCGATCCGAGGACCCCGCCCGTTGGAGACCAGGCACAGCCTCACACCCGCCGCGCACAGCTCGTCAAGCCAAGCCGCCACCTCGGGCCCGACCTCCTCGTCTCGATAGGGCTTGAGCGTGCAGTCCACGTCCAGCAAGAGCGCTTCGAGCCGAAGCGACTCGAGCCTCTCGGGCCGTAGCTCCTGCACACTCCGAACCTGCAAATCCGCGGTGAAACAACGCTTCATGAACAACGCCTTTCGGACTTCAAAGTGAAGGGGCCACGGATGAACACGGATGGACACAGATTAAGAGAGTGGTTTGTGGCTGGTAGCTAGTGGTTAGAGATTGAAGGACCACTAATTATCGCTGATCGACGCTAATGATATTTGAACGAGGAGATGAGTGCTTTTGTCATTGTGCTGTTGACCCTATGCCTGAGATAGGTAGCAATGTCTTTGATTTGGAAGGCCACGCTTTGTCATGGCCGTGAATTGCCGGACGTCGCGGCCACGACAGAGCGTGGCCCTCCAGGCCAGATTTTTCAAATGGCGTCACTACTCATCCAAAGGTCCATGCCTGGCCACTAGTCACTAACCACTAGCCACTGATCCCATCCGTGTTTATCCGTGTTCATCTGTGGCCACTTCCCTTTTTGCATGTGACAACAGCCTCAATCCCATTTCCAGTAGCGGACGATGCACCACAGGGCCCAGAGGGCATCGCGAAAGCCGATCTTCTTGCCGGCTTCGTAGGTGCGGCCCGAGTAGCTGATGCCCAGTTCGTAGACGCGGCACCGTTGCCGGGCGACCTTGGCGGTCAGCTCGGGCTCGATGCCGAAACCGTTTTGCTTCAGTGTCGGGAGGATCGCTTCGATGACTTCCCGGCGAAAGACTTTGTAGCAGGTCTCCATGTCGGTCAGGTTCAGGTCGGTGAACATGTTCGACAAGGTCGTCAGGACCCGGTTGGCCACGTAGTGCCAGTAGTAGAGCACCCGATGGGGTCCTCCGGCCAGGAACCGCGAGCCATAGACGACGTCGGCCGCCCCTTCGACGATCGGCTGGATCAGGTAGGGGAACTGCTGGGCGTCGTACTCGAGGTCGGCGTCCTGGATGATGACGATGTCGCCGGTCGCCTGGGCGAATCCGGTCCGCAACGCGGCCCCCTTACCCCGGTTGTGCTCGTGATAGAGGATATCGAGGTCGTCGGCCGGTCCAAGGGCGGCCAGGATCTCTCGGGTGTCGTCGGTGCTGCCGTCGTCGACCAGAATAATCTGTTTGGGAATCGGAACTTCCCGCACGCGCTGGATGATTTCAGCTACGGTGGCTTTCTCGTTATAAATGGGGATGACGACCGAGATCCGTAAATCGGGGGGAATCGTATAGATGCCCAGTCGCCTTGCGGCCGCATCGCCAAGCCATTGACCAATCAGTTCTCGCCCCGTCCTGGTGGGCACCGCGCCTGACGTGCCACACAAGGGGCACTTACCGCTCTTCTCGGGGGTACTGCGATGTTCATCCATGGGAATAGCGTCCCACGAGGGCACATTTTGGCAATCAGAACGGCCAGAAACCATCTTCCCGGACTGAAATCGGACTGACAAGGCTAGTATTGCATGCCGCCGCCTTAGGGGGAACCGATTAGCGGGTCCTAGCTCCCTTTTCTCGGCACCCCAAGCTCCCTATACTCGGGGTAATCGGTCCCTGATTTCTGGCCGAGCAAGTCAGCTTGAAAAGAGGAACCCCACCGACATGGCAGTTGATATTGCAGTCATTCCCGTCGCAGGGCGAGGAACGCGGCTGTTGCCCGTGGCCAAGAGCCAACCCAAGGAGATGCTTCCCGTCGGGCGAAAGCCGGTCGTGCAATACGTGGTCGAGGAGTTGGCCCGATGCGGCGTGGGCCGGGTTCTTTTTGTCACGGGGCCTGGCAAAACGGCGATCGAGAACCATTTCGACACGGATGCCGAGTTGATTGCCCATCTACGCGAGACGGGCAAGGAAGACCTGTTGGAAGAGTTGGCCTACGAGTGGGCCAATATTGAGTACTACTACACCCGGCAACGTCAGCAGCTTGGCTTGGGACACGCGGTGCTGTGTGCTCAGGGCGTAGTCGGCCAACAGCCGTTCGTCGTGGCGTTGGGCGACTCGATCATCGGGCTGCACGCCCAGAGTCGCGTGGTGCGGCTGATGGTCGATCAATTCGAAGAAACGGGCGCCGACGCCGTGATCGCCCTAGAAGAAGTTCCCGCCGAGGAGGTCGTCCGCTACGGGATTGCCGTTCCGCGTGGCGGGGCGGCCCAGGTGTTCGAATTGGCCGACATCATCGAAAAACCGGCCGTCGGCGAAGTAGACAGCACGCTGGCCGTGGCCGCGCGGTATGTCTTCAGCCCGCGGATTTTTGATTGCCTTCATCAAACCAAACCGGGCAAGAATGGCGAGATCCAACTGACCGACGCGATCCGGATGCTCGTCCAGCAGGGGCGCAAGGTGCTGGGCGTCCGTCTGGCCGAAGGGCAGACCCGCTTCGACATCGGCAACTTCCAGAGCTATTTCGAGGCGTTCGTCGATTTCGCGTTGGCCGATCCACACTGTGGTGAGGCCTTGCGAGAACACCTTTGCCACCGACTCGAAACGACGGATCAGGGGTAGCGATGCAATTGATCCGACGACGCGCGTACGCCCGGGGCGGATTGATCGGCAATCCGTCGGACGGCTATTTCGGCAGGACCTTGGCGTTCTCTATCCGCAATTTCTTTGCGGAGGTAACGCTCTACGAGTGGGACCGTCTCGAAATCGTCACCGGCAATTCGGACCAGAGTCGCTTCGGCTCGGTCGACGAATTGGTCCACGACGTCCGGTTGCACGGCTACTACGGCGGCATCCGGTTGATTCGGGCGACGATCAAGAAGTTCGTCGAGTACTGCCGGACGCGAGGCATCCCGTTGCACGGGCGCAACTTCTCGGTTCGCTATGACTCGAACATCCCGCGGCTGGTCGGGCTGGCCGGATCCAGCGCGATCATCGTCGCGACGATGCGATGCCTGATGGAGTTCTACGACCTGACCATCCCACACGAGGTCCTCCCGTCGCTGGTCCTTTCGGTCGAGGCCGAAGAATTGGGCATCGCGGCCGGATTGCAGGATCGGGTGGCCCAGGTCTACGAGGGCCTTGTCTACATGGACTTCGCCCGGGACAAGATGCGCACTTTCAACGGTTTCTCCTGCGGTGTTTACGAATCACTCGATCCGGCGCTTCTGCCTCCTTTGTACGTGGCCTATCGGGCGGACGTAAGCAGTCCCACGGAAACGGTTCACAACGACTTGCGCGCCCGATTCGAGCGGGGCGAGCCGGCCGTGCTTGAGGCCATGCAGCGGTTGGCCGATTTGACCCAACGGGCCCGCGACGCGCTTCTGGCCGGACAGCTCAATCAGTTCGGGCCGATGATCGACGAGAACTTTGAGATTCGCCGGTCGATTTGCCGGATTCCGACGGCGCAGGTCGAGATGGTCGATCGGGCACGCCGGGCCGGCGCGACGGCCAAGTTTTCCGGTTCCGGCGGGGCCATCCTCGGAACCTGCCCGGATGAAGCCACTTTCGAACGGCTTCGCGCCGAGTTGGAACCGATCAACTGCCGTGTCCTCCGGCCGCAGATAACGTAACACCTGCAACACGCTCTAGGCGCCGACCGGCGCCGTATTTGATGAAAGGCAGTTTCCATGCCCCAAAAGGCTTTAATTACCGGCATCACGGGACAAGACGGGGCCTACCTGGCTGAGTTCCTTCTCGGCAAAGGCTACGAGGTCCACGGGATGGTCCGTCGGGCCAGCACCGAGAATTTTGAGCGGATCGGGCATTTGCGGGATCGACTTACGCTCCATCAGGCCGATTTGTTAGACCAATTGTCGATCGTCAATCTTCTGGACGGCGTCCAACCCGACGAGGTCTACAACCTAGCCGCGCAAAGTTTCGTGCCGACCAGTTGGCTCCAGCCGCTGTTGACCGGCGAGTTCACGGCCCTGGGCGTCACGCGGATGCTCGAGGCGGTCCGCCTGGTCAACCCGAAGATCCGGTTCTACCAGGCCAGCTCCAGCGAGATGTTCGGCGCGGTCGATCGGGAACCGCAGGACGAACAAACACCCTTCTATCCGCGAAGCCCTTACGGCGTGGCCAAAGTCTACGGCCATTGGATCACGATCAACTATCGAGAGAGCTATGACATCTTCGCCTGCTCGGGCATCCTCTTCAATCACGAATCGCCTTTGCGCGGCAAGGAGTTCGTCACAAGGAAGGTGACCGACGCGGTGGCCCGAATTAAGCTCGGCCTTCAAAAAAAGCTGCTCCTGGGCAACCTGGACGCCGCGCGGGACTGGGGCTTTTCCGGCGACTACGTCCGCGCGATGTGGCTGATGCTGGCCCAGGACGAGCCAGATGATTACGTCATCGCCACCGGCCGGAAGCACACGGTTCGCCAACTCGTCGAAACGGCATTTTCCTGCGCCGGTTTGGATTGGGAGAAGTACGTCGAGGTCGACCCGGCCTTGATCCGTCCGGCCGAGGTGCATAATCTTCTGGGCGACGCCAGCCGGGCACGGGCCAAGCTGAGTTGGGAGCCGGAGGTCTCGTTCGAGCAGTTGATCCTGATGATGGTCGAGGCCGACCTGGACCGGGTGCAGCGACAGCTCGACGGTCGCGGCCCGGAGCCGGCCGGCTACACGGCCTGGCAAAACAAATAAACTCGTGGGAGCCTTTCGTGAAACGACACCTGATTACCCTGGTCAAGCTGGCCATCTCCGTGGCGATCGTGGTCTATCTGGTCATGCAGGCCAAGGGCGATGCGGCGTTCTCGAACCTCCGCGACCAGCCCAAACATTGGGGAATGCTCGCCGCGGCGTGGCTGGCCTGCACGGGAGCCGTGCTGCTGACGCTCATCCGCTGGCATTTCCTGGTCCGTGCCGTGGGCATTCCCTCGCCTTTTCGCAACACGCTCCGAATCGGATTCGTCGGATATCTATTCAATCTGGCGCCGATGGGCATCGTCGGGGGCGACGTGCTCAAGGCCGTCATGCTCGCACGGGAGTATCGTCAGGAACCGGTCAAGTCGCTGGCCTCCGTCGTGATCGACCGGCTCATCGGGCTGTATCTAGTATTCGTGGTGGCCACGGTGGCTATCTTGGCGACCGGGTTCTGGCGGTTGCCGGGGGAAGCCATTGAAATTGGATGCCAAGTAGCCTTCTGGGCCACGGGCCTAGGAGCCCTGGCATGGGTGCTCGTGTTCATTCCGGCACTGACCGAAGGACGATTGGCCCAGGCGGCCTGCCGTTGGCCCAAGGTGGGCCCCGTCCTGGAGAGCGTCCTGGAGGCCGTGCGGACCTACCGCCGCCGGCCAGGCGTGCTGGCGTTGGCGGTTGTCCTGACCCTCGGCGTACACAGCTTCTTCGCTATAGGGCTCTTTTTGATCTCTTGTGGTCTGCCAGGCGAGCACCATCTGATGAGTACGGATTTCGTTCTCATGCCGCTCAGTGCGGCGACCGGCGCGATTCCACTGCCCTTGGGACCCTTTGAGTTCGTGCTCGATGCTCTGTACACCCAAGTTGCCTTGCCCAGCGGAGCCTTCGCCCCGGTTGGCCAGGGCCTGGTTCTTGCCCTGGGCTATCGGATCATCACGATCCTGATCGCCGTGATAGGGATGGTCTACTACTTTAGTTCCCGGCAGGAGATCTCCGAAGTGCTCCAGGATGCGGCTGAACAGCCAAGCGAACCGTTGGCGCCACCCCCAAGTCCCACGCTGAAGATGAACCCTCCCCACCACTCCCCAATCCCGGTCCACGAGCCGGCTCCGCCCGCGCCTTGACCGGTCCTGGGGGAGTGTGTCTATTGGTTTTGGGCCTGTTACGGAACGGGTAACCGTTCACGGCCCGCGGAAAAGGTGACAGCCACCTTTTGTGCGAAGCACCCGAAGGGCCGTTCCGGCAAAAGGTGACTGTCACCTTTT
>JAFGFF010000336.1 GCA_016931075.1 Pirellulales bacterium | reverse complement strand
TTCACCGAAGCCGATGGCGGTGGAGCCCGCCGACCAGCTTGAATCGTCAAAGTCCACTTCCCGCCACGCTCCGGCGGTCGCAGAGGGTTCCTGCAAGCCTTTGAGGTACTTCCACTGCACGCCATCCGGCACGAGCACCGCACCCGAAGGGCCTTCGGGACGGACAATCTGCGAGCCGGGCGCGACTTCGGCAATGCGCCACTGCATGCCGGCAAACGTCTGCGCGCCTTGCGGATCACTGAAATCGCTCGTGTGAAAGGTCAATGCGTTGATCGGGAAACTGGGGGGGCACGTGGCGCTGATGGCGGGCGTGCCGGGGATCTGCGGATCTTCGAAGTAGGTGTCGAACTGGCGGTTGTTGGAAACCACGTAGTCCTTCATGATCTGCACCATCCCCCGGAAATCCTTTGTCGCAGCCCTCTGGTAGAATCGGCCCTGGCCGGCCTTGCTGTAGTTGATATACCCGCTGGTCATGATCGGGTTGTAGTCCCACATAGCCCGGTCGGCGTCCACCATCGTGGGTCCGCCGGTGGGAGGGTCGATGATGTTGGCGAGATCGTCGAGGAGCTGGTACGCCTGGTCGGCGTTGTACAGAAGGTCGTGAAACTCCCGCAGGCGATTCTGATACTCGGTAAGGATGTTATTGTTGGAGAAGATGCGACCGTCCTGCTTAAAGTCGTCCTCCCCGTTGCCATACATGTTGTTGGCCCAGGTCAAGTCGACGTCCCAGGGCAGCATGGACCATCTGTCGGTCTCGGGGTTGAGGTAGAAGAACCAGTTCTTGCCGTAGCCGATGTCGCCGTGATGGACGCCCTCGACCACGCAGCGATAGCCGTAGTACGCGGGGAGATTGACGTTTTGACGCCACCATGTCTCGGGGGGACGGCTGCGATAGCCGCCCATGAACGCGCTCAGGTCGGACTTGTCCGTGACGTGGGTCGGCCCCTGGTTGTTCAAGTCGCCGGAGCCGCCCTCCATCTTGTAGAGGTTTCCGTCCGGCAGCTCGTGCTCGTTGAGAAACCGCCCGTCCATTTGTTCGATGGTCATGTAGAGGCCCCAGAAATCGCCGTCGTACTGCGTCGGTCCGAACTCGTCGGCCTCATCGATCACGCGGAGCTGGAGCCAGTTGGTCTTGGGGGCCTCGCAGCCCATCAGGTTGAACAGCAGAAAGGAAGAGGCCTCGAACATGCCCTGTTCGCCGCGATGCTGATAATCGCCTTGCTGAATGCAGGCCGACAAATTCAGCTTGTCCCAGGTGGTGTCATACTCGCGGCCGTAGTCGTCGTGCGCCTGGAAGGAGTGGCCGCGTAGAAAATCGAACTTCGGCATGTTCTTGCCCATGGAGTAGCGCCAGACGCCGCCGCGGGCGCGAAACCGGACGTGGTCGTAGACTTGGCCGTCGTAGACGAGAGTGCAGCGCCAGCGATAGTCGCTGCCCCCGTACTGTCCCTGCCGGGCCCCGGGCATATAGAACGCGTCGGCCACGTCCTGCTTGTCGGCGATCATATGATACACGGGCAAACTGCGCATCACTTCGGCGGGATACTCGACCACCTCCGTGACACCGGGTCGGGCCGCGCCGCTCCATCCGGGCACACCGTCGTACACGAAATACGCGAAGTTCGGCTGCGGATCGTCGGCGTAGGGCGCGACCTCGCTGTGGCCCAGGCCGTCGATTACCAGGATCTTGTAGCGCATCAGACGCCGATGCGTTTGCAGCATCGCCGGAAGCTCGAAAGTGAAAACGTCGTCGCCGGCGGTCAGGTCGCCGTTGAGCCCGTCGTCGTGCATCTGCTCCGTGTACCACAAGGCCTGGTACTGCCCGTCGTCCAAGGCGATGTAACTGCCCGGATTCACAGGCTGATACATCAGCCGGACACCCCCCACGCCTTCGGGGTCGGTGACCTTGGCTGTGATCGTCACGGTCTGGCCCGACCTCGGCTGTTTCGGGGAGTGTCGGACCTGGCGGATCTGCGGGGCGATGTTCTCGGCGAAGACCGTCAGGTTCGCCGCCGCCGGCGTGGGAAAGCCGGAGCGCCAGCTTCCGCCCAGGTCGTTGTCGAAAGCGGGATTGACCAATTGCATGGAGCAGCCTGAACCCCAGGTGTTTTCCGGCACGGGGTCTCCCACCGTCGGCCAGGGGAAGCCGAGCTGGTAGGCCACTTCGTCCACGACCAGCCCCTGGGCATTGCAGAGGACGACGCGTTCGCCCTCGTTGCTCAGCTTGCCGCCAAAGGGTCCGAACAGAGCCTGCTCGCCCAGGCCGAAACGTCCCGTGCCCCATTTGGCCTCGACGTGGTTCAGGTCCTGCGCCACGATGGCGTATCCGGCAGCCGGTAACACGGCTCCGGGCGGGAAGGTGTAGAGGATTCCTTCGCTGAAGTACCATCCGGAAAGATCGACATCGGCCGGCCCCGGGTTGTACAGCTCGACGAACTCGACCAGCTCCGTTTTGATGTCCGGATCGGTGTGAAGCTCATTGATAATGATCGCTTCGCCCGCCTGAAGCCAGTTGCCGGCCAGCACGTCGAAATCGGCCATATCGACCCGGCTGTCACCGTTCAGATCGGCCGGCCCGGTCGCCGAAGTCAGCCAGACGCTCGAAAAAGCCCGTAAATCAGCAGCGTTGACCACACCGTCGGCCGTCAGGTCGCCCAGGGGACAGGCGCCATAGACCCCGCAAAACCAGAAAACAACCGCTACGACGCCGAAAAATGGGAATCTTCTTGATGTGAACACGGTTCGTCCTCTTCCTTTTCTCAAACAGGTTGTCCCGGGGTGGCTCGATGCACGCCCCGACCCAGGCGGCCCATGGTCCGCATCCGCACCCGCCATAAGCTATTTTAACCAATTTGACACCCTCGGGTCAACCCCGATCCCGCGCAAGCACCTGTTATCGGAACACCGCCGCAGCGAACCGTGGGAGAGACGGGGGGGGAAGGGTGTGAAGGGTGGGAAGGGGTGTGAAGGGTGTGAAGGGGGGGGCGTGGAATCGTCAATTGCCTTGCCACTGCAGGAGGGCCAGGACGGGATCGTGGTCGGAGACGACCGGTTCGTC
>JAFGFF010000335.1 GCA_016931075.1 Pirellulales bacterium | reverse complement strand
TACGAGGTGGCCAACAACTCCTACGCCAAGGGGATGACGCTCACGATCGCCGGCGACTGCGTGGGAACGGGCCCGAGGCTGCAACTGTTGAGCGACGACACCGAAACCAACCGGATCGTCGAGCAGGCGTTCGCCGAGTGGGCAACGGCCGTCGACCTGGCGGCCAAGCTCCGCACGATGCGGATGGCCAAGTCGACCGACGGCGAGGCGTTTGCTGTACTGGTCAGCAATCCACGGCTGGACCACCCGGTGAAATTGGACGTCCGGCTGATCGAGGCCGAGCAGGTTGCCACGCCCGTAACGACCTTCCAGCGGCCCGACGTCATCGACGGTATTGAGCTGGACAACCTGGGCAACCCCCAGGCCTACCATGTCCTGCAGGAACATCCGGGGGCCTACGGAATCGGCATGGGCTTCGTGACAAGCCGGCGGATTTCGGCCCAATCGATGCTCCATTGGTTCCGGGCCGACCGCCCGGGCCAGCACCGGGGCGTGCCGGAGATTACGCCCGCCTTGCCGCTGTTTGCCCAGCTACGCCGATACACGTTGGCCGTACTGGGCGCGGCCGAGACGGCGGCCGATTTCGCGGCCGTCCTTTACACGGACGCCCCGGCCAATGGAGAAGCGACACCCGTCGAGCCGCTCGACGTGATCGAGCTCGAAAAGCGGATGGCCACGACGCTTCCCGACGGTTGGAAGCTGGGCCAGATCAAGGCGGAGCAGCCTGGCACGGCCTACGCCGAGTTCAAACGCGAAATCCTCGGCGAAATCGGCCGCTGCCTGCAAGTGCCGATCAACGTGATCACGGGCGATTCCAGCCAACACAACTACGCAAGCGGGCGACTCGACCACCAGACCTACTTCAAAAGCCTTCGTATCGAACAATCCCACCTGGGCCGCGTGGTGATGGACCGCATCTTCTCGGCATGGATCGCCGAGGCGGCCCTGTTGAAGGTTTTTGCGGTGCTCCGTTCCATCGCCACGCCCGTCCACCAGTTTTTCTGGGACGGCATGGAGCATGTCGACCCGGCCAAGGAGGCCAATGCCCAGGCGACGCGGTTGACCAACAACACGACGACGCTCGCTTATGAATACGCCCGACAGGGCAAGGACTGGGAGGCCGAACTCCGCCAGCGGGCGAAAGAACGGCAGCTCATGAAGGAACTGGGCCTGGTGACAGACCAACCGACTGTGCCAACGGCCAGCAAGGAGGAAGACACAGATGACCAACAGCGTCACGCTGCCTGAGTTCGTGGCGTTTTCGGCCGTGCCCATCATCGAGGCGGCGGCCGATGAAAAGGGACTGCCCAGCTTCTCGATGGTCGCCTACTCGGGCGGCACGATGCGGATCGCCGGGTTCCCGCACGCGGTGGTTGTCGATCTGGCCGGTCTGGATGTGCCCAGCCAATCCGTGCCGATCCGCCTGGACCATAAACCCAACCAGGGCGTAGGCCACACGACGCGGATCGAGGCCCACCAGGGGCAACTCGTCGCCGAGGGGCTGATCAGTCGCGACACGTCGTCGGCGCGGGACGTGGCCCGTAGCGGCTCGAACGGCTTTCCGTGGCAGGCGAGCATCGGCGGGCCGGTGCTCGAGGCCGAGTTCGTGCCGCCCGGCCAGGCCGTCCAGGTCAACGGCCAGACGTTCGAGGGGCCGCTTCACGTGGTCCGCCGGATGACGCTCAAGGAAATCAGTTTTGTCGACAGCGGGGCCGACGGTGGCACGAAGGCCGTCGTGACCGCCCAAGCCAAGGAGAATGTTTTGATGTCGAAGTCGACTGTTATTGAGGACGCCACCACTGTCGGAACCGTGACCACGGACGACGGCAAGCCCGCGCAGCCCAAGGAACAAAATCAAGAAGAAAACCAAAAGACGCCCGAGCGGCTCGAAGCGGCCGACCGGACCGACATGCTGGCCGAACTTCGCAACGACCTGCGCAAGACGGCCGCCGAAGAGACCCGGCGGATCGCCGAGATCCACAAACTGTGCGGCGGCGAGTACCCGGAGATCGAGGCCCGGGCGATCGATGAGGGTTGGGACCTAACCCACTGCGAGCTCGAGGTGCTCCGCGCGTCGCGTCCGGCGGCACCCGCCGCGCACGTCCAGGCCAGCGCCCCCTCGCCGCACGTCTTCGAGGTCGTCGCTCTTTCCGCCTCGGGCGTGGCGGTCAACGTCCTGGAGGCGGCCTACTCGGAGCAGACGCTCGAGGCGGCCGACAAGCTCCGCGGCATCGGCATCCAGGAGTTTTGCGAGTTGGCCTGCGGCGTGCGGCTGCCCCGTTTCCGCCGGGACGCGCGGGGCTGGCTGCAGGCGGCCTTCAGCACGGCCAGCCTGCCGGGCATCCTGTCCAACGTGGCCAACAAGTCGCTCTTGGAGGGCTACAACTACATCGAAGACACCTGGCGGCGGATCTGCAAGATCGCCACGGTCAACGACTTCAAGGAACACAGCCGGTACCGCATGACCGGCAACTTCAAGTTCAAGAAGGTCGGCCCCGACGGAGAGCTCAAGCACGGCCAGGTCGGCCAACAGAAGTTCGGCCAGAAGGCCGACACGCACGGGATCATGTTCGCCCTGACGCGACAGATGATCATCGACGACGACTTAAGCGCCCTAAGCGAGATCCCCCGGCAGATCGGCATGGGGGCGGCCGAGGCCATTTCGGACGCCGTCTGGACCCTGCTGCTGGCGAACCCGGTGCAGGCGGACGGCAAGGCCTTTTTCCATGCCGATCACAAGAACTACTTGGCCGGTGCCGACACGGCGCTCGACATCCCGGGCCTGACCAAGGCCGAGGTGGCCTTTGCCGAGCAGACCAAGCCGGGCGGCCGGCCGCTGGGGGTGCCCGCCCGGCTGTTGCTCGTGCCGACCGCGCTAAAGGTGCCGGCCGAGCTGTTGATGACGTCCCTCACCGTCAACGAGACGACGCCCCAGGGCAAGCCCAAGCCGGCGGCCAACCCGCACGCCGGCAAGTTCGAGGTGGTCTCGTCGGTCTACCTCTCGAGCAGTGTTTTTGAGGGCAGCAGCAACAAGGCCTGGTATCTGCTGGCCGATCCC
>JAFGFF010000334.1 GCA_016931075.1 Pirellulales bacterium | reverse complement strand
CGCGGTCGCGCTCCTGGTACTCGGTGGCCTGACCTTGTTGCTGAGACGAAGGCGTTAGGAGCCTCAGGCCGACGCGGGAGCACCCGCCTCAGACAACACCACACGCATCGCCCATCGAGTCCAAGACGCACGGCTCCGGTGGGCGATGCTGGTTTCTTGGCTTGTGATTCGGAATCACGTGCCCGTGGTGATGATGCGAAACAGCGGGTAGCCCCGATAGCTCCGCTATCGGGGTCGCGAAGCGACAAGAGGCGTCGAGCCACAGGGCCTGTCTGTCCTTGACCGTTGCCGGCGGTGCAGGATAAAAACACGAGACCTCTTGGGCCTGACGGCCCCCGGATAGCCGAGCTATCCGGGCCACCCGCGTGGGTGCCATGTCCATCACGGAGCAGTAGCGATGGTGCGAAACAGCTCGCGGACGCCCTGATGCACGGTTGCGCTGGAAAGTCCGTTGTGGCCTGATCCGGATGCTTCGACGAACCGCTTCTGAACGCCCGAGGACGAACGCTCGGGGGCTGCCTCAAACAGCTTTCGGCCAAGCTCGATGGGAACCATGTCGTCGGACGTGCCGTGCATGCAGACGATCGGACAGGTTACCTCGGTGATGCGATCCTTGGACGGATAGCGATCGAGAAGGAACAGACGCACCGGGAAGTAGGGATAGTGCCAGGCGACTGCGTCGGTCATCGAAGAAAAGGTCGACGCCAGGACCAGTCCGGCCGGCGGCGTGCCGTCTTTGCACAACTCGGACGCCAGCCGCGTGGCCACGCCGCCGCCCAGCGACTCGCCGAACAGGACGATCCGCTCCGGCGGCACGCCATATTCCTTGGTCAACAGGTCCCAGATCGCATGGGCGTCGGCGGCCAGGGCCCCCTCGCTGGGTGAGCCGGGATTGTCGCCGAAACCCCGGTAGTCGAACAGCACGACGTCGGCCTCCATCGTGGTGAAGTCGCGGCAGTCACTCGCGTGGTCGGCCCGGTTGCCCGAGTTGCCGGAGAAATAGAGCACCACCGGCCGGCCCGCCTTGAGCACCTCGGCCGGCGTCGCCTCTTTCGGAACGGCCTTCCTCCCCGGGCCGAACTCCTCCGCCCGGACAAGCCACCCATTCAGTGTGAGCCCGTCGTGCGTCGTCACTTCCAGTGCCTGCACCCGTCCGGCCGGCAAGAGCGACGCCTTCGGCCCCATCTTCTCGGCCACCACCGTCGGCCGGTAGAGCAGCTTCCGCTGGAACACGGCGAAGCCCAGCGTCACGACCAGATACGGCACCAACACATACAACACCAGCGCCCGCCGCACCCTCCGCATCCAAATCTGGCGACGCGTGGGGGACTTTGGCGAGTCGCGTGTTCCAGATTTGTTTTCGGATTCGGTTTCGGACATGGCTTTGATTGGTGCCCGAGTGATCGGGTCTAGTGGACGATCGCGTCGAGTCTCATTTCCAGGACCTCGGGAGGGTCGTTTCCGACATAGACGCAGAGAATAACTCCTTCCGACTCGTTGCTCAATTGCCAGATGTAGCGCGTATGCGCGCCTCGAAACACGCGTGGATCCGGACGAAGCCGATCTTTCATGTGCGCGGAGTCGAAGACGTCCTGGAAGTTCCGAACGAGGTTGCCCTCGCGGAAACAGACCTTTGCGGCGTCCCCCCAGTCGGCTCCCTCTCCGCTGAAGTCATGTTTCACCGCCGTGAGGAACTGGCTCTTTGCCTCCTCGGGCGTGGGAGGCTTCGACTCGCAACCCATCGCGGCGACAACCAGAAGCGACAATCCGATAAGAACTGATGCACAGCGCATGGCAGTCTCCCATCCAACAGGTCACGACAGACGGCCACCCCAAGCAGCCGCGGGCATTATCGTGCGGAAAGGGGGAGTGTGCAAGCTGGTTTCTTGTCCATTAGGACGAGTTGTCGGCCTTGTCCGGCCGACCGGGCCTGAAGAGGCGAACCACGACGTAAATGACCATCACGAGCAACAACAAGGGCGCGCCGTAAACCATCGCCGCGAACGCGAGAAACATGACCTGCCCGGCCCGGGCCCGTTCGGGGTGTGGATTAGCGGGGGCGGTCCAGTCGAGGCTCTCCAGCGCCGCGACTTCGGGAGCTTTCTCGAACTCGGCCAGCGAGAAGGGGCCTCGAAGCATATCGCTCGAGCGGCTAACCACAAAAAAATACTCGACGGACGGATCGACGTCGATGAACGTGTCGCCCTGAAAGGCGTTGCGGCGACGTTGCCCGGCCGTTCGCAGGAAGATGTGGTCCGGAGCGACAATGTAGCCCGTGATGGGCCCGGTGACGCCGCCTTCTTCCGGAGAGTAGATTATGCTGCCCGAGGGGCCAGTCAGGCCGATATCAAAGGTATTGCACCGGTGGATCGTGTAGCCCGGCGCAATCGTTAGCGAATAGTCGTTCCAGCCGGTTGCCAGGGATGGCCGCGGAAAGAAAGCAATCGCGGTGATCAGCAGGGCCGGGGTCAACAGCAGGCGTTGAAGCATTCCACGTCCCCCAGCAAACGGCATGGCAGTCGGCGTGCAAGGCGTCGGCAACAGCGCGATTCTCGGCGCACGATAGCCCGGCCCTGTCCTGACTATGCCCTGATTCGAGCGTGAGGGTGCATCGCGGTGCGAGGCTACTTGTTCTTCTTCTCCCTTTTCAGTTGCCGCTTCTCCTTGGGAGTGCGTTGGGCCTTTTTCTGTTGTTCGCGCTTGCCTTTGTCTTTGCTTCCCTTGTCGCCCATGTCTGGCTCTCCGTAATTGAGACGAATACTACTCCCCTCAGTCTAGCGGGCCTTTGTGGGACGTCAAGAACGGTCTGGGCATTTTGCGCGGGTGCCGGACACCACTGCGGGCTTGTCCAGCAGCGGCGCCCCATTTCCAACAGGCCGCTCTTGCCCGGGATCATTTGCAGGCTGGGTTACTGATCTCCGCAAAAAAGTGACTTCTATTAATTTGGAGGGCCACGCTCCGTCGTGGCCGCGGCATCAGGCGATTCACGGCCACGACGGAGCGTGGCCCTCCATATT